>JBDQFW010000087.1:0-13225 GCA_040265735.1 Planctomycetota bacterium | reverse complement strand
CGTCTGGACTAAAGCTGATTCTCCCCACGGCCGTGGGGCGAGCAGAGGGGCGGCGACCTATGTTCACCTCCTGGGCCGAGGACCCTGCAGGTCTGAAAGACCTGAGCAGCAGGATGCCGCAGGCTAGGCAGCTACTCGAGGCTGAGTTGGACTCCTGGAGAATCCGGGGAGCAGTCTCCAGTTCGATCCGGGCCAGCGACCCTACGGTCCTAAGAGCGCTGGGCTACTCCGGGCCGAGCGGGGCGCCGCTCCCCCTTGACCGGGCGCGCTAGGGCAAGGAGACCCCGAGATCCTGTTGCCCCCGCCCCTGGCGGTCGGGAACATGCAGAGAGCGCGAGGGGGGCGGCCTGCGCCTCGATCGAGGTCAGTCCGAGGCCCTTCGCGTGGGATGGCCCTCATGAGAATCGGAGTCCTGAAGGAGACCCGGGAGGGGGAGACGCGCGTCGCCCTCGTTCCGGATGCGGTGCCCAAGCTGCTGAAGCTTGGGGTGGAGGTGCTCGTGGAGCCCGGGGCCGGCGTCGCCTCCGGCTTCCTCGACGCGGCGTACGAGGCCAAGGGTGCCCAGGTGTCCGGGGAGGCGTCGTCCGCGGAGGTCGTGCTTGGCGTGCAGGCCCCGGACCCCGCGCGCTTCCAGGCGGGCCAGGTCGTCGCAAGCACCATGAACCCCCTCGGTGAGCCCGCCGGCGTGGCGGCGCTCGCGGAGCGCGGCGTCACCGGCATCGCCCTCGAGCTCGTCCCGCGCATCAGCCGGGCCCAGGCCATGGACGTGCTCTCGTCGATGGCGAACGTGGCCGGCTACAAGGCGGTGCTCATGGCGGCCACCGCCAGCCCGAAGCTGTTCCCGCTGATGATGACCGCCGCCGGGACCGTGAGGCCGGCCAAGGTCTTCATCCTCGGCGCGGGCGTCGCGGGGCTGCAGGCGATTGCCACAGCCCGTCGCCTGGGCGCCGTGGTCGAGGCCTACGACATCCGCTCCGACACGAAGGAGCAGGTGGAGAGCCTCGGCGCGCGCTTCGTGGAGTTCGACCTGGGCGTGGGCGATCAGCAGGACGCCGGCGGCTACGCCCGTGAGCTCACTGACGAGCAGAAGGCCCTGCAGGCGAGGCTCATGGCCGAGGTCATCCAGGCCGCAGACGCGGTCATCACGACGGCCCAGGTGCCCGGTCGCCGCGCCCCGCGCCTCATTACCGAGGAGGTCGTGGAGGGCATGAAGCCCGGCGCGGTGGTCGTGGACATGGCCGCCGACAGCGGCGGCAACTGCGCCTACTCGAAGCCTGGCGAGGAGGTCGTCGTGAACGGCGTCACCATCCTGGGGCCGAGCAACCTGCCCGCCTCGGTGGGCTCGACCACCAGCCAGCTGTTCGCCCAGAACCTCGTGGCCCTGCTGGGGCTCATCGTGGAGGAGGGCGCGCTCACCATCGACCTCGAGGACGAGATCCTCGCCGGCGCGGTCGTCTGCAAGGACGGCACGATCGTCCATCCCCGCGTCCAGGAGGCCCTCGGGGCCCAGCAGGAGACCCAGTCATGATCGCCGTGCTCCCCACCCTCTCGCCCGAGGTGCTGATCGCGGCCCTGTCCGTGTTCGTGCTCTCGATCTTCCTGGGCTTCGAGCTCATCTCGAAGGTCCCGCCGACCCTGCACACGCCGCTGATGAGCGGCGCCAACGCCATCAGCGGCATCACCATCGTGGGGGCCCTGGTCGCCGCGAATGTGGCGATGGAGGGCGGACGCAGCAGCCTCGCCGCGGGCATCGGCGTCCTCGCCCTGGCCCTCGCGACCATCAATGTCGTCGGCGGCTTCTTGGTGACCGGCCGGATGCTGGCGATGTTCAAGAAGAAGGAGCGCTGAGATGGACCAGATCACCCACCTCGCGGACCTCGGCTACCTCGTGGCCGCCGCGCTCTTCATCCTGGGCATCAAGGGCCTGGGCTCACCGCGCACCGCTGTGCGAGGCAACCAGCTCGGCGCGGCGGGGATGTTCCTGGCCGTGCTGATCACGGTCATCCAGATGCAGGCCGAGGCCGGCGAGGGCGGGGTCCAGTGGGGCCTCGTGGCCATTGGTCTCGCCGCCGGCGGCGCGGTCGGCCTGCTGATGGCCAAGCGCGTCGAGATGACGGGCATGCCCGAGCTCGTTGCCCTGCTCAACGGCTTCGGGGGCGCTGCCTCGTCCCTCGTGGGCCTCGCCGAGCTGGTGCGGCTCGCGCCTGAGATGGCGGCGGCCGATGGAGGCGAGCTCGCCACGGGATACGCCCTCTGGCGCGCCGTCTTCTTGGTGGGCGTCGGCGCCTCGAGCCTGATCGGCTGGACCACCCTGACGGGCTCGGTCGTGGCCATGCTCAAGCTGTCGGGCAAGTGGAACGACAAGCTGGGCCTGCCCGGGGGCAATGCCGCTAAGGCGGTGCTCCTCGCTGGAGCGGTCGTGTCGGCCGGGATGCTGTTCGGCGATCCCGCAAGCACGACCTGGCTGGTTGCCCTGACGGTGACCTCTTGCCTGCTGGGGGTGGCCTTCGTGGCGCCCATCGGCGGCGCGGACATGCCGGTCGTGATCTCCTTCCTGAACTCCCTCTCGGGGGTGGCCGCCAGCGCCACGGGCTTCGTCGTCGGGAACAATGCCCTGATCATCTCGGGCTCGCTCGTCGGGGCCGCCGGCCTGATCCTGACCGGGATCATGTGCAAGGCCATGAACCGTCCCTTCAAGGACGTGATGTTTAAGGCCTACGGCGCTGCAGCCGGCAGCGGCGGCTCGGGCGAGAAGCGCTCGGCCCGCGGCTACGAGGCGGACGAGGCCGCCATGACCTTCGACGGGGCGCGCCTGGTCATTGTCGTACCCGGTTACGGGATGGCGGTCAGCCAGGCCCAGCATGTGGTGCGCGAGATCGCGGACGAGCTGGAGGCCAAGGGTACGGAGGTGCGCTATGCGATCCACCCGGTCGCGGGGCGGATGCCCGGGCACATGAACGTGCTGCTCGCCGAGGCGAATGTGCCCTACGACAAGCTGTACGAGCTGGATGACATCAACAGCGCATTCAGCGAGTGCGATGTGGCCCTTGTTGTGGGCGCGAACGACACCGTCAACCCCGCGGCCCACACGGACCCCAGCGGCCCGCTGGGCGGCATGCCGATCCTCGATGTGGAGAAGGCGCGCACCACGATCATCGTCAAGCGCTCCCTCTCGCCGGGCTACGCCGGGGTCGACAACGACCTCTTCTACCGCTCGAGCACGATGATGCTCTTCGGTGACGGCAAGAAGAAGCTCACCGAGCTGCTCGGCTCGATCAAAGAGCTCTAGGAAGAGCGCGCCGTTGGGGCCTTCAGAGAGGGGCGCGGCGCCTGCGTCGCGCCCCTCCTGACTGCGGCCAGGGACGGCGGGCGGCCGAGGGGCCACTCGCCCGCGAACTACCTTGCCGCCCGAAGCGTGCGTGCCAAGAGCTCGCGGGCTTCGCTGACTTCGGTGGCCTCCGCCTCTCCGCGGTCAGCCACCTCCTGGAGGATGATGAAGGTCGTGGCCCAGCGGCCCTTCTCGTCCTTGAGGACGGCGTACAGGTCGCAGCGGAACTCCAGTTCTCCCCAGGGCATCACGGCCCGGAAGGCACGCAGCCGCAGCCCCTCCACCTCGAGCTCGTTCGGCTCCTCCTCCAGGACCTCCCCGTCACCCAGGTCGGCCAGGAAGCCGAAGTAGTCCTTGGCGAATCCCTGGGGGCGCTGGGAGATCGGATTCACCTGCACCTGCAGGGTCGCGTCGTTGCCGTCGAGGGTCCAAGTCTCCGAGCCTTCCGAGGGGTCGTACTCGAACCCGAAGCCGCTGGGGTACTCGAGACAGACCTCCGGAGTGCACAGCTTGCGCGTGTCCTGCACCTCGATTCGAAGGACTCGCTTCTCGCCGCCGACCTCCACCGTGAACGGCTCCCCGTCTTGGACGAGAAGGGGCTCTCCCAAGCCTGAGATCCGCAGAGTCAGGGGCGGCTCCTCCTCCTGCCAAGGCTTAGCGGCGAAGGCGACGAAGGCGGCGAGCGACAGCAGCAGCCAAGGTGTGAGCAGCTTCATCGGGGGGATCGTAGAAGAAGACGGGGACGGTTGGCCTCAATGCAGCGCGGCCCGAGCCAAAGGCTCGGGCCGCGTGTCGTCGGAGGCGCGCCGCTCGCCGTCGCGTTCCTGGTCAGGCGCTCGCGCTGTGATGGTGGGGCGCTCGCAGCGTGGTCAGGCGCTCGCGCCGTGACGCCGGGGCGCTCGCAGCCTGGTCAGGCGCTCGCGCCGTGCTCCTCGACGAGGCGGGCGTGGGTCTCGGGTTGGAGCTGGGCGTACTCCTGGCTCACGTGGTCGCCGGCTTGGGTCTGGCCGGTGAGGCGCACGTAGAGGTCGTAGAGCTTCTGCTCGATGGGGAAGCCGTAGGCGCCGCGCTTGAGGCGCTCGCCGGCCATCTTGGAGAGCAGCTTGCGCATCCAGAGGGGGCCCTCCTGGACGTGCATGTCGTAGATGGCCGCCGTGTTGTTGTAGCGCTGCCAGGTGTGGCGCACCGACTCGGGCAGCTCGGTGTTCTGGCTGTTGTACTTGTACTCGAAGCAGCCGCCCCACTCCTCGAAGGACTGCGGCGCCTCGTAGCCCAGCTCGACGGCTTGGCGGAAGTCCTCGGTCCCGGGGATCGGCCGGAACGGGTACACGTCTGAGCCGCAGAGGGGGTAGAGGTGCTTGACCCGCGCGGCCTGCTTGAGCGTGGCCTCCATGGACTCCTGGGTCTCACCGGGGTAGCCGATGATCCAGAAGGCGCCGGGCGTGATGTTGCGCTTGACCAGCTCGCCGATCGCCCGCGGGATGTTCTCGATGTCGATGAACTTCTTGATGCGCTCCTGCATGTCCTTGGTGCCGGTCTCGGCCCCAAGCCACAGCAGGTGACACTTGGATTCCTCGAGGAGGTCGAGGGTCTCCTTCTTGTACCGCATGATCGTCTCGATCTCGATCGTGCCGTTCCAGTGGATCGGGACGTTGAGGTCGACGAGGGTCTCGCAGAACTCTCGCGTGCGCTTCTCCGCGACGCCGAAGTTCGCGTCCTGGAAGCGCAGCACGTCGAACCCGAAGCGCTGCTGCAGCTCGGCCACCTCCTCGGCGAGCTGCTTGCCAGGGATGGCCTTCCAGCGCCGTCCCGTCACCAGGGGCGAGCAGCAGAATGTGCAGGGCTCCGGGCACCCGAAGCTCGAGAACATCGAGAAGCCCTTGGGCGGGTTCTCGGGCGTCCAGTGCCCCGGGAGGGGGAAGCGGTGGCGGACCTTCTGGTTGTAGCTGGGGCGCAGCTGCAGGTCGACGTAGCGGTCGTACTCGAGGAGCTCCCACGGCACGCGCTCGAGCTTGTCGAAGCCGACCACATCGCGGTGAGCGGTGTAGACGGTCTTGCCGTCGCGCGGCAGCGCGAGGCCCGGCACGTCGTCCAGGGGCGTCCCGTGGTCGATGGCCTGCACGACCTCGCGGAAGGTGACCTCGCCCTGGCCGATGCCCACCGCGTCCGCGATGTTCGACTCGAAGTACATCTCGGGCGTGACGCTGGGGAACCAGCCGCCCCACACGATCGGCAGGTCGGGGAAGCGCTCCCGCACCATCTTGGCGACGACATAGCCGTCGTAGACCTGGTAGCCCAGGATGCAGGAGGAGGCGAACAGCAGGGCGCCGTCGCAGGCCTCGAGGACCTTCTCCTTGTAGTCCTCCTCGATCATCGCGTCGATCATCACGACCTCGTAGCCGTCGGCCACGGGCCCCGAGGCGATCTGGAGCAGCTCGAGCGGGAGCAGGTCCGCGCTGAACCGCTCGCCCCGGCCGGGGTCGGCCCGGTGGGGGAGGAACAGGACGATGCGCTTCTTGCGTTGGATCATCGGTCAGAGGGGGGCGGAGGGCGTCACCCCGGGAGTGCGGTCCAGGTTGTCCGAGGGCGCGGCGACCACGGGCGGCTTCTTCAGGGTCTGGTTCGTTGCCTTGACGTAGGCGTGGAACAGGCGGCCCTCGATGGGCATCGCGTAGTTGTTGTTGCGCAGGCGCCAGCCGCTGATGCGCTGCATGAGGCCGCGGACCCAGCCCGCACCCTCCTTGGCCAGGCCGTCGTAGAAGGTCGACGCCACGCCGTAACGGCGCCAGGTGCGGATGACCTCCTCGGGCAGCTGCAGGTCATCGATCTCGAGGCGGTACTCGAGCATGGCACCCCAGCCCTCAAGGTCGGTGGGCGGGCGGTAGCCCATCTCGACGGACTTGTCGAAGTCCTCGGTGCCGGGGATCGGCCGGAACGGATACACGTCCGAGGCCGAGCGCGGGAAGCGGTACTTCATCTCCGCGGCGACGCGCAGGGTCTCGAGCATCGACTCGGGCGTCTCGGTCGGATACCCAATGATCCACGACAGGCCCGTCGTGATGTTGCGCCGGTTCATCTCCCCGAGCGAGTACTCGAAGTGGCCGACATCGATGTTCTTCTTGATCTTCTCCTGCTGCTCGGCGGAGCCCGCCTCGGCCCCGACGCCGATCATGTGGCAGCGGGACTCCTGCATCAGGTCCATCGACTCCTGCTTGTAGCGGTGGACCGTCTCGATCTCGTAGCAGCCGGACCACCAGAACTTGGATCCCGCGTCGATCAGGCGGTTGCAGAACTCGTTGGAGCGCTTCTCCGCGACGCCGAAGTTGGCGTCCTGGAAGCGCATCACGTTGAAGTTGAAGCGGTCGTGCAGCTCCAGCAGGCGATCTGCGAGGAGCTCGCCCGGCATGGCCTTCCAGCGGCGGCCGGTGACGATGGGGGAGCAGCAGAAGGTGCAGGGCTCCGGGCACCCGAAGCTCGAGTAGTAGCTGAAGCCCCGGACCGGCTCGTTGGGGTCCATCTCCCAGGGATCCGGGTACTTGTGCCGCAGCTTGTAGCCGCCGGTGTTCTGCTGGCGCTCGACGTACTCCTCGTAGTCGATCAGGTGCCAGGGTGCGTCCGGGATCTTGTCGAAGCCGACCACCGCGCGGTGGTCGGTGTAGACGCACTTGCCGTCACGCTCGACCACGAGGCCCGGCACCGTGGCGAGGTCCTCGCCGTTGTCGAGGGCCTGCACCACGTCCCAGAAGGTGAGCTCTCCCTGGCCCAGGCCGACGGCGTCCGCGATGCCCTCCTTGAAGTAGAGCTCGGGCGCAACCGAGGGGAACCAGCCCCCCCAGATCATGGGCAGGTCCGGGTAGCGCTGGCGGATGGCCTTCGCAACGCGCGCGCCGTGGGCGACCTGGAAGCCGAGGATGCACGAGCTGGCGAACAGCAGGGCGCCGTCGCAGAGCTGCATCAGGCGCTCCATGTAGTCGTCGTGCACCATGGCATCGACGATGTGCACCTCGTAGCCGTTGGCCTCCGGCAGGGCCGCGATCTGGAGCAGCTCCAGCGGGAGCAGGTCCGCCGCGACGCGGATCCCCTGGTCAGGGTCTGCCCGGTGGGGCAGGAAGAGCACCAGGCGCTGCTTGCGTTGGATCATGGGAGTGGGAGGACCGAGGAGGCTGACGCGGGCGGGAGAGTTTCTTCGGCCCGCGGCCCTGGTTTCCTGTCGACCAGATGTCTCCAGGGGCTGGAGCCGCGGCGGCTGGGGCGGGTTCGAGGGCCCCGAATTCCAGCTCCTCCAGAGGATAGCCGCGTCCCTGCGAAGGGGGTTTCAATTCGAGATCTGACCGACCGGTCGCGACAAATTGGCCGCTCGTTGTGGCAGTCGAGACTGCCGTGGGGCGGGCCTAGACTGGGGCCCCCGTCGACCGGCGTGCCGACCCTGGCCCCCGGGAGGACCCACGCGAGCCCATGAAGCGCCCCGGAAGCCGCACCCTCCTTCGCGTCCTGCTGGTGCTGGGGGCCAGCGTTCTGGGGCTGGAGGGCCTGTTCCGCCTGGTGCTCTTCCACCCCGAATGGGCCCCGGAGGGCACCGGCCTGCGGCGTCCCGAGCTCTACTTTGCCGGGGACGACCCGAGGTTCTGGGTCCTGCGCGCGCGTCTGAACGGCCACCACGAGCTGGGCGAGCCCGACGATCCGGATCCGGTCCTCGGCTGGACGAGCGGCCGCTTCGAGCCCGGCACGCGGCTGCACATGGACGAGGCCCTGCTGGGCGACCAGCGGCCCGTGCTCCTGGTGGGGGACTCCTTCGCGGCCTGCTCGGGGGCCCCGGATCGGTGCTACGAGCACCTTCTCGAGGAGGGGCCCTTCGGTCTGACCCACGAGCTCTTGAACTACGGCGTCGGCGGCTACGGCACCGACCAGGCCCTCCTGCTCTCCTTCGACCTGATGGAGCGCTTCGCCGAGCGCGATCCGATCGTGGTCCTGAGCATCCTGGTCGACGACGACCTGGACCGCTGCACGCTCCCCTACCGCGGCGCTCCCAAGCCCGTCCTGGAGGCCGACGGGGAGCGGCGCGTGCGCATCGCCCGTCCGGCGGCCCCGCTCGACCGTGCGGCGGGGGTCGCCGCGACCCCCCTCGAGGTTCCCTGGTGGAGCTGGCGGTTCCTCCAGGTGAATCTGCTCATGGACGAGGAGGCTCTGGTCGCGGACTCGGGGGTCGAGGGGCGCCTCGAGACCATGCGCGTGGCGATGGCCGCGGGCCTGCTCGAGTGGAAGGACCGCCTGGACGCACTCGGGCTCGAGGGCTTCGTGCTCCTGTTCGGCGATCGGCAGCGGCATGAGGGCGTCTCCACCAAGGAGGATCGGTTCCGCTGGCTCGAGGCTGTCCTCGAAGGTCAGGGGATTCCCTGGATCCGAGCCTGGGAGGAGCTCGAGCAGGACTGGGAGCTCTACGACCGCTCGCTGGACGAGTACTTCGTGACCGGCAAGGTGGGCAAGGGACACTACACGGCCCTGGGGAACGAGCTGACCCACCTTGCCCTCGAGCGCGGCCTGCGCGGGGCCTTCGACGGCCCCTCACTGGTGCTGCACGACAGCGACCGCCAGGACCGGATCGGGCCCGGCGCCTTCGTGCGCTGGGAGCGCTACCCCTACGCCAGCTTCGGCGAGGACGACCTGCCGCATGCCCTGCTGCGACCGGGAGACGGGGAGGGCGGGTCCGCCGAGCTCGCCTTCGTGCCCGAGCGCGCCATTCGGCGCTTCGAGGCGACGCTGCGGCCGATGCCCGACTTCGAGGGCGCGGCGGAGCTCGTCCTGACCACGACCGAAGGCGTGGCGCACCGGTCGATCGTGCGCGGCGGGGACCCCGACCGGCGCCTGGTGGTGGACCTGCCCGAGGTCGGGCGCCTCGACTTCACCGTGCGCTCCGTGGAGGGGGAGGCCTCCCTGCCCTTCCTCATGGTCCATCCGGCCCTGGACGGCCATCCGCACGGGCCGATGCTGGTCACACAGTGAGCAGGGCGGGCCGCGGCCACTGCCGCTGGTGTTGCCGCTGCCGCTGCCGCTGCGGCTACTTCGTGGAGTAGGTCTCCAGGACCCACGCCTTCCAGCGCTGCTCGAAGGCCACCGTGGTCATCCCGAGGTGCTCGCGGAAGGCATCTCGCGTCGCCTCCTCCACGCGGCCGCCGTCGGGCATGAACTCGGGCGTCAGGAGGCCGCTGACGGAGTCGAGCATCTTGCCGATAGAGCCCGGGTGCTCGCGCTGCAGGTAGTCGACCATCGACCAGGTCGTGAAGTGCCGGTCGAGGTCAAGCTCGCCGTGGCTCTTCATGCGGATGAGAGCGCCCAGGCTTGGGGACTCGTCCGCCGCCACCAGCTTGCGCGTGGGCGGCTCCCAGTTCTCCTTGCGCGTGGTCTCGGCGGCGGCGCCCTCGCCGCCGTCGAAGGTGTTGTACTTGGTGGAGACCTGGCGCTCGGCCCAGTGGGCGATGCCCTGCAGCAGCCAGATGGGCTTCTCGTAGGAGAAGTGCTTGTAGCCGTTGAGGAAGTTCTGGACCTGGTTGAACACGAGGTGCCCGTGCAGGGCCTCGTCCACGCGCAGGCTGCCCTGGTCCAGGTGCGTGATCACCATCAGGGTCCCCCGGTCCGTCACATGCCAGCGCTGGGCGTTCTGCGTGAGGATGCCGAAGGTCTCCCGCAGCCAGCGGTTGCAGTTCGCCTTGGAGGTCAGGACGAGCACCTCGTACTTGTCCTTCATCCCGAGGTGCGGGCCCAGGCCGAAGTAGCCCTTCGCCGGATCGAAGGTGTCGCTGGCCTCGGCGGGGAAGGTCTCCTCGGTCTTGCCCAGGGTCTCCAGGGTCCACGCGTAGAGCCGCTCCATGCGCGCGGCGTAGAGGTGCGCGCGCAGCCAGGGATCGATGCTGCGGAGCTTCTCGGGGATGGCCGGCAGGACCGTGCGCAGCTCGGCGAGCTCGGCGTCCAGGTCCTCGCGCTCCTTCGCGGAGATCTTGTACGGCGCGAGCTCCAGTCCGATCTCGTGGTGCCGCGTCTCGATCCAGAAGACCTCGAAGCCCGCGAGGTCCTCGTCCACGCTCTTGGTGGTGCCCTTCGCGAACTCGAAGCCGCCGTGGCTCACGATCCCCGCAGCCTCCATCCGTGCCGGGTCACCCTCGCAGTAGGGGCACTGGCGCGGGTCGTTGACCGGCAGGTCCTTGTGCAGCGGCTTCTGCGCGCCCGACGCTGCGGGCGCGAGGCCGGCCGCGGCCAGAGCCAGGGCGAGCAGCAGCCTCAAAGCCGCGCCCTCCACTGCTTGGCGACCTCGATGGCCTCGAAGGCGGACAGGCGTGCGATGGGGAGGTCGCCGTCCACGATCCCGCGGCAGGCGTTGATGGCCTCCACGCGGATGGAATTGTCGCTGCTGTCGAGGTGGGGGGCGACCGCGCCCAGCACCGAGGCGTCCCCGCACCCGGCCAGCAGCCGTAGGCCGGCGACCACCGCGCGGCGGTCGCCCCGAAGGAGCGGGGACACGGCCTCGCCCGCCTTGGGACCTCGGGACCCCTCGAGCGCGGTCCGCAGGCTGGAGCCCCATTCGCCCCACTCCTCGCGGGCGAGGTCGGTCAGGAGGTCCAGTCCGGCCATCGAGCCGCTCGCCGCGCAGGCCATCGCGGCCACCCTGCGCTCCTCCACGAGCTCCGCGTCCGGGCCCTTCTTGCGCTCGCGCGCGCTCTCGAGCGCCCCTTCCGCTCGCCTGAGGAGGGCGGCGTCGGGAAAGGCGGCCGCCCGTCGAAGGGACCACAGGCGCAGGGCCAGTCCCTTCGAGTCGAAGCCCTCCGCCACGAGGCGCGTGTGGCGCGCGTCCGTGACGAGGTCAAGGACCGCGCGCGTGCGCTCCAGGGCCTCCTCGTTCTTCTCCTTCTCGAGCACCTCCATCAGGAGGGGCGCGCAGCCCGCGCCGAACTCGACCAGGCTGGCATGTGCCTGGGCACCCATCTCCTCGGTGCGCGCCTTGCGGAGGCGCTGGACCTCGCGCTTGGCCAGCGCGCCGTCCTCGAGCTCCGGCCAGGCCTCGAGCTTCTTGGGACCCTTGGCCGGGTCCTCCTTGCTCGCGTCCTGCGGCGCGGGAGTGTCCTGGCGCGCCTCCGGCATCCGCAGGGGGCCGGCGAGGGAGAGCGATCCGAGGAAGACTCCGAGGAGCAGGAGGGGCAGGTTCATGGAGTCTGTGCGGCAGGGTCGGGAGCCTCCACCAGCAGGTGGCGGTACCAGACGGGCAGGACATCGCGCCACTCCTCATCGAGGACGCGGATCGGCATGCGGGTGAGGGCGTCCTCGATCTCACGCTTCATGGTCGCGGGCTCGAGGTAGTAGAAGGTGACGTGCTGCAGCTGAACGGGGGAGTTGGGCAGCCAGGCGTCGTCCGCGGGCTTGTCGAGCGCGCGGACGACGGTCCACCCGCCCAGGGTCTCGAGCAGGTGCCACTCGCCCTCATTCCACTCGCGGGCCCGGCCCCAGCGGTCCATGCCGATGTCCTGCTCCTTGTCGTTCCAGCAGCCCGAAACATCCTGGACCTGGGGGCCCTCGGCCGAGACCCCCCGGCCGGCGCGCAGGTCCTCGAGAGCGCGCTCCGCCAGCTGCTTGGTGCGTGCGTAGCCCCGCGGGTCGATCTGGCGCGCGACGCGCGTGTGCAGAACGCGGTTGGTGAGCGCCTTGCGCAGGTGATCTGGGCGCGAGTGGGAGGGCTCCACCAGGGCGAAGGTGTCCACCCACTCCTCGAGGTCCGCCGCCGAGATGGGCTCGTCGCCGACAGCAAGCACGGCGTCCTCGGGCCAGACTCGCCCCTCCGCCCGCGCGGCCTCCACCTCCGAGACCGCCTGCCCGCGCTCCGGCGCGGGGGGCTCACAGCCGGTCAGGGGGGCCAGCACGGCCACGACGACGGCGGAGGCGTCCAGCAGGCGCAGCCTCACGCCTCCCTCGGCTGGTCGTGCTGGGCCACGAACTCGAGCACCTCGGTGTGCAGCACCTGGTAGGTCGCGTGCACGCGCTGGCGCAGGGCGTCGGCGGCGGACGCGGACACCACCGGCCCGAAGGTGGCCTGCACCTCGAGGAACAGGCTGCGCGGGTCCGCGTTGAAGGACTCGATGCGCAGGCCGATCGCCGGCTGCTCGGCCTGGGAGGAAGTGAACGCGAGGCGCAGGCCGACCGTCGCCGGGGGCCTCGAGAAGGCGCCGAGGCTCTCGCCTAGGTCCATCACGTCCTGGGCCAGGAAGGCCCGGGTGTCGCGCTGGTGGCGGGCGTTCACGAGGGTCCGCAGGGTCACGACCTGGGCCAGGAACACCCCGATCGAGCGCTCGGCGGCATAGCGGCCGGCCAGGTGGGCTGCGCGCTCCGCGAACTCCTCCACGGTCACGGCGGACTGCTCCTCCCGGACCAGCAGCCGGTCGGGCAGGAAGGTGGCCTGGGAGACATGGCCCGGGTGGGTCGCCGCGTTCGACAGGCTCGGCCCGCTCTCGCCCACGGTGAAGCTGGCCCAGGGCGGCGGGCCGGACTGGTAGGTCTCGTTGTGCAGCCGCTGCACCACCCGCGGATCGGGCGCCAGTGGGGGGTGCACCACCTCGGTGAGGAGGGCGATCGTGCGGGGCTGGTAGTGCATGCCAGCCCCAGGGTAGCCGGGCCTCCACCGCCTCGCCCCCGTGCGCTCACGCGAGCCTCCACGGCCGCGGCGGCGCGGCTCGGCCTGCGTCCGAGCGTCGCGGGCGCATCCTCCGATCCTCCCGCGCGCACCGATTCGGGACTTCCTGCCACGCGCCGGAGGCCTCGGGAGGCCGCCGCGGTGCTCTCCAGAGGCCGCCCAGGGGCCACGGCGAGGGCTAAGGGAACCCGCCCCCTCCGGTCGATCCCCTTTCCACTCACACCTCC
>JBDQFW010000086.1:0-13228 GCA_040265735.1 Planctomycetota bacterium | reverse complement strand
CTCTCCCTGGGGGTGGATCCCGCCGAGCGCACGGAGGAGTTCCGCGTGCGGGAGAAGCGCCCGCCCGCCCGCGTGCCGGGGGCCCTGGCCCTCGAGCAGCGCCCCTCCGCGTGGGCCGCGTCGTTCGCCGACGGCCTCGGCCTGCGCACGCCCCTCCTCCGGCTGCGCGGCCTGCTCCACTGGAGCCTGCTCGGCGAGTCGCCCGGGGACCAGATGGTGCGCGGCTGGGGGGACTGGCTCTACCGCTCGGGCGACGGCGCCCTCGACGCCTGGCGCGGGGCGGACCCGCTCACCGAGGAGGCCGTCGAGGACTGGGTCGCCCATCACCTGGCCCGCCAGCGCGCGGTCGAGGCCCTCGGAGCGCGCTACGCCGTCTGCATCGCGCCGAGCAAGGCGGCGGTCTATCCCGAGGGCCTCCCCGAGCGCTTCGTGCGCGTCGGCCCCTCGCGACGGGACCAGGTGCTGCAGCGGCTGCGCGAGGCCGGGCTCGAGGTGGTGGACCTGCTGCCGGGGATGCTCGTCGCCAAGTCGAGCGACCGCGAGGACCTGCACGAGTACCTCTACCACCACGACGGCACCCACTGGTCCTGGCGCGGTGACCGCGTGGCCGACGCACTGCTGCGGGCCGAGCTCGGCCTGCAGCCCCCCGTGGCGACCTGGCAGAGGGAGGAGGGAACCAAGGGCTACCGCGACTCGTGGGAGCGGCGCCTGTACCTCGACGGGCTCATCGCGCATGGGGAGCTCGAGTGGGCACCGCGCCAGCGCAACCGCGGCGAGAAGGTTCCCGGGCGAGCCCTCGGCAGCGACCATCGCTCCTCCGAGCCGCGCCGCCCGCGCATCGTCCTCCTCTCCGACTCCTACGGCCCAGGCGTTGCGGAGCTGCTCGGCTTCGATCACCCCGTCCGCAACCTGTGGGACTACGCCTTCGATCATGGCCGCCTGGTGGAGTTCGAGCCGGACCTCGTGCTCGCGCTCTTCGTCGAGCGCATCTTCGAGTGGGTCGAGCCGCGGATGATCCCGTTCTTCGAGCCGGGCGTGCTGGGGCAGCTCTTCGATGCAGGCGAGGAGACCGGCTGGCGGCTCGGCGGCGGGGGCGGCGGGCGCGTCCGCGTCGCGGGGAGCACGCCGACGCCACAGCCTCTCCTCGAGCCGCACACAGCCGAGTCGCCCGGCCCGCCGCTCCTCCTGATCCTGGAGGACCTGCCGCCGCTCGACGGACCCGCGGTCTTGCGCGTGGACCTCGAGTGTGATCGGGCCGCGGCTGTCGAGGTCGCCAGCTTCGCTCCCTCCGCGTCGCCCGAGGCGCGCCGGCAGACCCAGCGCTATCGCCATGCGGGTGGGCGGCAGCAGCTGGATGTGGCGGTGCCCGAGGGCCCGCTCGCCGAGGGCGGGCGCGTGACCCTGTGGCTCGACGGGGGCGCCGCGACCTGGCGGGTGCACGGCGCCGTCCTGCGACGCACCGGCAGCTGGATGGGCGGCGAGCTGCCTCCGCGCTGAGCGGCAAGGGGCATGCGCTCCCGCCGGACCCTGGCCCTAGAGCCCCAGGGCCTCGGCGACGCGGGGGGCGGCGCTTCGGCCGTCACGCTCGCCGAGCGCGAGCAGGGCGTGCAGGAAGCCCGGCTCGAACAGGACCGTGGAGAGGAGGTCCTGGCTGTCCTCGCCGCCGGTGCCGAGGTTGCGCAGCAGGCGCCGGAACATCCACGGGAGCTCGGGCTCGAACTGCGCGGCCAGCAGGCCCAGGTCCTGGGAGGGGCGCAGCATCGTGAGGCTCAGGGGCCGCAGGCCCTCGACCTCGCCCTCGGGAGTCGCGGCCAGCAGGCGGTTGATGCGCTCCAGGTGCGCCGCGTCCTGGTCGAGGGAGTCGAGGAAGATCGCGTTGAACAGGTTGCCCGCGATCAGGGCCGGACTCGGCGGCTCCGAGGTCCTGGGAGCAGCGGCCTCCTCGGCGCTGCGCGGGTAGCGCGTCGAGAGCGCCAGGATCCGCTCCGCGCCCAGGTGCACCGCCGGGGCGAGGGGGGCGATCAGCCGCACGCCTCCGTCGCCATACCACTCGCCCGCCACTTCGACGGGCGGGAAGAACAGGGGCAGGGCAGCCGAGGCCAGCACGTGCTCGACTCCGAGCCGAGCACGCTCGCCCAGGCGCTGCGGTCGATCCCAAGAGGTGACGCCCTGACCCTCGAAGAAGCAGACGGTCTGCCCCGTGGCATAGCGCGTGGTGAGCAGGGCCAGGGCGCGCAGCCGGCCGCTCTCGAGGTTGCGGCGCAGGCCCTCGAAGGCCTCGGTCTCGCCCATCAGCCCGCGCTCGAGCGTGCGCCTGAGGGGTCTCGTGTCGACCATGCCCAGGATGCGCTCGCCCGGGCTCTCGAGCCCGAGCGCGAGGCGCAGGCCCACGCGCAGCAGCCGCGACACGAGGCCGGTGGGGTGGGTGGCGAAGACGCCCGAGGTGTCGAGGCCCTCCCAAAGCCGCGACAGGCCCTGAGCCGCGGCGGCGAGGGATCCCTCCTGGTTGGCGAGGAAGGCCGCGTTGATGGCTCCGGCGCTCACGCCCACCTGGATCGTGGGCTGCAGGCTCGGGAGCTCCTGTGCGAGCCCGCGCAGGGCGCCCACCTGCCACGCCGCCCTCGCTCCGCCGCCCTCGAGGACGAGCGCGAGAGGCTGGGCTTGGGCCGGCGCCTCGGCTCTCATGCCTGGTGCGCGGGCCGGGTGAGCTCGCCGCGCAGGTTCTCCTGCACCAGCCGCCGGACCTCGGAGGGCTCGGAGGTGCAGGCGAAGAGGTAGGTCAGCTTGGTGAGGGCCGCCTCCGGCGTCATGTCGAAGCCGCTGACGACTCCCGCGTCCAGCAGCGCGCGCCCGGTGGCGTAGAGCGCCAGGTCCGCGCTGCCCCGCAGGGGCTGGGGCACGGCGACCACCACCGTGCCTGCGTCGCAGGCCGCGCGCAGGGTGTCCATGAACGCCGTGTTGCGGTGCGGGGCGTTGCCGGCCCCGTAGCACTCGAGCACGCAGCCCTGCACCCCGCCGAGGAAGGCGGCCAGGGCCTCGGCCCGCATGCCCGGGTAGAGGCGGCACGCGCCGACCGAGGCCTCGCCGAAGGAGCGCACGCGCAGGGGCGGAGCATCCGGCCGGGGCGCGCGCAGCAGCGGCCACTCGAGCTCGAAGTCGATGCCGATGGTGCCGAGCCACGGGTGGTTCGGCGAGTCGATGGCGTCGAAGCCCTCCGAGTCGATCTTGGTCGCCCGGTTTCCGCGCAGCAGGCGCCCGCCGAAGCAGATGCACACCTCAGCGATGCGGTGGCCGAAGCGCTCGATCAGCAGCATGCTGGTGACGAGGTTCTCGAGGGCGTCGCTGCGCGTCTCGCACAGGGGGATCTGGGAGCCGGTCAGGATGACCGGCTTGCGCAGGCCCTCGAGGGCAAAAGACAGGGCGCTGGCGGTGTACGCCATCGTGTCCGTGCCGTGCAGGATGAGGAAGCCGTCGTGGTCCGCCTCGTGCTCCATCAGCACCCGCCCGATGCGCTCCCAGTCGCCGGGAGTCATGTTCGCGCTGTCCAGCAGCGGGTCGAACTCGTGCAGGGTCAGGTCAGGCATCTCGGCCGCCTGGAACTGGGGCAGGCTCGCGAGCAGCTCGGCAAGCTGGCCCGGCGCCGGGGCATAGCCACGCTCCGTGCGCTGCATGCCAACCGTGCCGCCCGTGTAGGCGACGAAGACCCTGCGGGTGCCCATGGGGGAAGCGTACCCCGCCGAGGCGGCCGGGATCGCCCCCGTGGGGGCGCGCCCGGCGGCGCCTGACTAGACTCGAACCCATGCGGCTGCACCCCCTGGTCCTCGGCCTGCTTGCACTCGGGGCCGGGTGCGGCCGGCGGGCCGATGCGCCGGATGTGCTGCTGGTGACCCTGGACACCTTCCGCGCCGACCACCTCGGGGTCGCGGGATACCCCCGGGCCACGACCCCGCGCCTCGACGCCCTGGCCGCCTCGGGCCTGCGGCTGGAGGCGTGCCGGGCGCCGATGTCGACCACCCTGCCGTCGCACCTCTCCCTCTTCACGGGCACCCACCCGCTCCGCCACGGCGTCCTCGCAAACCTGAGCGGCGACCGCGTCTTCGAGCGAGACCCCTCGCTCGCCACCGTTCCCGAGGCCTTCGCCGGCGCGGGCTATGCCACCGCCGCGTTCGTCAGCGCCTTCGTGCTGCGCCCCGAGGCCGGACTCGACGCGGGCTTCACGCGCTACGACGCGCCCGAGGGGGCCCAGCGCTCGGGACGCGAGACCGTGGACCGGGCGCTGGCGTGGTGGAGTCGTC
The DNA here is from genome assembly GCA_040265735.1 of Planctomycetota bacterium. Taxonomy (GTDB): domain Bacteria; phylum Planctomycetota; class UBA1135; order UBA1135. The sequence goes on along the minus strand of JBDQFW010000086.1, from coordinate 8,933 downwards.
ACCAGGGCGCCCCGCGCTTCCTGTGGGTGCACCTCTTCGACCCGCACCTGCCCCACGAGCCGCCGGCGGAGACGCAGGTCCAATTCCAGGGGGATCAACAGGCGCCTGAGATCCTGGCGGCCCGCGGGATCCCCGCGCGGCCCGAGCTGATCGCCCACCTCAACGGCTACGACCGCGAGCTCCTCCACACGGACGCGCTGGTGGGGGAGCTGCTCGACGCGGCCGGGAGGCAGGCCGTGGTGCTCGTGGTGGGCGACCATGGCGAGGGCCTGTGGCAGCACGGCTGGGAGGCGCACGGCTACCTCTGGGACGAGCAGCTGCGCGTGCCTGCCCTCCTGCGCGCGCCCGGCGTCGCGCCGGGCTGCGATCCGACCCCCTGCGCGCTGATGGATCTCGCCCCGCGCCTCCTGTCCCAGGTCCCCGCGCTTGCCAGGAGCCCCGTCGCTCGGGCCGTGACCGGCCAATCCCAGCGCACGCGCGTCACGCTGGGCGCGGGGCACCTCGCGCTGGCCACCGCCGAGCGTGCGCAGGTGCACGCCCTCGAGCGCGCGGGCTGGTGCGAGGGCCCCTGGTCCCTGATCCGGCGGGTCCCGAGGTCGACCCCGGACGCGGTGGAGTACGACCTCTTCCACCTGGATGAGGATCCCGGCCAGGAGCGCAACCGCGCGGCCACCGAGCCCGCCGTCGTGCGCCGCCTTGAGGAGCGCCTCCTTCGGACTGCCGCCGATCTCCTGACGGGCACCGAGCCCCGCGTCCGCGCCGCCACCGGCGAGGAGCGCGCCCACCTCGAGGCCCTGGGGTACGGGGGCGACTGAGGAGGAGCCAGGCGCCTGCGCCTAGTCCTCGAAGGCGCTGGCGTCGATGTCCGGAAGGAGCGGCTCCGGGGGCTCCTGCTCCCCGGGCTCCTCGCTCGCCTGCGGCTCCTCGGGGCGGCCGCCGGGCGGCCACAGGTAGACGAGCCACGATCCGCCGCCGCGCCCCGGCCGACGATCGCGGATCCCAAGCTCCGACGCCTCGGCATCGTGAAGGAGCTCCTTGATGGCCTCGTAGAGCCGCGGCACGCCGTCACCGGAATGCACGCCCCGGCCCGTGATCAGCAGGCCCGGGCTCTGCCCGCGCTTCCAGCGCATGAAGAGCTCCTGGCGCGCCAGCTTGAGCGCCTGCTCCACGGTCTTCCCGTGCAGGTCGAGCTCCCAGGCGGGCTCGGGCTCGTCGGCCTTGCGCTTGCCTGCCATGGGCCCGGGCCCTCACTCAGCGAGGAGCGCGGCGATGCAGGCGACGTGCACGATGTCGTCCGCGCTGCAGCCGCGGGAGAGGTCCATGAAGGGGCGGTCGAAGCCCTGGACCAGGGGACCGAGAGCGGTGAAGCCTGCGAGGCGCTGGGCCAGCTTGTAGGCGATGTTGCCCGCGTCGAGGTCGGGGAACACGAGCACATTGGCCTTGCCCCCGAGCGGGGAGCGCGGCGCCTTGCGCTCGGCGACCTTGGGGACGATGGCTGCGTCGAGCTGCAGCTCGCCGTCCACCGTCAGGGAGGGCGCTCGCTCCTTCAGGAGCGCCGTGGCCTCGCGCACCTTGTCCACATGGGGGTGGTTCGCCGAGCCCTGGGTCGAGAAGGACAGCATGGCGACCTTTGGCGCCGTGCCCGCGAGGCGCCTGTGCCCCTCGGCCGAAGCGAGGGCGATGTCCACCAGCTGCTCGGCGGTCGGGTCTGGCACCACTCCGCAGTCGGCGAAGGTGTAGACCTCGTCGCCGCGAATCATCAGGAAGCAGCTCGAGACGGTCTTCATCCCGGGGGTGAGACCGATGACGCCGAGGCCGGCGCGGAGGACATCGGCGGTCGAGGCGAGGGAGCCAGCCACCCCGCCGTCGCAGTCGCCGCTGGCGACCAGGGCCGCGCCGAACCAGAGGGGATCCAGCAGGCGCTCGCGCGCCTCTTCGAGGGTCATGCCCTTGGCCTTGCGCCGCTCTTGGAGCGCGACCGCGAAGCCCTCGAGGCGAGGGTCGCTCGCCGGGCGGACGGTCTCCACCCCCGGCGGCACGGCGGCCATGCCGCGGGCCTCGACGAGGACCGGCTGCACCAGGCCCTCGGAGGCGAGGCGCCCAGCGGCCTGAACCACGCGCTCGTCGGCCGCCTCGGGCAGGACCACCCGCTTGCCGCGGCGTCGCGCCTTCTCGTGCAGCTCGAGGATCAGGTCCATGGGCTCAGCCTCCCACCGGGGCGGGGGTGGCGTCGAGGACCTCCTGCGGCACCTCGAGCTCCATGCGCAGGAGCGCGAGTCCGTGGGTCTTGCCCTGGGCATCGGTCTTGAGGGAGGCGCTGCCGCCCCCGCCGAGGGAGTCCTCGAGCAGGAAGTTCAGCACGCGCATGTTGGGGGCCTCGTAGCGCACCACGCCTCCGAGGTTCACGGCCGCCATGTGCGTGCGCACGCGCTCGGCGGTCAGGTGCTCGGTGAGGAACGCATAGGCCGCCTCGGAGCGCGCGAGGATCCCGGCGTTCGAGCCCTCGCCCTTGTCGCCGGAGCGGGCCTGGGCGATGCGATGGAGTTGGACGCGGGGCATGCTCAGCTCTCGAAGACGGTGACCTGGGTGGGGATGCGCTCCTTGGAGACGAGCGCCGGCCAGTAGCCGATGATCTCCTGGGCCTTGGGGCGTCCGCCGGCGAAGCCGGTCACGCCCGGGGGGCCGCTGGTGACGAGCGGCACGAGCTCGGGTCCGAAGCGCGCGACCTTGGCCTTGTCAGACCCCTTGACGCCGAGACGCAGCACCACCTCCGGCGGATCCACGCTGGTGCCTCCTTTGATCCCGGCGTGGCACTCGCCCGCGCCCACGAACTCCTCGAGCCGCTCGTCCGGCCCGTACTCGAACCCGTCGTACGCCAGCCGGTCCCACACGATCGCGGCGCACAGGCGCGCCTTGGCGAGGGCGTCCGGGCCGCTGATCGTGAGCTGGCCGACGCTCTTCCAGCCGTCCGCGTAGCTCATGGACACCTTGTAGGTCGGCGTGGCGGGCGCGCCCTTGCTGCCGCTCACCCGCACGCGGTCCTCGCCGTCCGCCTCGAGGCGGAAGCTGGTGAAGTCCGCGATCACATCCGGGGTCAGGTAGCGGGCCGGGTCGCCCATCTCGTACGCGAGCTGGTGCGTGACGGTCTCCACCGAGACGCGCCCGCCGGTGCCGGCGTGCTTGGTCACGACGAACTCGCCGGAGGGCTCCACCTCGAGCACCGGGTAGCCGACCATCGCGAGGTCGGGAACCTCGCGCCAGTCCGTGAAGTTGCCGCCCGTGCACTGGGCGCCGCACTCGACGATGTGGCCGGCAATGGTTCCGGCGGCCAGGCGGTCCCAGTCCTCCGGACCCCAGCCGAACTCGTGGATCAGCGGGCCCAGGACGAGGCCCGGATCGGTGCCGCGGCCGGTGACGACGATCTGGGCGCCCTGGGCCAGGGCCTCCGCGATGGGGAAGGCGCCCAGGTAGACATTGGCGCTGGTGACGCGGTCCCGGATCCCGGCGAGGGGTGCGCCCGTGTCCAGGTTGTCGAAGCCCTCGCCCTCGGCCATCAGCCGGTCGAGGTCGGTGAGGATGTCGTCGCCCTCGACCACGGCCACCTTGAGGCCGGTCACTCCGTGCCTGCGGGCCACCTCGAGCAGGGCGTCCTTGCAGGCATGGGGGTTCACGCCCCCGGCGTTGGCCACCACCTTGACGCCCTTCTCGACGAGCTCGGGCAGCACGCGGTCGATCAGCGCCACGAAGTCGGTCGCGTAGCCCGCCTCGGGGTTGCGCGAGCGCAGCTTCTGCATGATCGACATGGTCACCTCGGCCAGGTAGTCGAGGGTGAGGTAGTCGAGGGGCCCCTCCCGCAGGAGGCGGATGGGGCCCAGGATCGAGTCGCCCCAGAACCCCTGGCCGTTGGCGATGAGGACCTTGTCTTTCATGTGCGCGGAGACGGCCGGGACCTGGGGGCTGTCAGAGCAGGGTCGCTCCAGGGGCTCGGGGTCCAGGGCCGCCGAACGGGCAGGGTAACGGCCGCGGCCGAGGGCCGTCCACGCTAGGCTCGGGCCATGGAGCGCACTCTCCTCGTCACCGGGTTCGGCGCCTTCGAGGGCGTGGAGGAGAACCCCTCAGGGCGCCTGGCCCTGGCCCTGCATGCGCCCCCGGCCTGCGTGGGCGTGGAGCTGCCGGTCACCTTCCGAGGCGCGCCGCTGGCGCTGGATGCCGCCCTCGCGAGCCTGGAGGGGCCACCGCTCGCGATCCTCTCCCTCGGGGTGCATCCCGGACCCTCGTTCCGCCTCGAGCGGCAGGCCACCACGGCCCTGCGCCCTGGGCGCATCGACAACGAGGGCGTGACGGGCGACTCGCTGAGCCTGGTCGGAGCCCCGCTCCAGACCGCGCTCGACCTGGAGGCGCTCGACGCGGTCCTGCGGGCCGCGGGCGCCGGCGAGCCGGAGCTCTCGAGCGACGCGGGCGGCTATGTCTGCGAGAGGACCTATCGTCACGGCCTGGAGCGGGGCATGGAGCTCGAGGTGCCCGCGCTCTTCCTCCATGTGCCGCCCGCCGAGGTGCTGCCCGTGGCCAGCCAGCTGCCGATCGTCGCCCGGCTGGCCTCGGAGGTGGCGCGCCAGGCCCGCGCGCTCCTCTCCTGAGGAGCCTCCGCCCCTTGCAGGGGGGGCCGGCGCGGTCCATGCTGCGGGCATGGCCAAGCGCATCGACTTCTACTACCACCGCAAGGGCTGAACGAGCTGCGTGCGGGCGGACTCCTGGATGGAGGACAAGCCCCTCACCGTCCGTGAGACGGTGAACGCCGCGAAGGAGCGCATCGGCGAGCAGGACCTCAAGGGGGTGCTCGAGGGCGTCACCCGGGTGGTCGCCGCCAAGGGCAAGAAGATCGTCGAGCTCGACCTGGCCAAGGACAAGCCGTCGATGGCGGAGCTGGCCAAGGTCATGCTCGGGCCGACCGGCAACCTCCGCGCCCCCACGATCCGCGCGGGCAAGAAGCTCCTCGTGGGCTTCAATCCCGAGGTCTACGGGGAGCACCTGGGCTGAGCGGCTCGGGCGGCGGCCCCTCGCCGCCGTCGTCGTGGCCCTGCAGCGGCACGGGCCGGCGAACCACGGCTCCCGAGGGCCGCAGGCCGATCGTGCGCCAGACGAGGTCCTTGCTCCGGATCGTGGCGTAGCGCACGCCCCCGAGGAGGAACGGCACGCACGCCGCGATGAGCAGCCGCCCCGCGAGGCTGGCCTCGAAGGCCACGCCGTAGGTGCCGGCGCGCTCGACCAGGACCGCGCCCAGCACGGACCCCGCCAGCTGAGCGCCTCCGTGGAGCACGCTCATGGCCGCCAAGAGGTGCATGCGCGTGCCGCGCCAGGTCCGCTCCAAGAGGAGCGTGAACTGGCTCACCTCGTGACCTGCCCAGGCGGCGCCCGAGACCAGCATGGCCAGGATGGCGATGCCCCCGCTGCGTCCGAGGATCCAGGGCAGGGGCACGAGCGCGATCAGCAGCACCGCGATCGGAAACACGCGCTCGGGCCCTGAGCGGTCGACCCACCGACCCCAGAGGGGCGCGGCCAGCACCTTGGCCACGACCCCGGCGAGCGTCGCCGCGGTGTAGATGTGGTAGGGGAGCTTGAGCTCCTCCAGCATGAACGGGCTGAAGTAGGGGGACGACAGGTACACGGCCAGGTGCAGACCCGCCCCCACCAGCACGAGCCGGAGGGCGCCTCCGCCGCGGCTCGTGCGCAGGAACCCCAGCACCCGGCCCATGGGGGAGAGCCCGCGGAACTCGACCTCCGGCGTGCGCGCGAGCGCCCAGGCCGAGCCCAGCCTCGCGGTGGCGGCCAGCCCGTAGAGCAGCGCGAGCAGGCCGGGGCTCTCGCCGCGCAGGTGCAGCAGGCCGCCCGCCCCGAGGATCGTCAGGCAGGTCGCCGCGTAGACGACGCGGTTGCGGCGCGCGAACCAGGTGCCGCGCTGGTCGTCGGGCACGAGGTCGGCGAACCAGGAGGACCAGGAGACCCCAGCGGCCTGGGCGCAGACCTGGTGCAGGACCGCGCAGGCCAGCAGGGCGCCGGGGGACGAGAGGCCGGTGACCGTGAGGGCCGCGAGGGCCGCCAGGTTGAGCGCCTGGGCGCAGGCGGCGCCGGTGACCCAGCGCCTGCGCGACCGCGCCGTTCGGAACCAGCGCAGGGCTCCCAGGGCTCCCGCGCCGCCGAGGGCCAAGGGCAGGGTGATCAGCAGGCCGAGGATCAGGGGCGAGGCGCCCTGGCGCACGCCGTCGGCGACGAACCAGGTCTCACCCAGGCCGACCATGGCGGCCCAGCAGGCGCCATCCAGCCAGGAGAGCCGCGTGGTCCTCGGGTGGACCGCCGCCGTTCCGCCCGCGCTCATCGCTCCAGGACGAGGCGCGGCCGCGCCTCGGCGTCCTCGGGCTCGCTCGCGGCGAAGGCGCGGAAGGCCGCTACGAAGGCCACGAGGTCGAGCCCCATGTAGGTGGGGGAGGCGCCGGACGCAACGCGCTCCAGGCGCTCGGTCCCCAGCGCGGCCAGGGCCACCAGGCCGCGCGGCTGGCCCATGCGCACCTTGAGCGCCGCGGCGGCGCACTGGATCAGGCCCTGCAGGTGGTCGGCCTGGTGCGGGTCGTGCTTGGCCTGGTGCCAGAGGCCCTCCCAAGCCTCATGCGCCTCCCACAGGTAGCCGTGGTTGTAGAGGTCGATCCCGTGGAGGTAGTCCCCATTGGCCCGCCAGTCCTCGGCGGGCAGCCAGCCGGGCAGCTCCTCCTCCTCCCCGTACGAGTGCCCCTCGGGGTGCCGCGTGGGGTGCGGATCCCGCCCCGGCAGGAATGCATAGGGGGGGAAGGGGCGGTCGGGAACGAGGCGCGGGAGGTCCATCCGGCCGGCACCCTAGCAGCGCGCACCCGCCGCGGCACGCCGGGTCCCGGATCCAGATCGGGCCTCGCCCTGCGCCGGCCTGAAACGGAGCGCGGGGGGCGCGGGAGGATCCCACGGCCGCCGCGCTGGTGGCCCCTGGTCGGGCCCAATGGGCTCAGTCGACGGTGACCGTCTGCTGGATCGAGCCGGACATCTCCATGGTGTTCTCCATGTCCATCTGCTGGCCGCCAGCGTCCATCGACATGGCCATCTCCATCCCGATGGCCATCTCGCCCTCGAGGGTGAGGCCGCCGGGGACGCCGGCCTTGGCGTCCCACAGGAGCTCGCCGGTGGCCTCGAGGGTGAGGCTCACATCCACGTTGGAGATGTCCATCTCGATGGGCATCTCCGGGGGCAGGCTCTCCTCCATGCTCTCGCGGATCATCTCGGCCATGTCGGAGACCGAGTCGATCTCGACCTCGAGCTCGATGACGGCCATGGTCACGCCGTCCACATCGCGGTAGCCCGCGAGCTTGCCGGTGAACGAGCCCTCCAGGGCGCCGTCCATGAGCTGGCGCAGGTTGGTGAACATCTCCGCGTCGGGGCCCATGGACATGGCCATGTCACCGCCGTCCATCTCGACCTCGAGGTGCAGGTCCCCGCACGGGGCGAGGATGCCCATCAGGGCGGTGGTCTCGATGTCCCAGGTGCCGCCCTCGGAGACGGCCTCCTTGGGGAGCAGGCCGGCGAGCCAGGCGTGGGGGTCGTGGTTCTCGAGCAGCTCGGCGGCGCCCTTCTCCTCGTCCGCCCAGGCGGTCGTGTACTCGCCGTCCTTCCAGGTGAAGGCGACGGTCTTGCCCTCGAGCTCGGAGGTGCCGCGGCCGCCGACGGTCTCGTCCTGCCCCTGACCCATCATGTCCATGGCCACCTCGGTCGAGACCTCGGTCAGGATCGTGTTGAAGGTGCGCTTGAAGCGGGTCGGTGCGCTGCCCTCCACCTCGAGCAGCTCATCGCTGAAGGAGACCTTCATGGTGTTGGACATGTTCATCTCCATCTCCATGGGCATCTCCTGGCCGTTCATGGACATGGACATGTCGTCGAGGGAGTTCTCGCTGACCATGGTGTAGGTCATCGAGAGGCTCGCCCCGGCCTTCGGGGTGAAGGCAAGGGTGTCGCGGGTCGGGAGAGCGGACAGGAGGGCCGGCGCGGCGAGGAGGCCTGCCGCGGTCAGCAGCTTGTGGTTGGTGTTCATGGGGGTCGGGCTCGCGTTGGGGTGCCGGGACGCAGCGCCGGTCGATGGGGCTGCCTAGCACGGGTCCGAGCGCCGGGATTCTACGCGCCCCGCAGGCCGCTATTTCCTGGGGATTGGCCCCCCGGCATGCCGGGCAGAGGGCGGCTCCGGGCAGCCCGCAGGGGATCACTCCGAAACAGGGGCCTGGGAACGCCTGCAGGAGCACCTAGACTGAGGGCCTCACCTGGAGGGGATGCCTGAAGTCAGCACCCGGACCCAGGAGCCCTGGAGAGCCATGAAGGTCACCATCGAGTACTGCACCAACTGAAACTACCTCCCCCAGGCGGTCGGTCTGACCGCCGAGTTGAAGGAGGCCTACGACGATGCCGAGGTCGAGCTCATCGAGAGCAAGGGCGGCGTCTTCGAGGTGGTCGTGGACGGAGCCCTGGTGTTCTCCAAGGCGGCGCTGGGGCGCTTCCCCGCCTATCAGGAGGTTCCCCTCCTGATCGCGATGGGCTGACATACGGGGACCGCGTGACGAGGCCCGGGGCCTCGCAGGGGTCTCACTGGGGCGCTCGCCCCGGACCGGTCAGAGTGCGTAGGCCACCAGAGCGAGCACGACCACGAGCAGGAACGCCGTGGTGGCTGCAGGGACCGAGCCGCGGCGGGCCGATGTGGAGGAGAGGTCGGTCATGGCAGGAGCCCCGAAGGACATGTCCAAGGGTGCTCCACTCGGCGCGATCGGTGGGGATGTTTCTGGGGTAAATCCCTACCGAAACATCCTGATCCACGAATGCGCATTCTTGCTTTCGGGGCCCCTCTGCGGGGGTGCGTCCGGGCGGTATCCTCT
>JBDQFW010000085.1:0-13348 GCA_040265735.1 Planctomycetota bacterium | reverse complement strand
CGAGGACGAGAAGGTCGACCTCGTGCAGCGCTGCGAGGTTTTCCTGCACACCCCGGTGACCGCGGCGGACGGGGGCTTCGAGGGCTTCGGGATCGTGTACCTCGAGGCCAGCGCGGCCGGGCGCCCCGTGGTGGGGACCCTGGACTGCGGCGCGGAGGACGCGATCGTTCCCGAGGTGACCGGGCTGCTGTGTCCCCAGCGGGTGGACGCGCTGGCCGCGGGGCTCGGCCGTCTGCTCGCGGAGCCGGAGCTGCGGCGCCGAATGGGGGCCGCAGGCCGTGAGCACGCGGTGGCGAACACCTGGGAGACCAATGCTCGCCAGGTCCTCGAGCTCTACGACCGGGCGCTGGAGGAGCGGCGGTGAGGGTCCTCCTGCTCGCGGAGCTGGCGGACCCCGCGGTCGGGTCTTGGAGCCGGTTGACCTTCCAGCTGGCCAGGGATCTGCAGGCGCGCGGCCACGAGTGCACCGTCGTCGGCGCCGTGCGCACCGAGGCGGAGGCGTGTCCCGGTGAGGTCATGGGAGTGCCGGTCCACCGCATTGCCTCCGACTACCCGGTGCGCTGGCGCGCCTGGCGCAGCCTGCACAACCCCGTCGTGGATGAGCCCCTGGAGAGGATCCTCGCGGACTTCCGGCCCGACATCGTCCACGCCCACGGCCTGCACACGCACCTCGGGTACCACGCCCTCACCCAGGCTCGCCGCAGCGGAGCCGGAGTGGTCTTCACGGCCCACGACGTGATGACGTTCTGCTACCAGAAGCTGACCTGCTTCCACGGGGGTGAGGAGGCCGGGGGCCAGGAGTTCGACGTGGTCGCGCGCCTCCAAGTGTGTGCCCTGCCAGCGCCTTCGCTTTCGGCCCGGCCGCAACGCGCGCATCCGCCGGCTGCTTGAGCGGGACGTGGATCGCGTGACCGTGGTCTCGGATGCCTTGGGCGAGGTCCTGCGGGCCAACCGCGTCCCGGTGCACGCCACGGTCCACAACGGTCTCGCCCTCCAGCCCGCGCCGCCGGACCCGGCGCGCGTCCGGTCCCTGCGCGAGCGGGTCGGCGCCGGGGAGCGCCCGCTCCTGGCGATGGGCGGCCGACTCCACACTCAGAAGGGCGTGGGCAAGCTGCTCGAGATGCTGGCCCTGCTGGGCCCCAAGCACCCGGACCTCGGGCTCCTCGTCATGGGCCGTCGCGAGGTGTACGACACGGAGTTCGCGGCCCAGGCTCGGGCCCTCGGGGTCGCCGACCGCGTGCTGCCCACAGGTTGGCTCGAGGGCGAGGACCTGCCGGCGGCCTACGCCGCGGCGGACGTGTTCGCCACGCCCTCCATCTGCTTCGACACCTTTGGGATGGTGAACCTGGAGGCGATGGAGCACTCCAAGCCGGTGGTGGCGACCTCGTTCGGGGGCTCGGCGGAGGTGGTGGAGCACGGGGTGACCGGATTCATCGCCAATCCATTCGATGTCCAGGCATTTGCCGGGCACCTGGATGCCCTTCTCTCGGACCCGGCTCGGGCGCGGGAGATGGGGGAGGCCGGCAGGAGGCGCCTCGTCGAGCGCTTCACATTGACGCGAATGACCGATCGGTTCCTCGAGGAGTATGGCTGTGCCCGTGCGTCAGCCGGTCGCGCTGAGGGCGGCCGCGCCCGTCCCCGAACCTGACCGACCGGTTTCTGCCGGCGTCTTTGCGCACTCTTCAAGCGCCCCCGGGGCGTCGGCGTGGCGGAATCCTTACGCGCGGGGTAGAGTTCGCCTTCAGGAGGCGGTTCGCAGATTCCGACGGGAATCCCTGAGGCCAGGGGCCCGGACGTCCGATCTGACTCATTCCGGGCCTCTCCCCGTATCGACCCATGCGCAAGACCCTGCTGACCTACGTCAAGCCCCACGTCCAAGAGGACCCGCTGTCCATGATCCTGGGCATTGGCTACCTCGGGGCCATGCTCGAGCGGGAGGAGATCCCGGTCGAGCTTCACGACGAGCGAGTGGGCTCGGACGCGGACATGAAGGCCGCGATCGAGCGCAACGACGTGATCGGCTTCTCGGCCCTTACGCCCAACATCCGCCGCGCCATCGCCTGGGCCAAGTACGCCAAGGAGAAGGGCAAGATCACGATCATGGGGGGCCCGCACGCGTCGGTCGACCAGGGCGTCTTCCTCGACAGCGGTCACTTTGACTATGTGCTCAAGGGCGAGGCGGAGTACACCCTGCCCCAGCTCCTCAAGGCCATCGAGGCCGAGGACGAGCAGGCGATCAGCGAGGTCCCCGGCGTCGCGAGCATGCGCGACAACCAGCTGTGGTGCGACAACCCCGCGCCCCCGCTGATCAAGAAGCTCGACGAGCTCCCGCAGCCGGCCCGGCACCTGCTGCCCATGGAGTCGTACTTCCAGAACAACCCCGAGCACCTCGTCTACATCTTCACGACGCGCGGCTGCCCCTTCAAATGCATCTTCTGCCAGAAGGAGCTGACCGGCCGCGGCTTCCGCGTGCGCTCGACCGAGGCGATCGTCGATGAGCTCGAGCACATCATCAAGACCTACGACCCGGGCGTGATCCTGTTCGTGGATGAGATCCTCACCCTGCGGAAGAAGCGCATCCATGAGATGTGCGACGAGATCCTGCGCAGGGGCCTGAAGTTCGAGTGGGTGGCCAACACCCGCGCGGACTGCGTCGACTACCCGCTGCTGAAGCACATGCACCGCGCGGGCTGCCGCCGTATCTACTACGGCTGGGAGTCGGGCAGCCAGCGCATGCTGGACACCTTGAAGAAGGACCTGACCCCCGAGGTGATCATCAACGCCGCGCGCATGACCCGTCGTGCGGGCATCTGGGCCAAGGTCTACCTGATCGTGGGCTCGCCCGGTGAGACCGAGGAGGACGTGAAGGAGACTGAGAAGGTCCTGCGCCTCGCGGGCCCCGACCTGATCCGGATCTCGGTCTTCAACCCGCTGATCGGGACCGAGTCCTGGGACGCCTACGAGGCGAACCTAGATCTGAGCGACCTGTCCGAGAACTACGTGTCCTCGAACCGCTCCGGGTACAAGCACGAGCACTTCAGCCAGATCGAGCTCGAGGAGCTGCGCAAGCGCATGGTGCGCTCCTACGAGCAGTGGTACTACTCGATGCCGCAGCGCGTGAAGCGCGTGTGGGAGCGGGCGCTCTACTACTCGGAGAACCCCGTGTACGGGCGCAAGCGCCTCGGCCGGATGCTCGGCCTCGTGCCTCCGCCCCAGCGGCACGTGGTCACCCATCACCACTGATCCCCGCGGCCCGGAGCGGGCCGCTATGAGTCCCTCCACGAGGGGGGAGCGCCGGGGGGCGCCTGCGAATGCCGCAGGCGCCCCCCGGCCGGTTGCGGGCCGCCTCGGGTGCGCGCGGAGCCTACGGACAGTCCCTGATGGACGCGCAGCCCCGGCCTCGGCATCCTGCGCACAGAGGCGGGTCCTGGACCCGGCCGCGGGCCCGGAGCGATCCCGGTCCCCTTGCAGCGCCTAGGACCACGCAGGAGAGAGAGCGATGATGGACGCCACCGTCTGGGGGAGTGCGAGCTTCGACAACGCAGCGGCTAGCGCCTGGATCGAGGCGTTCGCAGAGGCTCCGAGCGAGGCGCGCCTCGAGGGGGCTCTGCGGGGCTGGCCGGCGGACCAGAGCCGAGAGGCGGCCCAGGTGGCCATCGCCGCCGCGGAGGCCGTGGCGGCCTGGCGCGGGGCGGCCTCGCCCGAGCTGCCGTCGAGCCTAGCGCGCTTCACCTTCGGGCGCTCCGAGGCCCTGGGGGCCGAGCTGCTGGGGCGCGCCCGGCGCACCGTGGCGGCGATCCGCGACGTCTCGGCCCTGCGGGACCACTGGCGCACGCGGAGGCGCCTGCAGGACTTTGAGGGGCGTATGGACGACCTCCTCGGGCGTCTCGGCGGCGGGGCCTGACGCCGGGCAACCCATGAGGGGCTTGCGGGGGGACGGAGGTCACCCCAGCTTTCCCCCCTGCACCTCAACCCAGAGGGCCGCCGCTCAGCCGAGCGCCGCGTCGACCTTGGCCATGACCTCGCTCTCGAGGCCCGCCGCGCGTCCATCGAGCTCGCGCGCCTCGGCCAGGTAGGCGTGACGCGCCTCCTCGTCCTTCAGGTCCTTGGCGTTGATCTGCACGTTGAGCAGGGCTCCGCGCGCTGCGAGCCGGGCGCAGAGGGCACCTACGCCCGCGTCCGAGAGTGAGGCCTGCAGTCCATCCTCAGCCATGGCGCGGCAGACCTCGAGGGCCTCAAGGGCGGCGCGCATCACCTGCAGCGGCACCTCGATGGCCAGGCGGGTGGCGGCCTGGATCGCCTCCGTCCGCGCAGCCGGCTCCTCGACCTTCCAGGCCGCCATGATCTCGTGGAACGCGTCCGTGTCGCGGTCCACGAGGGCCGCGAGCTCGGCGTGGCAGCGCTTTCCGCGCTCGGCAACTGCAGAGAACTCCTCCCAGCGGTCGTCCCATCCGCGCTTGTGGCTGGACAGGTTCGCCACCATCGTCCCGAGGGCCGCGCCCAGGGCGCCCACCGCGGCGGCCACCGAGCCCCCTCCCGGAGCCGGGGACTCGGCCGCGGTCTCCTCGATGAACCCCGCCAGGGTGCGGTCCACGAGGCGAGCGCGCGCCGCGCGCTTGGCGATGGCGTATTCGATGATCTTCTCGTCGGGGTCGAAGGGGCCGAGCTCATCGAGGCCCATCGACTTGACCGCGATGTGCACCAGCTCGCGGTCAGGGACCCCCAGGGAGCGCTGCTGCTGACGCAGGTAGTGCCGGCCCGCCGCGAGCATGGCCTCGAGCGGAACGAGGCCCACGGCCTCGGAGCCGGTCACGCGGAGGCCCCGGGCCCGGGCGCGCTCTTCGCAGGTGTCGAAGGCGGTGTGCAGGGGCGTGACCGAGAGGTCCGTGAGGTTCATGGAGACCTGCGCAACGCCGTACTCCTCGATGAACCAGCCGATCCCCTTCACGCACTTGAGCGCGCCGGGCTGCCACACGGGCTCTCCGGAGGCGTCGCGGACGACCTCGCCCGTTAGGGGGTCGGGCTCGCGGAGCACGCGGCCCTTCTCGCGGACGTCGAATGCGACCGCGTTGGCTCGCCGCGAGCTCGTCGTATTGAGGTTCACGTTGTAGGCGATGAGGAAGTTGCGCGCGCCCACGGCGGTCGCGCCCCACGCCGGGTCGAAGGTGGCCGGGCCGAAGTCCGGGGCGTGCTGCCCGCTGGCGAGCCGGCCCGCGAGGGCCTCGTACTCGCCGCTGCGCACGACCGCGAGGTTGCGGCGCTCGGGGCGCGTCGCGGCGTGCTCGTAGAGGTAGATCGTGCGGCCCTGCTCCTCGCCGAGGCGCCTCCCAAGCTCGCGCGCGTGCTCCACGCACTCGTCCATGGAGACCCCGCGGATGGGGATGAGCGGGCACACATCCATGGCGCCGAAGCGGGGGTGCTCGCCCTTGTGGCGCGCCATGTCGATGCGCTCTCCAGCGGCCCGCGCGGCGGCGAGGGCTCCCTCGATGACCGCCTCCGGCGCACCGACGAAGGTGAACACCGTGCGGTGCGTGGCCTTGCCAGGGTCCACATCCAGCAGCCAGACCCCGTCCACGCTCTCGATGGCCGCGGAGATGGCATCGAGGGTCGCCTGGTCACGGCCCTCGCTGAAGTTGGGTACGCACTCGATCAGTCGATCCATGGCTTGCGGCCTCCGCCGCTCGGGCTCTCAGGGCGCCCAGGTCCCTGGGCCGCCCTCGGGCACTCTAAGGGCGAGGCACGCCGGCTGCGAGGGCTTGACTCCGCGTCTCGGCGGCCCACGATCGCACCCCATGGACACGTCCTCCGCATCCCCAGCAGCTGCCGCCTCCTCCCCGCAGCGCGTTGTCTGCTCGGACGCCCTCGAGCAGCAGGAGCGTCTGTACCGGGCCGCGTTCGGTAAGACCGACGGGACCCGGGTCCTGCCCTGGCGCTACGAGCAGTCGCCCCACGGAGCCTCGATCACGCTCCTGACCTGCGAGGGCGAGGAGCCCGTGGCTGCCTATGCCTGCAACGCCCGCCGCGTGGCTGGCGCGGGAGGAGTGGCGGCCGCAGTCGGGGAGACGGGAGACGTCATGACCCATCCCGACCACCGCGGCCGGGGGCTGTTCCTGGCCCTGGATCGGCGCGCCATGGAGGAGGCCCGGGGAGAGGGATGGCCCGTCGTGATCGGACTGCCCAACTCGAAGTCCGCCGACATCTTCACCACCAAGCTCGGCTGGGAGGCGGTGGGCTCGATCCGGCCCTGGACCTTCGTCCTCACCGCGGGCGGTGAGGCCCGCGCGGCGCGCCGGCGCGCAGGTCGCCTTGCCTCGATCGCCGTGCCCTGGACCGCCTGGCGCGGCTCCATGAGGAGGGGAGCCCTCCGCAAGCGCTTCTTCGGCAAGATCAACGCCGTGGCCATTCCGCGCTTCAACGAGAAGGCGGACGCCCTGTTCGAGGAGGTGCGCGGGCGCTGGCCCTGGATCCAAGAGCGCAGCGCCGCGTTCCTCAACTGGCGCTTCGCCGAGGCCCCGTCCCAGCGCTTCCGCGCCCACGGCGTCTACGCACCCGACGGCTCCCTCAGGGGCTATGCGGTCGTGCAGCTGCCGGAGCGCGGGGAGAGCGTGGGCTGGGTCGTGGACCTGCTGGCCGCCGACGAGGTGGCCTTCGCAGGCGCTATGGAGGCCGCGCTGGGGCACCTGCAGAAGGTCGGGGCCGCCGTCGCGCGAGCCACGGCCGTGGAGGGCAGCTGGTGGGAGCGTCAGCTGCGCGCGAGCGGGTTCCGCGCACCGGCCTCCGGGGACCGCAAGCGGATCATTGCCCACGTCCTGGAACCCGGGCACCCCCTGGCCCAGGCGGTGCGCCGCCCGGCAGACTGGTACTTCACCGACGCGGACCGCGACGACGAGGTCTGCTCCTGACGGGGCGCTCGGCTCCTGGCTCGACCCACCACCCAGGGATGATCAAGCACCGCCTCAAGGGGCTCCTCCGGGACGCCTGGTCCCTGGGCCTCTACCACACGGGCCTGTGGCGCCTGGCGGACCGGATCGCGCCGAGGCGGCTGCTGGTCCTAGCGGGCCACTGCGTCGAGGACCCCGAGGTCAACGCAGACCTCCCGGCTGACATGAAGATCTCGCGGCGGCGCCTTGTGAAGCTGCTGCGGGCGCTGACATCGCGGTTCCAGGCGGTGACGGTCGAGGAGGGGTGGGCCGCCCTCCAGAGCGGTGCGGGGAGCTCCATGGTGGCCCTCTCCATGGACGATGGCTATCGCGACAACCTCACCGTCCTCCCCGGCGTGCTCGAGGAGACTGGGGCTCGCGCCACCGTCTACCTGGAGAGCCGCGCCCTCCTAGAGCGCCAGCCGAACTGGTCGCACGCCTTCTTCTGGCTCCTGTCCGCGGGTGGCCTGCGGCCGGTCGAAGTGGCGCGCTCGTACATGGCGCGCGCGGACGACGGGGAGGCGTGCGTGCGCCTCGAGCAGCTCCTCCTGGCCGAGTCCGCCAGCGGCTACGAGGTGAAGCGCGTGCTCAAGTACCACGCGGTGCCGGCGGAGCGCGACCGCGTCCTTGCGGAGCTGCTGGCCGAGCGCGGCGGCGACGCGTCCGCCCTCTGCGACCGCATCCACCTGACCCTGGCGGAGGCCGAGGACGCTGCGCGCCAGGGGATCGAGCTCGGCGGGCACACCCGGACCCACGAGGTGCTCTCCACCCTGGATGCAGGCGGGCAGGCCAGCGAGATCGGAGGGGGACGGCGTGAGCTCGCCGAGGCCCTCAGCGCCGGCGCGCCGACGACCTTTGCCTATCCGTTCGGCCGCAGGTGGGACTTCGACGAGGCCTCGGTGGCCGAGGTGCAGCGGGCGGGGTATCTGGTCGCGGTCACGACCCACGCGGGCGTGGTCACCGCGACCTCGCCGCCTTATCGCCTGCCTCGGCTGATGATCGAGGAGAGCACCCCGATCCACCTCGCGGTGGTCCAGGCGGCGGGGGGCTTCCTGCTGCTCGAGCGGCTGGGCCTCAACCTGCTCGAGTGAGCGGGCCCAGGGACGCCCTTCCCTCAGAGCTTGTACACGTGGCCGCCGGCAGAAGGCGTCCCTCCGCCCATCTGGCCCATGGCGTAGAGCAGCCCGAGGACGATGAGGATCGGGGCCAGGATCCAGAGCCAGTTCTCGGTGAGGAAGCGCTTCATGGGAGCTCTCGCAGCGGCACGGGTCCGGGCGCAGCCCGGCGCGGAGGTCAGAACAGGGTGTAGATGAACGGAGCCACCAGCGGGGAGGAGGCCGCCACCACGAGGAGTGAGCCCACCGTGAGGAGCACCACCAGAAGGGGCATCAGGTACCAGTGCCCTCGCCGGATGAAGGCACCCACCAGCTCGGCGATCGTGCCGAGTCGGTCGCCCAGCTTGAAGGCGCAGAAGCCGAGCAGGAGCAGGAGCAGGGCGGCGGCCAGGACCCCGGACGCTGCCGGGGGGAGGGCGCCGAAGAGTGCGCCTCCGCCCAGGGCCAGACCGAAGATCACGGCAAGGAGGAGCGCGACCTGGAGAGTGGCCCTGCCCGCGGCCTCGTCGGGGTACGAACGCCGGTAGGCCGTGGAGAGGGCCAGCAGGAGGCCGCCGTACCAGAGCGGCCAATGGGGGAGGCCGGGGTCGCGTGGCGCTGGGGCTGCAGGAGGGACGCCCGCAGCCTGGGGCGCGAGGCCCCGGTCACGCAGGGCCTTGGCGAGGTCCTCGGCCGCGAGGCGCGACCCCTCCGCGTCGAAATGCCAGTCCACCTCGTGGTAGGGCGTAGCGCCCTCGCGGGCTGCCTGGCGCAGGGCCGGGCGGAGATCGTGGGTGGGAAGCCCCACCTCCGCGCAGGCGTCGAGGATGAGATCCACCGGACGGTCGGGACTCCAGGCCGCGCGGGGCAGCCCGTCGAGGACCTGGGGCCCGAACACCTCCGCCGCGTACGCCTCCTCGATCGCCCCGTGGGAGGGGAGCGGCGCGACGAGCACGGGGACGGCACGCTCCGCCGACCAGCTTGCGAGGGCCCTGAGGCAGCCGCGCAGCCTGGCGCGGACCTCGGCGTCGTGGGGGCCTCCGGCCTCCAGGAGCACCGTGTGCTCCGCGAGCAGGGTGTGGCCGTCGATGACCTCGAGGGGGGGCTCGAGGCCTCCCGGCGCCAATAGCGAGAGCAGGGCCGACCGGTCCGCCCATGGGCGGGGTCCTGGATCAAGCAGGGTGCTCTCCTCGCGCGTCCCGTCCTCGCGGTAGCGCGGCTTCGGGAAGCGCAGGTAGCGGTCCTGGGTGTTCCAGAAGAGGTCATTCTCGTACGACAGGACGAGGACGAGGTCCGGCTGCCAGGCTTCGCCCTGGGCCTCGAGCCAGGCCACCTCCTGGTCCGTGGACCAGCCCTCGGTGCCGACATTGACCACCTCGACAGGGCGCCCGCCGCGGGCGAGCTCGCGCTCCAGCAGGTCCACCAAGTGGTCCTCGCGCTGCACGCCGTAGCCCAGGACGAACGAGTCGCCGAGGCATAGGACCCGGAGCGCGCCGTCTGGGAGCGTGTCGGGCGTGACCTCCTCGTCCTCACGCAGGCCCAGGGAGTTGAACGCGAAGTCGACGGTGAACTCCGCGGTCCGGCGCTGGACGCGCAGTCCGGGGACCTTGGCCCAGCCCGTGACCGGATCGAACTGATTCAAGGTCACCGCCGGGCCGTGGCCGATCAGGCGCAGTCCGCCCTCCATCGCGAGGCCGAACAGGCCGAGGGTCACGAGGACCGCGAGCAGCGAGTTGAGCGCGCGCACGGTCAGCTCACCATCTGGAGGACCGAGTCGCCCTCGTGTCGCAGGTGGAACGGCGTCTCCGCGATCTGCTTCTTGGCGTCTGCGCGGACCACGAAGTTGTGCAGCAGGAGCAGGTCCATGCCGCTCATGCTGAAGGTGTTGAAGGCGTGGGCCGGGCTCTCGACGATCGGTTCGCCCTTCAGGTTGAACGAGGTGTTCATGACCACGGGGACCCCGGTGAGGTCCCCGAAGGCCTTGATCATCTGGTGGTAGGCCGGGTTCGTGTCCTTGAACACCGTCTGCAGGCGGCCCGAGCCATCCTCGTGGGTGATGGCCGGCAGGTCCGCGCGCTTCTCCTCGCGGACGGGGGCCACATAGAGCATGAAGCGCGCGGGGAAGTGACGCTCGGCTTCGGGGATGTCGAAGAACTCGTTCGCACGCTCCTCGAGGACCGAGGGCGCGAAGGGGCGGAAGGCCTCGCGGAACTTGATCGTCGCGTTCAGCTTGTCCTTCATCTCCGACCGCCGCGGGTCCGCGATGATCGAGCGTGCTCCGAGCGCGCGCGGGCCCCACTCAAACCGGCCGCGGAACCAGCCGCAGACCATGCCGTCGGCCAGGGCCTGGGCGACGAAGCGGTAGAACTCCTGGTCGTCAGGGATCTTCTGGAAGGGGATGTCGTTCTCGCGCAGGAACGCCTCGATCTGGGCGTCGGTGTACTCGCTGCCCAGGTAGGCGTGGTCGAGCGCCGGCCCACGCGGCTGCCCGAGCACCTGGTTATAGGCCCAGTAGGCGGCGCCCACCGAGCCGCCGTCGTCTCCCGGGGCGGGGTGGATGTACACCTCCTCGAACGGCCCCTGGCGCAGGAGCTTGTAGTTGGCCACCGAGTTGAGGGCCACGCCGCCCGATAGGCAGACCGCCTTCATCCCGCCGCTCTGCTCGTGCAGGTGGCGCAGCATCTGCAGCAGGACCTCCTCGGTGACGGCCTGGATCGAGGCCGCCATGTCGCAGTAGAAGGGGTCGAGGGACTGGTCCTGCAGGCTCGGGTCCCGGCGCGGCCTGCCGAAGTGCTCCTCGAAGGCCGCCGACAGCGTGTCGTCCCGCGACCAGTGGTAGCGGAAGTAGCGCATGTCGTGCCAGAGGCTCCCGTCCTCGGCCACATGGATCAGCTCGCGGATGCGCTCCTTGAACCGCGGCTGGCCATAGGGATGCATCCCCATGAGCTTGTACTCCCCCTCGTTGATCTCGAACCCGCAGTAGGCCGTGAAGGCGGAGTAGAGCAGGCCCAGGGAGTGGGGGAAGCGCAGCTCCTTCTGGAGCTCGATGTGCGTGCCGCGCCCGACGCCCATGGTGGAGGTGGTCCACTCTCCGGCGCCGTCGACGGTCAGGATCGCGGCCTCCTCGAAGGGCGAGGTGAAGAAGCTCGCCGCGGCGTGGGACATGTGGTGGTCCGCGAAGAGCAGCTTGGAGCGCGGGATGCCCAGCTCCCGCGCGATGCGGGACTTCACCCAGAGCTTGTCGCTGATCCAGCGCTGCATGGACTCCCGGAACACCCCCGCGGAGCGGGGGAAGGTGGCCAGGGAGGTGAGCAGCATGCGCTCGAACTTCACGAACGGCTTCTCGTAGAAGACCACGTGGTCGACCTCGTCGATCGTGATCCCACCCTTGTCCAGGGCGAACTGGATGGCCCGCTCGGGGAAGCCCGAGTCGTGCTTGATGCGGCTGAAGCGCTCCTCGCACGCCGCGGCCACGAGCACCCCCGACTTGACCAGGGCGGCCGCCGAGTCGTGGTAGTGGAACGAGAGCCCGAGGACATTCATGGCTCAGTCCTGCCTGCGCGCGGCGCGCAGGGTGCTGGGGTGGGAGCGCCAGGCCGTCCAGTTCCCGCCGGGGCGGCGGCGCAGGTGCAGGGGGTCGGCGAGGCGCTGGTAGACCAGGGCCACCGGCCCCAGGACGCCGTAGTACAGGCCCGTGAGGAGGGCGCGCGACAGGAGCTGGCCGAAGCGCTCGGTGAACTGCAGCAGGGGGCCCATCGCGATCTGATCGTAGGGGGGCGAGGCATGCGTTGCACGCGCGCGGAGGGCGCGGAATCCCCGCCTGGGGCAGGGCCCGAAGTCCCGGGGCTCTCCGCGCCGTGTGCGGGCCGTGCCCAACCGGCAGTCAAGCGCCCGAGACCACGATGCTGCCCACGTAGCGGTCGAGCTTGCCCTGGAGGTCGGGGTTGACGCGGATGACCTCGACCTCGAGCTCGTCCTCGGCGGCCATGCGCTCGACGATGGCAGCCAGGTCCCGCCCCGAGCGGATCTTGGCGCTGGGACGGTCGGCCATCTCGCTGGGGCGCACGGCGGGGAGGAGGTCTCCCTCCTGGAGGCCCGTCGCCGCGGCTGGGCCCTCCTCGCGGACGCTGATCACGCGCACGAGGTCGCCGCTACGGCGGGTGCGGAGCACCTGGACGCGCAGCCCCAGGTGACGCCAGAGGACCCCGTCGACCTTGCTCCAGGGGATGAGCTTGAGCTCCGTGGCGCCGTCCGGGCCGTCCACCGCGGTGGGGGTCAGCTCGCCGGGGGTGAGCTGGAGGCTTGCCAGGGTCCAGTCCTCGGTGGACTCGACCCTTCGTTCACCCAGGCGGACGATGCGGTGCCCGACGCAGAGGCCCGCGGCCTCGGCCGGGCTGCCCGGCACGACGGCGGTCACCAGCCCCGGCTCCATGGGGTCCAGGTCGACCCCAATCCAAGCGCGGCGGCTCGCGTTCGGGATCAGCTCCTCCTCCAGGACCTCGCGCACGCGGTCCACGGGGATCGCGAAGCCGATGTTCTCCGCGGCGGTGTTCATGACCGTGTTGATGCCGATCAGCTCGCCATGGATGTTGAGCAGCGGGCCGCCGGAGTTGCCCAGGTTGATGGAGGCGTCGGTCTGGATCAGGTTCGAGAAGCGCAGGTCCTGGGCCTGAACATCCCGGTGGAGACCGGACACGATCCCGTCGGAGACCGTGTGCTCTTGTCCGTGCGGGTTGCCGATGGCGACCACGGTCTCTCCGATCATGAGGTCCGCGCTGGTTCCCATGCGAACCGCCGGGAAGGGCCGGCGCTCGACCTCGACCCGGAACTGATCGGGCACCTCCGTCCTGCGCACCGAGCTCGAGCGCATCCCGCTCGGCAGCCCCTCGCGCAGCTCACCGGTGTCCAGCAGGCCCTCGTCGAGGATCCGCAGCAGGGCGAGGTCCTCGTTCTGCTTGTAGGAGAGGAGCTCGGCCAGGTAGCTCACGGGGTCGCCGGCGAAGGAGACCGTGATCTTCTGGGCGCCTTTCACCACGTGGAAGTTGGTCACCACGAACCCGTCCTCGTGGACCACCACTCCCGTGCCACCGCCCTGCTGGCGCACCCTGCGGCTGAAAGGCCAGCTGTTGACCGTCCCCACGGACTCCGTCTCGATGTAGACCACGCTCGGGCCCACCACGGAGGCCACCGCGACCACGGGGGTCCGGCGGGGCTCCTGGGCGAGGGCGTCGTAGGCCGCGGCGCGTGCAGGGTCCTCGGTGGCGAGGAGGGGCAGCAGGGCCAGGAGGAGGGTGCTCATGCCCCTGGTGTACGGTCCGTGGCCCGCCTGTTGGA
>JBDQFW010000084.1:0-13372 GCA_040265735.1 Planctomycetota bacterium | reverse complement strand
GGGCCGGAACCACACGCCCTGGCCGTCATCCTCGGCGCGGCCGGAGACCTGGGTGCGGCCGAGAAACACGGCGCCCTCGAGCGTGACCCCGGCGCCCTGGACCCGCGGCCGGTGCCCGTACACCACCCCGGCGCCCGCGTCGCAGTTCAGGACCGCGCCGTCCCAGCTGGCGAGGGCCGCTGGAGCGCCCTCGAGCACGGCGCAGCCGGTGGGCCCTCCGGCGCCGTTGCTGGCGCCAGCGGGGAACACGCCCGGATCCTCCTGGTGCCAGTGGGCCGTCCAGGTGTCCTGCCAGGGCATGGCGTCGGCGCGCCAGGTGGTGCGCCCGCCAAAGCCGAAGTAGCCCAGGTCCGCGCCCTCCGGCGCCCACACCGTGCGGCAGCCGCGGTTGCCGTCGTCGTCGTTGTCCGCGGAGTAGGTGTTGCCGAAGGCGTCGCGCGTGACCTCGTACTGGTTGCGGAAGTTGTGGGCCAGGACCTCGAGCCCGCTGCCGTCCGGGCGCATGCGCAGGTTGATGCCGCCGGTCCAGGCCTCGCCGTCGTCGGACAGCAGGCCAGGGGTGTTCGTGCCGTTGTAGGGCGTGCCGCCGGTGTAGATCGACCCGGAGCGCAGGGTGAACCCGTCGGGGCCGGTCACCATGTGGGGGCCGGCGTTGCCGGCGGCCACATACAGGTAGCCGTCGTCCCCGGGGACCACCGAGTGCAGGCCGTGATCGTGGTCGAGGCCGCCCCAGCCCTCGAGCACGGTCTCGCGCTCGTCGGCGACGAGATCCCCGTCCGTGTCGCGATAGCGGAAGAGGTAGGGCGAGCAGCTGACATAGACCCACTCGCCGACGAGGGCGATGCCCAGGGGGGCCACGAGGTCCTCGTCCTGGGCGAAGACCGTGCTGCTGTCGGCCGCGCCGTCCCCGTCCGTGTCCTGCAGCACCACCACGCGGTCCCCGCCCTCGTGCGCGAAGCCCTGGTTGCGCCCGCCCCAGCGCCGGTAGTTCACGGCCTCCGTGACCCACACCCGGCCGGAGCCGTCGATGTCGATGGCGGTGGGGTTGTAGACGAGGGGCGACTCGGCCCACAGGGTCACGCGGCTGCCCTCGGGGGCGACGAAGCGCTCGGTGAGGTCCTCCGGAGAGGTCTGGGGCAGGACGGCGGGCAGCAGCAGGGCCAGAGCGGCATGGGGGAGAGCCATGCCTCGCATTGTGGGGGAGGCCGCGCCCCGCGCCCAGGGTGGGGCGCCCATCCCGGCGGCGTCTGCGCCCGATCTGCGCGGTGCCCCGCGCCCGGACTCAGCCGAGCTCGGCCGCGAGAGCGTCGGCACGCCGGGCGACCTCGGCCTCGAGGCGCTCGAGCAGAGCCGCGCGCTGGTCGAGCAGGCGGTAGCCGTCGGTGGAGCGGAGGTAGCCGGGGGCCTCGGGGTGGCGCCGCGAGAGCTCCTCCATGCCCAGCTCGTCTGCGAGGGCGGCCAGGCGCGCGCGCTTGTCGAGTAGGGCCTTGGTCAGGATCGGCATGACCATCGAGTAGTCGGCCGGCATGGACTCGGTGGTGCTGGTGTAGAGGTCCTTGTCGACCTTGCCCCAGGTCACGGCCTCCGCGGGCGGGCAGGACGAGAGGGAGCCGTCGGTCACCGGAGCCGTGGTGATCTGGATGTCGTAGAGGTAGCCCTCGACCTCCTCGAAGCCGAGCACCTGCGACAGGGCGGGCTCGGGCTGCAGGTTGAAGTTCTTGGGGACTCCGCCGCCGAGGATGAGGGTGCCGATGCCCTTGGTCTCGGTCTCGTGCAGGCCCCACCAGTGGTAGGCGCAGGACTCGAAGACCTCCTCGTGCAGGTCGAGCTCGAAGGCGTAGTCCACCTTGCGCTGGCGCGCGAGGGCCCACAGCTTCATCGAGTTCAGGAACACCGACCCGTCGCCGGGCGCGCCCACGAAGATCGGGATCGCCTTGCGGTGGCAGAGGGCCAGCAGGCCCTCGGGGGCGCCGACCCGCTGCTCCTGCTCCGCGTACGCGGCGCCCAGGAGGGAGCGCATCTCGGTGCCGGTCATGCGGCGCTGGAACTCGGGCCGCAGCAGGATGCGCGTGAGGAGCGCGTCCTGGCCGAGGAGGACATCCTCATCGAAGCCGATGTCCGTGATGCGAATCGTGCGGTCGTCGCGCAGGGCGCCGTCGTCCCCGAAGATCGGCACCTCGTGGAAGGGGTGCTCGGCCGCGTCGTCGAGGCTGCGGTGGCCGTCGTGGTAGCAGACCGCGTCCGTTGTGGACACCAGGCAGAACCAGCCCGTCTCGAGCAGCGGGTTGAGCCAGGCGATGTGCTGGCCGCTGGCCGTGACCGGGCCGCTGATCGCCACCGACATGGGCACGCCCTTGCCAATGGCCTCGTCGAGCAGCCCGAACACCCGGCGCAGGTACCCGCCGCCGAAGCTCGGGAAGCTCCGCTGCAGCAGGTGGTCGAGGTGCTTCACCTCCGTGACGGGGGTGTGCACGAGCTCCTTGCCGGAAGCGGGGCAGCCGGCACGCTGATCCTGACGGGTGGGGGTCATGAGGGCTCCAAGGGCGCGCAGTCTAGGGCCGGGCGGCGAGGAGCGGAGTCCCCGGCTCTCGGAGTCCCGCGCCGCGGGCCGCCCCTGGGCTCGGGAGCTCCGCTCCGGGCCGCCTCGGCCCGGGCCGAATGACTCAGCTCCGAGCGGCCTCGGTGATGGCGATCATGCGCTCCAGGGAGGCGCGGGCGTGCTCGACGAGCGCAGCGCGCTCGGCGGGGGTCATGCGGTCGCGGCGGCCTGTGACCTCGTCGACGACATCGCCGGCGAGGACCTGGTTGGCCTCGGGGGCCTGGCCTCGCCGCAGGAGGTCGAGCATGCCGGCCAGGTGCGGCGGGTCGTTGCGGCTCATGGTGGCGCAGCCGCAGCCGGCGTGGGAGAAGCCGGGCTCGGGGATCTCGGCCAGGTGCATGACCTCCACGCCGCGCTTCGCGCCCTCGGCGCGGGCGTTGCGGACGAAGTGGCCCTCCGTGCCGATGGCGAGCTTGGCCCCCGGCTTGGCGTCCATCACCGCCTTCCAGAGGTAGTTGGTGCTGCCCACTCCATCGGCGGCCTGGACGGCGTCCAGGGGGGACTCCGGGTGGATGTGGACCTCCCAGCCCTTGGCCTGCCACCACTCGACCTGGCGCCGCTCGAAGATGGTGTGCACGCCGCAGCTCGAGCCCCACAGCAGCATCTCGGCGCGGTCGAGCGCGTCCAGCCCGCCGTCCACCTCGTCCAGGGTCCAGGCCGCGCCGCGCGCCTTCGGGTCGGGCAGGAGCACCAGGCGTTCGAGGTCCATGCCCAGCTTCCAGGCCGTGTTGCGGCCCAGGTGCTGGTCGGGAACGAAGAGGATCTTGCGGCCCTGCTTGCGCGCCCAGTCCACCACCCAGTGTGCGTTCGAGGAGGTGCAGACCGCGCCTCCTGTCTCGCCCGCGATCGCCTTGATGCGGCCGGAGGTGTTCATGTACGCGACCACCAGCAGGTCGTCGCCGTAGCGCTCGCGCAGCTGGTCCACGGCCGGCAGCACCAGGTGGTCCTTGGCCAGGAGCTCCATGGTGCAGCCAGCCTTGGGGTTGGTGATCCACACGCTCTGGTCGTCGTGGGCCAGGAGCGCCACGGTCTCGGCCATGAAGTGCACGGCCGACTCGACGATCACCTTCTTCTCGGGGTTGTCGCGGGCCTGCAGGGCGAGCACGTACGAGTCGCTGATTCCGCCCCCGTAGCGCTCCACCAGCTTGACGATCTCGCCTCCCATGTAGAAGTGGGCCAGGAGCAGGAGGGCGTCCCCGAAGTGCTCCTGCGCCGGACGCACATA
Source organism: Planctomycetota bacterium (assembly GCA_040265735.1). GTDB lineage: Bacteria > Planctomycetota > UBA1135 > UBA1135. The sequence goes on along the minus strand of JBDQFW010000084.1, from coordinate 9,548 downwards.
GGAATCGAGCCAGGGCAGTACGGTCTCCGGCGTTCGGTCCGGCAGAGCCAGGTACTCCTCCGCGTAGGGCTTGAACGCCTCCTGGTACCAGTCCAGCGGAAGGTCCGTCTGGCAGAGGGGGATGCCCGGCGCCAGGGAGAGCCCGCTGGGGTCCATCGAGGCGCTGGCGCTGCTGCTGGCAGTGGAGTCGGTCATGGGGGCGGTGCCAGGCGAGACCGCGCGCGGGGGGAGTCCCCGCGAGGTCGCACTCGCCGAAGGGCGCGGAGGATAGGACATCCGCGGGCGCGAGCGCAGGGGCCGCCTCCGGAGCGGCCGGCGCTCCATGCCGGGGCACCGGCGTCTCGGCCTGGGGATTTTCGCGCCGCTTTCGCGGTGGGGCTCCACTTGCCTAGGCTCCCTGGCGAGAGAGAAGAGAGCCCCGTCCATGATCCGCACCTCGCCCCAGCGCCCGGTCGGGCAGCCCGCAGGCCGCCCCAGCGCGGCGCGTCCCAAGGCCAGCGCCCAGCCGCGCGCGCGGGCCCGTGCCAGCCGCGTGGGCGCGGTGCTCCTGGGCCTTCTGGCCGCCTGCGCCGCGGGACCCAAGCCTGCTCCGCCGGTTCCGAGCGCGCCCCTCTTCCGGCCCGAGGCCGGCGCCCGCATCACCGGCAGCATCGAGGTCGCACCGGGGGACTGGCTGCTGCCCGCTGGCGAGGGTGAGGCGGCCCTGGTGGTCGAGGGCCTCGAGGGCGCCGTCCTGGACCTGGGGGGCGCCTCCCTGCGGGGTGCGGGCCTTGGGCAGGACCTGGACGAGCTCCAAGGCGTTGGCCTGCTCCTGCGCGGCTGCCGTGATGTCGTCGTGCGCAACGGCTCCCTCGGAGGCTGGAGGGCCTGCATCGCGGTGGAGGCCAGCTCGGGCGTGGTGCTCGAGGACCTCAGCTTCGATGGCTGGTACGGGATGCGTCTGCGCTCGAGCGTGGCGGCGGAGGACGGCGCCGACTGGCTCTGGCCGCACGAGAACGACGCGGGCGAGTGGCAGCAGCGCTATGGCGCCGCGATCAGCATGACCGACTGCGTGGCGCCCGTCGTCCGGCGCTGCCGCGGGCGCCACGGCCAGAACGGGCTCCTGCTCTCCTCCGTCGAGGGCGGGCAGGTCTACGACAACGACTTCAGCTTCCTTTCGGGCTGGGGCCTGGGCATGTGGCGCGCCGTCGGCAACACCGTCTCGCGCAACGTCTTCGACTACTGCGTGCGCGGGTACAGCCACGGCGTGTACTGGCGCGGCCAGGACTCGGCGGGGATCCTCATGTTCGAGTCCTGCACCGACAACGTGGTGGCCTTCAACTCGGCGACCCACGGCGGCGACGGGGTGTTCCTGTACGCGGGGCACGACCTGACGCGCGGGCGGGCGCGGGATCGCGGCGAGGAGGCCATGGGCTCGGACCGCAACCTGTTCTGGGGGAACGACCTGCGCTTCGCCGTCGCGAACGCGCTTGAGGCGACCTTCTCCGAGGACCTGGTCGTGGTCCAGAATCGCCTCTCCGGCAGCCACCAGCACGGCCTGTGGGGGGGCTACTGCAGCAGGATGGTCGTGGCGGGCAACGAGATCCACGACACCCTCGGGGGCGGAATCTCGATCGAGCATGGCCAGGAGTGCGTGATCGCGGAGAACGAGCTCCATCGCAACGAGATGGGCGTGGAGCTGTGGTGGGACGAGGACCCCGACCTCGTCGGCGGGCCGCTCGGCGAGCAGCGGGACACGAGCTCGCGGGATCACTGGATCGGCCGCAACCTCTTCGAGGGGAACGACCGCGATCTGGTCGTGCGACGCACCACTGGCCTCGTGCTGGCGGACAACGAGGTCGCTGAGGGCGGTGCCGAGGTGCAGCTCGACGGCGTGGAGGATGCGGACGGCGGGAGCGTCGGCCAGGAGACGCTTCGTGCCCGCCTGCAGAGCCCGCTGGGGCGTCTGCTGTCCGGGGTCGTCCAGGGCAGCACCCTGCGCTCATGGGACGGCGGCGAGCCGGACCTCTTGACCCGCGCCCTGGCCGCCGGGGCTCCCGCCGTGCCGGGGACCCTCGAGTTCCGGGCCGAGGAGCGTGGCGAGGCCGCCGGAGGCCTGGAGACGATCGTGATGGGGGAGTGGGGTCCGTGGGACTTCCGCTCCGGCGAGCCGCGCCCCGAGCCCGTCCGGCCAGGGGGCCTGCTTGCGGACACGCCGTTCGCGTGCACCTGGTTCCGCTGGGGTGAGGACACCGATCCCCGCGGGGACCTGGCGGCCTGGCGGCGCCTCGCCGAGCAGCCCTTGGTGCGCGCTGAGGTGGTCGCGCTGGCGGACCCGCACGGGGGCGACGCGGCCGTGCGGGAGCAGGTAGGCGGGAGCCGCTTCGGCCTGGTGGCCCGCGCTCGCGTCCGGACCGCTGCTGGGACCCACCGCCTCAGCATCACCTCCGACGACGGCGTGCGCGTGCTCGTGGACGGCGAGGTGGTGCTCGAGGACTGGACCTGGCACGCGCCGCGCCGGGAGGAGGTCGCTCTGGAGCTCGCGGCCGGCGAGCACGAGGTGCTCGTGGAGTACTTCCAGATCGACGGAGCCCTCGCCCTCCTCGTGGCGCTCGAGCGCGACGGGGAGTGAGCGGGGCGGCGTGAGGCGGCGGGCTCAGGCGCCGCCCGCGCGGAGCCAGGCAGCGGCCATGAGGCCGGCGCCCGCGGCGGAGGGGTGGACGCCGTCCCCGGCCCAGTGCTTGGCGGGGGCGACCTTCACGGCCTCCTCGAACATCGAGTGGAAGGCCACGAAGGTGGCGCGGTGCTTGTCGGCCACCCGCCGCGCGGCGGCGCGGTATCCGTCGAACTCAGGGAACCAACTGTCGTCAACGGCGCCGCACTTCAGGACGAAGGGCTCGCAGACGACGAGGCGCGTGCCGGGCAGGGCCTCGCGGGTGCGGGCGAGCAGGGCGTCGTAGTCGCGCTCGTAGATCTCCACGGTCCCGTCGTAGTGCCCGTTGCGCTTGTGCCAGATGTCGTTGACCCCGATCAGGATGCTGAGCACGGCCGGCTTGAGGTCCAGGCAGTCCTTCTGCCAGCGATCCGCCAGCTGGAACACCTTGTGGCCGCTGATGCCACGGTTGTGGACCTGGAGCTTGGCCTCGGGCTGCGCGCAGAGCATCCCGGTGCCCGCGAGGAGCGCGTAGCCGTTGCCGAGGGCGCCGTGGTCGTTGGCCTGTCCCTCACGCCCGCGGTCACGGCCGCTGTCGGTGATGGAGTCACCCTGGAAGAGGATCACGTCTCCCTCGCGCAGGCTGCTGCTCGCGGCGCCGGCGGCGCCTGCCGTCGGAGCCGCAGCGCTCGAGCCCACGAGGGCTGCACCGGCCAGGGCGGAGAGGACATCGCGGCGGGGCAGGCCCGCGGGGGAGTTGGCGCTCATGGGCCTGAGCATAGGGTGGGGCCGCGCACGCGGCACGGCGGTGGCGCTGGCAGTTCGGGCCGTGTCCGTCGCGGGGGGGCCCGCAGCCCCCGGACGGGGGCGGCTAGCCCCGCCGCGGGGCCTGCACGGGCTCGCCCGCCTCGAGGGCGAGGGCCCGCAGCCGCTCGAGCCAGTCCGCGTAGGCCGGGTCCGCGGCCAGGTTGTGCTGCTCCAGGGGGTCCGCGGTGAGGTCGTGCAGGAACTCGAAGGGCGGGTCCTGATCGGTGTAGCGCGCGTACTTCATGCGCGGCGTGCGCCAGCCCACCCAGCGCGGGATGTTGCCGGGCTGGAAGCCGTGCTCGCAGCGGAATCCCATCCGCCACGGCGTCGCGGGGGAGGCCGCGAGCAGGGGCTGGAGCGGCCGCCCGGAGCGCGGGCCGACCTCAACCCCGGCGGCCGCGAGGACCGTGGGGGCGAGGTCAGTGTTGAGGGCGGTGCGCGCCTCGAGGGCGCCGATCGCCACGCCAGGGCCCCGTGCCAGGAGGGGCACCCGCAGGGACTCCTCGAAGTGTGTCCACTTGCCGGCCAGGCCGCGCTCGGCCATGGCGTAGCCGTTGTCGCCCATGAACAGGATCAGAGTGTCCTCGAGCTGTCCGGTCTCCTCGAGGGCGGCGAGGACCCGGCCCACATTGCGGTCCATCCCCGAGAGCAGCCGGTAGTACGCGCGCAGGTTGCGGTCGTACTTCGTCGGCGTATCCCAGCGCCAGCCCCAGCGCACGCGCCCCATCGACTCGCGCAGGAAGGGCGGGAGCGCGTCGAACGCGGCCTCCCCGAGGACGGGCTGGGGCAGGTCGACTCCCTCGTAGCGACCGTCCTCCGCGTCGGGCCAGGGGTAGTGGTCGACCTTGTCATGGTCTTCCGCGTGCCCGGCGTTGAAGCTGATCGACAGGCACCAGGGGCGCGCATCCTCGGTCGCCACGAACGCCACGGCCTCGTCGCCGATCAGGTCGGTCACATGCCTGCGCGTGCCGTCGGCCTGCTCCTTCCAGTACGGCGCCCGCATCATGGGGCGCCAGGTGTCGAAGGCGCGCTCGCCGTAGCCTGCGCCGGCGCTCAGCCCGAACTTGCCCACGAACCCGGTCCGGTATCCCGCCTCGCGCAGCCGAACGGGATAGGACGATGCAGCCTCGGCCTCGTCCAGGCCGGGCATCCCGAAGGTGTACTCGTGGCTGCGCTCGTCGAGGCCCGTGAGGGCAGTGGCGCGGCTGCTGGCGCAGATGGGGGTCGTGACGAACGCGTTCACGAACCGCGTCCCCTCGGCGGCCAGGCGGTCGAGGTGCGGGGTCTCGAGGACCGGGTGCCCCGCGCAGGAGAGATGGTCGCTGCGGTGGTCGTCCGAGAGGATCAGGACCACGTTTGGGCGCTCCACCATCGGACGAACGGCCGGCGACAGAGTCGCTCCGGGGGCGGAGCAGGAGACGAGGCTCCCGGCGGCGAGGGCGGCCAGGGCCCAGGGGTGCAGCAGGCGACGCAGGCCTCGGTCCGAAGGGCGCATGGGGTCAGCATAGGGGCACCGGGAGCGCGCTCCCTAGGATGCACGCATGCTCATGACGCCGCCGCTCTTGGCCGCCGCCCTCCTCGGGGGGACCCTTGGCCTTCAGGACCCCGAGGCCACCCCCAACGGGCGGACGCACTACCTCGGCCGAGAGGTCGCCCGCACCATGCACTGGCGCGGGGCACCGTGGCTCATGCGCGAGACGCGCGAGCAGGAGGAGAACGGTGAGCGCCTGCGCAAGTGGCTCGCCGTACAGCCCGGCGCGAGCGTGTGCGACCTCGGCTGCGGCAACGGCTACCACACGCTGCCCCTTGCCCAGGCCGTCGGCTCCGAGGGCCGCGTGTACGCCGTCGACCTGCAGCCGCGGATGCTCGAGCTGCTCGAGGAGCGCGCCCAGGAGGCCGGCGTCGGGAACCTCGTTCCGATCGAGGCGACCGTGGACGACCCGGGGCTCCCGGAGGCGTCCTGCGACCTCGTCCTGCTGGTGGATGTCTACCACGAGATCTCGCACCCGGTGAGCGTGCTCGGGCACCTGCGGCGCGCGCTCCGGCCGGGCGGTGAGGTCGTGCTGGTGGAGTTCCGGACCGAGGACAAGTACGTGCCGATCAAGCCGGAGCACAAGATGACCAAGGCCCAGGTCGTGCGCGAGATGGCGGCCAACGGGTTTGAGCTGGCCCGAGAGACCGACGCCCTCCCGTGGCAGCACGCCATGGCGTTCCGTGCGGTGGCGGATCCCGGTCCGCGCTTCGAGGCGCGCCGGCTGGTGACGGGCTTCCTGGCCGCGGCCAGCGCGCTGGATCCCCGCGTGGTGGAGCCCTACCTGGCGGCGCGGGTCGACACCGGCGAGGCGGAGCCGGTCTCGCGTCGCGACCTCGGCACGATCCTGGCCGAGGGGGTGCGCGGCATGGGGGCGCCGCTCGGCGCCGGGACTCGCGCGGAGCTACGAGCCGGACCCGGGGGCAAGGTCGTGGCGCGCCTCGAGGGCGGGCCTGAGCCCGGGTGGCTTGCCGAGCGCAGCGAACTGGTGCTCGGGACCGACGAGGAGGGGCGCTGGCAGGTCGAGGCCTGGAGACCTCCTGCAGCCTCCCCGAGAGGCCACGGCTCGCGCTGGCCCTTCGTGGCCATGAACACGGGCACCGGGGACGCCGGGACTCCGGCGGAGCAAGGGGCTCTGACCCTCGAGCTCGGCTTCGACGGGATCGGCTGGGGCATCTGGCGCGTCCCCGAGGTGCGGCGCGCGTGCGAGGAGCGCGGTGGCGACGTGTGGAGCGTCTACTGCGTGCTCGACCTGGCGGACCCCGAGGCCGCGAACATGCGCCAGCTGCGCCAGGCCATGGAGGACCTGCGCGGCGGGCCGGGGATGGTCTGGCTCGCGGTGCGCAGCGCGAGCCACGGTCCGCACGACGCGAGCGCCGACCCGCGGGCGCTCCAGATCCTCGCCCCACTCCTTGACCACGCCGAGGCCACCGGCGTCGAGATCGCGCTCTATCCGCACAGCGGGTTCTGGATGGAGACGAGCGAGGATGCGCTTCGGCTGCTGGAGCAGCTCGAGCACCCGCGCCTCGGCCTCTGCTTCAACCTCTGCCACTTCCTGAAGGGGCACGAGGGCGCGGATCCCCTGCCCCTCCTGGAGGCCGCGGGCGAGCGGCTGTTCGCGGTCACCCTCAACGGGGCGGACGCCGCGGGCGCGGACTGGGGGGCTCTGATCCAGCCGCTGGGCGAGGGCGATCTTGACCTCGGGCCGCTGCTCGAAGGGCTTGGGGGCCTTGGGTTCCGCGGACCCGTAGGGCTCCAAGCCTTCGGCATCCGAGAGCCGTCGGCGGCTCACCTCGAGCGCTCGATGGCGGCCTGGAGAGCCCTCCAGGAGCGCTGAGGGCCGGTCCCCACGGAATCCTCGGATTCGCCGTGGGTTCGGGCGCAGCTGGCGCACTGTCCCGCGGAGAACGAGCCCGCCATGAGCCAGGACACCCCCGAAGCCACGCCCTCACCCGCCGAGGAGGACCTCCTCGACGAGGCCACCCTGCGCGCTGCCTGGGAGGACGAGCGCCCTGATGCCGACGCCTTCCTGGCCGGGGTGCGGGAGCGGGTCGAGCGGCGTGAGGCCGAGCGTGAGCAGCGCCTCCTCGCGGTGAGCTCGCTCCCGGGCTGGTCCCGGGCCGCTGCGCTGCTGCTGCTGCCGAAGGCCGTCCTAGGGATGGTCGCGCCGGCCGCGGGCTCGAAGGTCGGCCTCAAGTCCGTGGCCGCGAGCCTGGCCCTGGGCCCTTCTCTCAGCCTTCTCGCCATCGTCGGGCTGTTCGGCTGGCTCGTCGGGCTCCTTCGGAGAGAGGATCCGAGCGATCGGGAGCCCGGGGCGATGGAGCGGGGCCTCGTGCACTGGGCCACGGCGAGCCGGACCCTCGACCTTTCCGGCAGGGGGGCCTGGGTGCTGCTCGTCTGGCCGCTGCTGATCCCTGTGTTCGTCCTCGCGCTCCGGTACCTCGGCGACCTGTTCTTCGTCGGGATCCTCGGCCTGGGGATGACCGCGGGTGCGCTCTCGGTGCGTGCCCTCGGGCGCGCCGGAGTGCTCACGAGGGCGGAGGCGGCGTCCACCTATAGCACCGTGGTGATGAAGGCGGGGTGGTTGTTCTTCGTCGACCTGGGCGTGAGGGGCGGCGACTCCAGGCGCCTGGTCCTGCTGGAACTCATGCTCCTCGGTGCCTTCGCGATCACGCTCGCGGGGAACCCCGAGGGCCTGCGGGCACGGGTCCAACGCCTGCTGAGGCCGGAGAGCACGCTGCTCGTCCCCGATCGCCTCACGGTCGCCATCCTGCGAGCGGGAGGGACCCTGGTCCTGCTGATGGGAGCCACCGTGGTCGCCCTGTGGGGACTCGAGGCCGGGCATCACTACGGTCTCGGAGGCGGTGCCGATCTCGCGTTGCGCCGGCAGGCCCTGCTGGACGCGATCGCCCGAGAGGACGAGCCCCTCTCCAGTGAGCTCTGGGTCTCATTCGCCGCGCTTGAGCCCAGCGATCGGAAGCGGGTCGACCATGCCGCCCTGGCCGATGCGCTCGAGCCTCATGAGTGGCGTGCACTAGGGATTGGGGATTGGGAGCCGGAGGGGGGCTGGGGCGAACTAGCCGCCGATCTTGCGAGTCCGCGGATGGAGGACCGGCCCTTCGGCTTCGACCACAAGAGGGCGATCGCCCTGGCCCGGGTCGAGAGCCTGGACGCCGAGCAGGTCCGCGTCCTGCGCTCCCGCAACCTGAAGGCCCTGGAGGAGGACCCGTACTGCTCGACCGAGGATGTCCTGCTGGCTGCCCTGCTCGAGGGCGAGCTGGCGGCCGGCGGGGAGTTGGACCCTGCGCTCTTGGAGCGCATCGGGCTGCGCCTGCAGGAGCGCCGGCTCGGGACCGAGGAGCGCACCTGGTGGGACCCCGCGTCGCGGCGCGGAGGGTTCCGGGCCTACGCGCCCGAGGGCGAGGAAGAAGCCGGGGCTCTCGGGCTGCTGCCGCGGCAGGGCCTCTTCTCGTCCGAGCAGCGAGCCACGCTCCACGGCCTGCTGGCTCTCCGCGGCCTCGAGCCTCCGACCTGGTTCGATGTGGAGGTGGTTCGCCGTTCGGCTGGCGCGGGGCTCGGCGCATCGCCCACGGAGCTCCTGTTCGATCGGCTGCTGCCCTCCTCCGGCCTCGGGCCGATCGAAGAGGCCCTCGGGCTGGTCCTCGCGCGCGACTTCCCCGGGGATCCGCCGAGCGCATGGCAGGTCCTTGTACGGCACCGCATCGAGGTCGCGATCCTCCTCGTGATCGCACTCGGCCTCTTCGCGGTCCAGAGGCTCCCTCGCCAGCGGGGGATGGCGTGAGCGACACGCAGGACGACGACCCGCGCTGGGTCCAGGAGGTCGACCTGGCCGCTCTGGTTGAGCGCTGGCGCGGTCCGCTGATCGGGTTCCTCCTCGGTCAGGGCCTCGATCGCCGTACCGCCGTCGAGATCGCACAGGACGTGTTCGCCGAGGCTTGGCTCGGGCTCGAGCGGTTCCAGGGCGATCCCGCGAGCGCCCGAGATGTGGGGGCCTGGCTGCGCGGGATCGCGCGCAATCGGGCGCGCATGGCGCGGCGCGCACCGCGCGCCGTCCCGTTGGAGCACGCCCTCGGCGCGCAGGAGCCCGCCGACGAGGCTCGCGAGGAGCATCCCCTGGCCGGCTGAGCCGTCTCGCAGGGCCACCAGCGCTTCCAGCTCCACGGCGAAGGGCACGAGCGAGGCACCCGCGCCGTCGGTGCCGATCGCGCACAGGGCAGCGAGGCGGGTCTCGGCGCCCCAGCCCGCGCGGCGTGCCGCGGGCTCGAGGTGGCGCTCCACGAGGTTCTGGAGGGCGAAGCCCGTTCGTACCGCGGCATCCGGGTCCTCCTCGGTCGAGGCGAGCCACGCCGCGCAGCCCTCGGGGTCGAGCCAGGCCTCGGCCAGCACGACGCCCGCAGCCCCCGCGCGCAGGCCCTCCGCCGCGCGCAGCCCCTGGACGAGCAGCACCAGCTCCTCACCGACCGCGCCGCTCGCGAGCAGCAGGTCCTCATCCACCTCGGGCAGGAGGGCTCCGCCGTGGGTCCCGACCAGCGTAGCCAGCTCCGCGAGGGTGGGGGG
>JBDQFW010000083.1:0-13383 GCA_040265735.1 Planctomycetota bacterium | reverse complement strand
GCGTCGTGCCAGTCATGGGGGACCTCGCAGGAAGGCTACGCAACCGGCCGCGGGCGGTGAGGGGGATTTCCCGGGCCGGGCCCTCTCACCCATCGTCAGCCCGCGAGGAGCGTGCGCAGGGCAGGCCACAGGGCGTCTCGATTCCAGACCGGGTCGTGGATGACCACCCACGCGGTGCCGCGCAGGTCCTCCAAGGACTCTGGGGAGCAGCGCTCGGCAAAGAGCTCGAGCTCGACCGGCCCAGCCCCGTGTCCGGCGAAGAGGAACGGGTCCGCGCCGCGCTCGCCGACCGCCGGCCCGGGGGCGCCGGCCCCGTCCTGGGCCGGCTGGACCCGGACCTCGATCCCCCCGGCCACGAGGCCCGCAAGCCTCTCGGCGGCCGCCGCGGAGGCGAACCCGCACACGAAGGCGCGGCGCCGCTCCCTGCGGCCGTCCGCGCCCGGGCGCGTGCAGCCTGCCGGCTGCGAGGCCACGGTGAGGAAGCCCGCGCGGCACCAGTCTGCGAGCAGGTCCACCAGCGCGTCGGTCTCCTCGTCCACATCGGGGGCGCCCCAGCCCGGGAAGGTCGCCAGCTCGCCCTCGAGGAAGCGCGCCGCCAGGGCGCACAGGTCTTCGAATCCGCCGGCCCGAGACCATGGGAGCCAGGAAGGGGCGCTGGGATCCATGGGCCCGAGCTTGCCGAGAGGGAGCGCTGCCTTCCAGCCGCTGCTCGGGCGCTCGGAGCGCAGACCGGCCGCCGCACCTGCGAGGGCCCGCGGGCACTCCCTGGGGGAGTGGACCGCTCGCGGGCTACCCTCTGCGCATGACTGCCGCAGTCCCCCAGGCCGCAGACCCCGGAGCCGGCAGCGACCTGTCGAGCATCCTCTCCAGCCCGCACCTGCTGGCGAGCCTCCTCTACCTGCTCGCCCTGATCGGCGTCGGCGTCTGGAAGGCGCGCAGGGTCAAGGACAGCGACGACTTCATGGTCGCCGGCCGCACCCTGCCCTGGTGGGTCCTCGTGGGGACCCTGCTCGCGACCTGGATCGGCAACGGGTCGCTCTTCGGCGGCGCCGGCCTCGGCTACCGCAACGGCCTCTCGGGGCTCTGGTCGAGTGCGGGCGCCTGGCTGGGCATCCTGCTGGTGTTCTTCATCGCGCGTCGGGTCCGGAACCTGGGGCAGGTGACCGTCCCCGACATCCTCGAGGAGCGCTACGGGCGCGGTGCCTCGACGCTCGGCACCATCACGACGGTCATCGCCTACCTCACGATCGTCAGCTATCAGTTCAAGGGCGGCGGGAAGATCCTGGAGATCGTCACCGAGGGCGGCATCGACGCGGGGACGGGGATCGTTCTGACCGCGATCTTCGCCGTGCTCTACACCGTCCTGGCCGGGATGCTGTCGGTGGTCTACACGGACGTGGTCAACGGCGTGATCATGACCTTCGGCGTGCTGCTCGCCCTGGGGTGGATGCTGTCGGCCACCGGAGGGCTCGGGGAGGTCCTCGACACCGCTGCTGCCATGGGCAAGGGCGACCTCTTCGGGCACTGGGCGGCCGAGAGCGACAGCGGGGCCTCGGGCCCCGTCGTGGCCATCTCGTTCTTCGTGCCCACCGCGCTGCTGCTCCTAGGCGACGCGAATGTCTACCAGCGCATCTTCAGCGCGCGCAACGCGGGCACCGCGCGGAAGGCGGTGGCCGTGTGGGTCGTGGGCGTCGTCCTGCTCGAGAGCTCGATCAGCCTGCTCGGGCTGACGGGCAGCGTGGCCGGGGAGCAGGGGATCATGCCCAACCTCGCAGAGCTCGGGAAGGACGCGACCGAGACGGTCATCCCAACCCTGGCCCTGCACGTGCTGCCCACAGGCCTCGGGATGCTGCTCGTGGCGACGATGCTCGCGATCGTGGTCTCGACGGCGGACTCGTTCCTCCTGGTCCCCGCCACCAACCTGACCCGCGACGTCTACCAGCAGTACCTCAAGCCGGATGCGAGCGGCTCTGAGATCGTGCGGGTCAGCCGGATCCTGGTCCTGGCCTTGGGCGTCGTGGCCTACCTCTTGGTGGACCAGTTCCCGACGATCCTCTCCGCGGCCTACACCGCGTACCTGATCTACGGCACCTCGATCACGCCGGCGCTGCTGGCGGCGTTCCTCTGGCGTCGCGCCACGCGCCAGGGCGCCATCGCCTCGATCCTGACCGGAACCGCAGTGACGCTTCTGTGGACCTTTGGGCTCGACACCTCGGGATTCCATCCCATTCTCGCGGAGGTCACCTTCCCCGCCACCACCCTCTCGGTGCTGGCCCTCGTGGGGGTGAGCCTCTCCACGGCTGCGCCTAGCCCGGCGAGCCTCGACAAGTTCTTCAACGAGTCCGAGACGGGAGCCCCCGTCAAGAGCCCCCAGACCATGAGCCTCTACGCCCTCACCCCCAACGATCTCTCCGGCTCGGCCTGCCCCCTGGCGCAGTTCGAGGGCCAGGTCACCCTCGTCGTGAACGTCGCCAGCGAGTGCGGCTACACGCCCCAGTACGCCGGGCTCGTCGCCCTCCACGAGGAGCTCTCGAGCCGCGGATTCAGCGTCCTCGGGTTCCCGAGCAACGAGTTCGGCCGCCAGGAGCCGGGCACCGGCGAGGAGATCCGCGCCTTCTGCGACAGTCGCTACGGGGTCTCGTTCCCCATGTTCGAGAAGTGCGCCACCAAGCCGGGGGACAGCCAGTCCCCGGTCTACGCGCTGCTCGGCTCCGCGACCGGGGAACTGCCCGCGTGGAACTTCGCCAAGTATCTGGTCGGCCGCGATGGCACGGTGCTGGGGCACTACGCCAGCGGGGTCGCGCCGGACGACGCGGGCCTGCGTGCGGACATCGAGGCCGCGCTCGGCTCGAAGGCGGAGTAGGCGCGCCGGTCGCGGGGCTGGCTATCCTCTGCAGGATGAGCGAGCCCGAGAGTGGGACGGCTGCCGAGCAGCCCCATCCCCACGCGCACCCCGCCTACACGCCGCGTCCTGGCCGCTTCGTGTGGCATGACCTCGTGACCCGCGAGGCCGAGGTCGCGCAGCCTTTCTACGAGGAGCTGTTCGGGTGGATGGTGACGCCCCTGGACATGGGGACCACCGTCTACCGGGCCCTCACCGCCAACGAGAAGTCCGTGGGCGGCATCGTCCAGGAGCCGAACCTGCCGGAGGGCGTCCCCAGCCACTGGGTCTGCTACGTGCTGGTCGAGGATCTGGACGCCTGCGTGGCGCGAGGGACCGAGGCCGGCGGCGCGGTCCTGGTTCCCCCGCACCCGATCCCGGGAAAAGGGCGCTTCGCCATGGTCAAGGATCCGGTGGGGGCCGTCCTTGCCCTGCTGGAGCTCGACGCGGTGGAGGAGGTGCCCGCCGACTGGCACACGCGCAGCGGCTCGTTCTGCTGGGACGAGCTGCACTCCAGCGATGTGGAGCGCGCCACGGCCTGGTACGGCAGCACGCTGGGCTGGGAGTGGAACCCGCACGACATGGGCCCGATGGGGACCTATTGGCTCGTGATGGAGGACGGCAAGGACCACGCCGGCGCCATGAACCTCCCGCCTGGCGTCGAGGCCCCCTCGGCCTGGATGCCCTATGTCGCCGTGGATGACGTCGACGGATTCCACGCTCGGGCGCTCGAGCTTGGGGGCAGCTGCTGGGTGCCGCCCGCGGACATCCCTGCGGTGGGGCGCTTCGCTGTGCTCGCGGATCCGACCGGCGGCACCTTCGCGATCCATCGCGCCTCGAAGGACGCCTGCTGACCGGCTGCTTCGGGGCCCCCGCCGCGGCCCGCGTTCCCATGGATGGGACCGGGTGGGAGCGGAGCTCACCCGAGCGAGCCCCGCGGACCGATGGGTGGAGAGCCCGGATCCACGGGCGACCTCCCCATGCCCTGGATCGACTCCCTCTTCAAGCGGATGCAGGAGGTCGGCGCCTCCGATCTCCACATGACCAGCGGGCGCCAGCCCATGCTCCGCCTCCACGGCGAGATGGTCGTCATCGAGGAGGCCCCGGTGCTCGACGCCCGTCAGATGGGCAAGGTCCTGCGGGAGATCACTCCCGACGGGAACTGGGCCCAGTTCGAGGCCGAGTCCGACACGGACTTCGGCTACGCGCTGCCCGGGCTGGCGCGCTTCCGGGCCAACCTCTTCGAGGACCACCGCGGCCCCGGGGCGGTGTTCCGCGTGATCCCCGAGGAGATCCTCTCCGCGGAGCAGCTCGGCCTGCCGTCTTCGATCCTCGACCTCTGCGGCCTGCACAAGGGGCTGGTCCTCGTCACCGGGCCCACCGGCTCCGGCAAGTCGACGACCCTCGCCGCGATGATCGACCACATCAACCAGACGCGGCGCGACCACATCATCACGATCGAGGACCCGATCGAGTTCGTCCACCCGGACAAGCAGTGCCTGGTGAACCAGCGCGAGGTCGGCGGCCACACCCAGAGCTTCAAGCGCGCCCTGCGAGCGGCCCTGCGCGAGGATCCTGACATCGTCCTCGTGGGCGAGATGCGTGACCTCGAGACCATCGAGATCGCCATCGAGACGGCCGAGACCGGCCACCTGGTGTTCGGCACTCTGCACACGACCACGGCGGCCTCGACCGTGGACCGCATCATCGATCAGTTTCCCGCCGATCGGCAGGCCCAGATCCGGACCATGCTCGCCTCGAGCCTGAAGGGCGTCGTGGCCCAGACCCTCTGCAAGAAGCAGGGCGGCGGGCGCGTGGCGGCCCTCGAGATCTTGCTCGTCAACAGCGCGGTCTCGAATCAGATCCGCGAGGGGAAGACGCACCAGATCCCCTCGATGATGCAGATGGGGGGCAAGCAGGGGATGCGCCTGCTCAACGACTCGCTCCAGGAGCTCGTAGCGAGCGGCTCCATCAGCGGCGCAGAGGCCCTCGCCAAGAGCGTGGACAAGGACAACCTGCGCGCGCGACTGCAGGGCCTGGGCGTTGACCTCGCCGCGCCCGAGGCGACGGCTGCGGCGCTCCCACGCGCCCAGGAACCGGCCTCCGCCACTGGACCGCAGGGCGCCTCCGAGCCGCCGGCACCACTGCCCTCGGAGCCGCGCCGTGGCGCTCCGGAGCAGCCCGGCGCCGACAGCGACGACCCCTTCGAGCGCTTCAAGAAGCTGCGCGGCCGCTGAGGGCCGCCAGGGAGAGCGGCCCCATGCGGCCATCGCCGAGGGCAAGCGCGCGGGCCTCAGCGGCTGCGGAGCAGTCGCAGGAGGAGCAGCTCGCGGTCCCCATCGGCTTGAACCAGGTCGCTCCACCCCTCGGGGTCGAAGGCCTCCGCGGCCGCCGCGGCGCACAGGAGAGCCTCGGACTCGAGGGGGTCCTCTGGGTCCCAGCGAGCGAGGAGGGCCTCGAGGGCCGCCGCCCCGGCGGGCCATCCGAGGGAGGGGACCGCTGGGGCGGCGAGGGCACGGATCCAGGCCTGCTCATCCGAGCAGGCCGCAAGGAGGGCAGCGGGGGACGCCGCGTCCGCGGTGACGAGGGCGGCCGTCGCGGCCCCGCGCAGGGTGGGCTCGCTGCGATGCAGGAGCTGCTCCACGAACGCCGCGCGCTCGGCGCCCTGTGAGGCGAGCGTCCAGAGCGGACGGGCGGCCGCTACCGGCCGAGGGTGCGCGGTTGCCGCTCGTAGGGCCTCGCGGCCCGCGGGTCCGGAGGCCAAGAGGTGCGCGAGGGCGCGGCCGCGGGCAGGGGCGGAGGGGGAGGCGAGGGCCTCGAGGGCCGGGCCCAGGGGATCTTCCTCGGGGCCCGCGGCCTCGGGCGTGAGCGGCGGCAGGGGCTCGAGCCCCGCGGCCGCGAGGCGGAGTACGCAGCCGTCCGTGGCAAGGATCAGCACCTCGCCGTCGGGGCCCTCAGTCAGGTCGAGCAGCGCGGGGCCTCCGCGCCAGAGCGGCGATGCGCTCCACGCGCGTGAGACTCCCATGGGTGCGGGAAGCCAGGCGGAGAGGCCGCGCTGGCCCGGAGCGATCACCAGCAGTCCGCCGTCGAGGGCGTGCAGCGGATCGTCGAGGGCCGCGGAGCGGTAGAGGATGGCGCGCGTGCCCGGCGCGGACACCGCACCCGGTTCAGCAGGCAGCGGCAGACCCCAGACGCCCGTGCGGATGCTGGTCGCGCCGTCCTGCGTGACGCGCACGCCGTGGACCCGCCCTGTCACCTCCACCGCCACGACCGCCGCGTCGCCGCAGCTGAACAGGTCGCGGGGCGCGTCCCCCTCGAGCGCGCGGAGCTGCTGTTGAGCGTGGTCCGCCAGGCGGCCGTCTGGAAGGAGCAGGAGGGGCCCCACGCCCGGGGTGCTGCGGGTCCAGCGTCTTGCGCTCGGGTCCCACTCGTGCAGGTGCCCTCCGCGCCGCACGGCGAGGCTCGTTCCGCGGTCCAGGACCTGCAGGATCGGGCCCTTGCCCGGCACGATGAGGGGGTCGCGCCCCGCGCACTCGAGCGTCCCGCGCTCCGTGGCGACCAGCGGCAGGCCCTCGAGGGTGCACGCAAGCGCGACGGCGCCTGGAACGCGCGCGAGCTCCTGCAGCTCCAGCCCGTCGAGCAGGCCCTCCCAGGCCTCCAGGGGCGCCGCCGATACACTCGGCCGGCCTGCCTCCTCCCCGGGCGCAGAGCCTCCTGAGCCACCACAGCCCGCCGCGGCCAGCATCAAGACCCCTCCGAGCCTCGAGCCCATGGTTCCCCTCTTCCTGCAGTCGTTCCCCATCGCGCTCGCGCTCCTGCCCCAGGGTACGCAGCGCCTCACCCTCGAGCAGACCGTGGGCCGGGGCCCCGACCGGGTGTCGTTCGCAGAGGAGGTCCCGCGCTGGGCCTGGGCCTGGGATGGCGTCCACCTGGAGACCGAGCGCGAGGGCGAGACCCTGTGGCTCGACCCGAACTCCCTGGAGCCCGTCGAGGTCCTGGTGGAGCCCCAGCAGAACGATCGCGTGGACCTCGCGGGGCTCGCGCGCACGCTCTATGCGGTGGCGGAAGGCATCCCCGAGTCCGAGGCCGCGCCGCTGGTGCGCGGCCGCGTCACCTCGGAGGGGGACGGGATCCTGGTGGCGCGCGAGGATGGGATCACCTGGGTCACCCGGGCGACCCCGCCCAAGGCCGGTCGGGTCGAGGGGGCGGAGCTGGCCCAGCTCTCCCCGGACGGCCGCCGCGTGGCGTTCGTGCTGGAGCACGACCTCCACTGGATCGACCTGACCACGGGGACCCGACACCGGGTGACGGAGACCGGCGGTCCCGAGCGGCTGAACGGCAAGCTCGACTGGGTCTACCAGGAGGAGGTCTACGGGCGCGGGAGGTTCCAGGGCTGGTGGTGGAGCCCCGACTCCGCGACCCTCGCCTTCCTCTCCCTCGACGAGTCGCCGGTGCACGACTTCACCCTGGTGGACCACATCGAGGAGGGTCACTTCCGCGTGCGCCCCGAGGTCACGCGGTACCCGAAGGCCGGCGACCCCAACCCCGTCACCGAGCTGGGCCTGCACCGCCTGTCGACCGGTACGACTCGCTGGCTCGACCTCGGGCCCTGGCGCGCCGACGAGCCCCTCGTCACGCGGGTGTTCTGGACCCCGGACAGCAGCCGCTGCCTCGCGGCCGTGCAGGACCGCATCCAGTCCTGGATGAAGCTGATGGCGATCGACCCCGAGACCGGTGCCGCCGAGGCCTGGACCGAGGAGGCGCGCGAGGCCGGCTGGGTGGACCGCCTGACCGAGCCGCGCTGGCTCGAGGACGGGAGGTTCCTGCTGCTGAGTGAGCGGGACGGCTACCGGCACCTCTACCTGGCCGAGCCTGGAGGCGCGGACCTGGTGCAGCTCACGCGCGGCGCCTGGGAGGTCGACGCGGTGGAATTCGTGGACGAGGTCGAGGGCACCGTCCTGCTCAGCGCGCGCTTCGGGGACGCCACGGGGCTGCAGCAGCTCGAGGTTCGCCTTGACGGCACCCGCCTGCGACGCCTGACCCAGGACTCGGGCACGCACGCCGTCGCCTTCAACGCAGACCGGACCCTCATGCTGGACTGGCGGCGACGGGTGGATGGACCGACCGAGGTGCGCCTTGTGAGGGCGCGCGACGGCGCCGTCCTGCAGACCCTCGCAACCGGGCGCATCCCCGCGGCCGAGGACTGGACGGTGGCGACCTGGGAGCGCCTCTCGGTTCCGACGCGCGACGGGTTCTCCCTGGACGCCCAGCTCCAGCGGCCAGCGGACTTCGATCCCGCGCGCGCCTACCCGGTGTGGGTGATGACCTACTCGGGTCCTGACGCACCCACCGTGCGCGACCGCTGGGGCGCGACGGCGTGGGAGCAGTTCCTTGCCCAGCAGGGCGTGCTCGTGTTCAAGGTGAACGTGCGCACGGCCTCGAAGAAGGGGCAGGCGATCATCGAGCACGGCTACCGGAGGTTCGGCGTGCCGGAGGTCGAGGATATGAGCGACGCCGTGGACTGGCTCTGCGCGCATCCCTGGGCCGACGCGGAGCGCGTGGGCATCACCGGCTACAGCTACGGCGGCTTCATGACCGCGCGCTGCCTCCTCACCACCGACCGGTTCGCCCTCGGCATCGCGGGCGGCGGCGTCTATGACTGGCGGATGTACGACACGATCTACACCGAGCGCTACATGGACACGCCGCAGGCCAACCCCGAGGGCTACGCCCAGACCTCCTGCCTGGACAAGGCCGCCGGTCTGCACGGCTTCCTGCACCTGCACCACGGAGCGATGGATGACAACGTGCACCTGCAGCAGCTCATGCACATGTCCCATGCGCTCATGGAGGCCGGGCAGACGAGCTGGTCGATGATGGTCTATCCGCAGACGCGGCACGGGATCCGTGATCCAGAGCTGGCCTGGCACGCGCGCCAAACCGAGTGGCGGCTGATCCGGGAGCACCTGCGGCCCGGATCGTGAGCTCGAGGCCTGCGCGCGGCTCGCGCGGTGCTAGGCTCCGGGGGCCGGGCGCGAGACCGTTCCCTCACGGGGACACGGCAGCGGCGCTCCCGCGGCCCGAGCCCCCGCCGCCTCATGGCGCGGGATTTGCACCCTTCTCTCCATGCGGAACCTCCTCCTGGCCCTGCTGACGCTCGCCGCAGCTGCCCCGGGCGCGCCCACTGCGGCTCGTGTCGCCGTGCGAGGGGGGAGCGGACCCTCGGCCGCCCAGCAGGACGCGCCCGAGGCCAGGAGGGTCCTGAGGCTCGCGGACGGCGGCTGGGTGCGGGAGCGCACGCGCCAGGTGAGCGGATCCTGGTCGGCGTGGGGCGCCGGCGGCTGGATCCCGGTGAAGGGAGAGGTCCTGTGGGCGCGCGAGGAGTCCGAGCTCCTGGGGGAGCTCCGGGTCCTCGAGCGCAGCCTGGAGTCGCGGCCTGTCGGAGGCCCCGCGCACCAGGAGGCCCTGCGTTGGCTCTGTCGGAGCGGACTCCGGGCCGAGGCCGAGGAGCACGCGACGCGCGCCCTGGAGGCTCGACCCGACGACGCCCGCCTGCTCGGCACTCTGCGGGAGACCGAGCTCCTGAGTCCCACGGCCCCGCGCTCCGTCCAGGATCAGCGCGACCTGCTCCTCGCCGGCGCGCGCGGCACGGCGCTCGAGCGCGAGCGCGCGGCCAGCTCGCTGGCCCTCCTCGAGTCCAGGGAGGGCTTCTCGGCCCTCCTGGCGTCCGTCCTCGCGAGCCCCAGCGCGCGCGAGCGCGCCTTGGGCCACCACCTGGCGCGGCGCCTGAGCCAGGCGCCGCCCTGGCGCCAGGTCGTGCGCGCGTCGCTCCTCGATCCGGTCGAGGAGGTGCGCGTGGAGGCTTCTCGCGGCCTCGGTGCGCGCGTCGAGCCGCGCCTCTTGGGGCCGCTCCTCCAGGCTCTCGACTCCGAGCGCAGTTTGCTGCGCCGCAACGCTGCGCAGGCCCTGGGGGCGTTCGGCCATCCGGCGGCCGTGGAGCCCTTGGTGAGCGCCCTCGCGGCGGCCAGCGGCCGCGCGGGACAGCGCGCGTCCTTCTCGTCCGTGACCCAGCGCGCCGTGCTGTTCGACTTCGACGTGGAGGTCGCTGCCGGTCAGGCCATTGCCGACCCCTCGCTCGTTCCCGTCACCGAGGGCGTGGTCCTCGACGTGCGCATCCTCTCCTCCGAGGAGGTCGTGGTGGACGACGGGCGCGCGATCCGCCGCGCCCTGGCCCAGCTCGTGGACGGCCGCGAGCGCTCGTCCCAGGCTTGGATCGGCTGGTGGCGCGAGGAAGGCAGCGCCTGGCGCGCCGCGGATCACCTGCCGCCAGCTGCGAGTCCCACGACCCCTGGCGTGTCGGGCGAGATGTCCGCGGAGGGCGCGGGAATCCGCCGGCATCCTGGATCGGGTGACGGCGACTGAGGACCATGCCGTGCCGTGCTCGTCACCGCGGCAGTCCTGTACCTGGCCCTGATGGGCCTGCGCCGCGCGCCGGCCTGGTGGCTCAGCCTGCCCTTCGCCGTGCGCGAGCCGACCGCGCCCTTGGCCACCGGAGTGGGGGCCGCGTGCCTGGCCCTGGGTGAGTGGCCCGCAGGGGCTCTCTTCCTCGTGGGAGTCGTGCTCGGCCTGCGCCGCAGGCGACGCCGCGGGGCTCTCCCCGAGCTGCGCGGGAGGGTCCTCCACGTGGCGACCCTGAACGCGGGCATGCACCGCGCCGACCCTGGGCGCGTGCTGCGGTGGATCGCGGAGTGCGGTGCGGATGTCATCGCCCTGCAGGAGGTGGGGGACGAGCTCGCGACGCGTCTCGCGGCGGGGGAGCACGGGTATCCGCACCACGACCTCCACGGGTCGGGGATCGACGGCCTGGGGCTCCTGTCCCGCCTGCCGATCCGGGGCTCGTTCGTCCTTGGCGCGCCGCTTCATCACCAGGTCGTGGACCTCGAGTGGGAGGGGGAGGCCGTACGGGTCCTCAATGTGCACCCCTACTTCCACGTGGCCTGGCTCGGGCTCCGCGCACCCGCGGCGCGGGACCTCCCGCGGCTGGTCGAGCTTGCCACCGAGGGCGCTCCTGCCCTGGTGCTCGGAGACCTCAACGCCCCGCCGCAGACGCGGATCCACGACGCGTTCACCGACGCGGGGCTTGGCGACGCCTTCGAGGCGGTGGGGCGGGGCGCGGGCCGCACCTTCCCGGTCCCCCTGCGCTACCTCTGGCTCCCGCTGCCGCCGCTGCTGCGCCTGGACCACATCCTCCACACGACCCACTGGGAGCCCCTGCGGTGCCAGGTGGGCCGCGACGCCAGCTCCGATCACCTGCCCCTGGTGGGCGCGCTGCGCCTGCGGCGCCGGTCCGTGCGGGGGGCTGGTAAGGTGGCGCCGCGATGAGCGCTCCCCAGCCCAAGGCACCCTTCCCCACGGTTCATCCGCCCTCTCGCGTCCTGATGGGGCCCGGCCCCTCCGTGGTGGAGCCGAGCGTGCTCAACGCCATGGCGCGGCCGACCCTGGGTCACCTCGATCCGGCCTTCCTCCAGATCATGGACGAGGTGCGGACGATGATGCGCAGCGTGTTCCGTACGCGGAACGAGCTGACCATGCCCATGAGCGGCACGGGCTCGGCCGGGATGGAGACCGTCATGGCGAATCTCCTCGAGTGCGGGGATCGCGCGCTGATCGGCGTCCACGGCGTGTTCGGCACGCGCATGGCCGAGGTGGCGCGCCGCTGCGGCGCCGAGGTGGTGACGGTCGAGGCCGAGTGGGGGCGGGCCCTCGACCCCGACGCCCTGCGGGCGGCCGCGGCCAAAGGACCCTTCAAGGTCCTCGGCTTCGTGCATGCCGAGACGAGCACGGGCGTGCTGCAGCCCATTGAAGGACTGCGCGAGGCCGCGGACGCCTGCGGCGCGCTGCTGGTGATGGACTGCGTGACCTCCCTCGCGGGCGAGCCCGTGGAGGTGGATGCCTGGGGAGTCGACGCGGCCTACTCGGGCACGCAGAAGTGCCTCTCGTGTCCTCCCGGGCTGTCGCCAGTCACCCTGAGCGAGCGGGCTCGCGAGGTCCTGGCCGCGCGGACGCACCCCGTGCAGTCGTGGTACCTCGACCTCTCGCTGATCGCGAGCTACTGGGGCGAGGAGCGGAGCTACCACCACACCGCGCCCATCAACGCCCTCTACGGCATGCACGAGGCCCTGCGGGTCGTCCTCGAGGAGGGGCTCGAGGCTCGGCACGCGCGTCACCGCGCGGTGGCTGCGCACCTGTGGGAGGGCCTCTCCGAGCTGGGGCTTGGGCTGCGGGTCGAGCCCGAGGTGCGCCTGGCTCCGCTCACGGCGGTCGCGATCCCTGACGGCGTGGCGGATGCGCCCCTGCGCGCGCGCCTCCTCGCGGATCACGACCTCGAGATCGGCGGCGGCCTCGGGCCCATGAAGGGCAACACCTGGCGCATTGGCCTGATGGGGGCCGGAGCGCGGCGCGCCAACGCGGACCTCTGCCTCGCGGCGCTCCGCGCGGCCCTGGGGTGAGCGCGGCGCCTCAGCTGCGGAACAGCTGGGCCTGGGCCGGAGCGAGCGCGTCGGCGTCGCCCTTCGGCTGCAGCGAGAGGGCGTAGTCGCCCCAGCGCTCTCCGGCGGCCCACCACGCGGTCTGGACGCGG
This sequence comes from Planctomycetota bacterium, assembly GCA_040265735.1. Taxonomy (GTDB): domain Bacteria; phylum Planctomycetota; class UBA1135; order UBA1135. The sequence goes on along the minus strand of JBDQFW010000083.1, from coordinate 862 downwards.
GCGGCATCGAGCCGATTGAGCAGGCGCGGGAGCAGGGCGCACCAGCGGTGGTCCTGGGCGGGGACGGCGAACTCGCCGAGGAAGCCGTCCGCGTCGTTCTCCTCGAGCCAGTTGAGGAACGGCTCGAGGCGCTCCTCGCCCCGCTCGGTCAGGCCGGAGTCCATCTCGAGCTCCTGGGTGTAGGAGTGGTGGTACTCGCCGGCTCCGTTCTGGTCGAGGTAGCAGTGGGCCTCGTAGGTGACGCGCCCGAGGGGATCCTCGATCCACGGGGCCGCGGGGTTCACCAGGGACCAGTGCGCGGCGCTGGACCAGCGATCGCCGGCCACGAAGAGGGGAGTCTGGTCACCCTCGGCCCGGATCGCGGCCGTGGCGGCCTGGGAGGCTGCGACCCACGCGCCGTCGGGCAGGTCGTGGGGCTCGTTCATCAGGCCGTAGCCGAGGATGCCGGGGATGCCGCTGAACGCGTGGGCCATGCGGGCCCAGAGATCGGCGAGGTGCTGGGCGCCGACGAGCACGCGGCCGTCGAACTCTTCCTCCAGGCCGCAGGCCAGGGCCTCTCCGTCCACGTGCTGCGCGTAGCGCCCGTAGTTGTGGAGGTCGAGCAGGACCTCGCCGCCCGCGCGGCGAGCCAGGTTGATCAGCAGGCGCAGGTGCTGGACGCCGTCGGGGTCGAGCGCCCCCATGAGCTGCGGCTGGATGCGCTCCCAGCGGAAGGGGATGCGGAAGGAGCGGAACCCGGCCTCGGCGAGGCGCTCGAAGGTCGCTGCGCGGTTCAGGAAGAAGTCCTGTCCGAGGCGGCCGGGGAAGGCGTTGCAGAAGCCCGTCCGCTGGGTGCCGAACTCCAGGCCGGCCACGCTGATCC
>JBDQFW010000082.1:0-13395 GCA_040265735.1 Planctomycetota bacterium | reverse complement strand
TCCCTGGACACCGCATCCGTCCTCGGGGAGGTGGTTCGGGTCCGTGAGGTCCGGCTGGACGGCGTGCGGCTGAACCTCCTGCAGAAGGGCAGCACCTCGAACCTGGCGTGGTTCCTCGAGCGCCTCGCGTCCGAGCCCGGCGACACCGCGCCCACAGAGGAGGAGCCGGCCTCCTCTCCTGAGGCCGCAGGCCAGGGCAAGAAGCTCGCCGTGGACCGCGTGCTGCTGAGTGGGATCACGGCGCGGCTGGAGCTCACGGATGTCCCCCTTGGAGCCGGGAGCTACGAGGTGACCCTGCCGGCCATGGACCTCGACCTCTCGGACGCCGAGCCCGGCGACACCGGCTCCCTCCTCCGCGTGGTCCTGAGGGAGCTGATCGACGACAGCCTGGCCGCTCTCGAGGTGGAGCTGCCCCCTGGCACGACCCAGGCCCTGCTCGAGGGAGGTGGCTGGCGCGCGGCGGGCGACGCGGCGCGCTCGGTGCTCGAGGAGAAGGGGCGCGAGGAGGTGGACCGCGCTCTCGAGAAGCTCCCCACGGACCTCAAGAATCCCCTGAAGGGGCTCCTGGGGGACTGAGCAGCGCGGGCCCCAGCGCCCCGCGAGCCCGACCCCCTCAGTACCCCATCTGGCGCAGCCTCGCGGCGGTCTCTTCCGCCTGCGAGGGGTCGAAGCCGCTAGGCAGCGGATTGGCCTCACCGAACCACTGCAGGAGCTGCGCGCGCAGGCGGCGCAGAGCCCCTGCCGCTTCAGGGTCCGCTGGGCTCCCTCCGGGGGACACTCCCGCGAGCAGGTCGCGCTGCTCGCCGGGGTCGGCCTCGAGGTCGTAGAGGTGCTCCAGCTGGAGGTACGGAGCGTTGAGGTACTTCCAGCGCCCCTCTCGAACGGCGTGGGGCTTGAGCCAGTTGAGCCACTGCCCGCGCGCGCGCGCGCCCTCCTCCAGCCCTTGCCCGGGCTGCGTCGCCTCCGTGACGAGCGCTCGTCGCGGAGGATCCTCACCCCGCTGCACGAACGGAACCAGGTTCACGCCGTGGGCAGTCGGCGGAGGCTCGAGACCCAAGAGGCCGCAAACGGTCGGCAGAACATCGATGGTGGCCACAGGCTCGCGCACGCGCTTGCCGCGGGCCGATGCCAGCGGGTGAGCCTCCGGGAGCCGGACCATGAGCGGCACGTGCGCCACGGTCTGGTGCACGCCCAGGCCGTGGTTCCAGCGGTCCGGGTGCTCCGTGAAGGTCTCCCCGTGGTCCCCCGTAACGATCACGATGGTGCGCTCCCAGCGTCCCGAGGCGCGCAGGCCCTCGAAGAGCGCCCCGAGCGACGCATCCAGAGCCTCCACCTCAGCCGCATAGAGAGCCGCAAGCTGGCGATCGAGCTCCGCGGGCTCTGGATCGTGCTGACGCACGAGCTCGGGGCTCAGCCCCGCTTGCACCGCCCCAGCGAGCCCCGGGACCGGGCCCTCCACGCCCAGGTCCCGGCGCTGGCCGGCCCGGACGGTGCGCTCCACGGTCAAGGGATCCCCAGCCAGTCCGACCGGCAGGCCCGCAGGGCGTACCGAGGCGGGCGGAGCGTAGGGCGCGTGAGGGTCGAAGTAGTGCGCGAACAGGAACAGAGGCGCCTTGGGAGGCGCATCGCTCAGGCTCCGCAGGGCAGCGGCCGTCACGGCAGGTCCTCCCCGCTGGTTCTGGTCCGCTCCACCCGCGCCAACGAAGACTTCGAAGGCCTCATCGAAGACCGCGAAGCCCTGGTCGAAGCCGAAGCGTGCCTCGAGGGCAAACGAGCCGAGGAACGCTCGCGTGTCCATGCCAGCGCTGGAGAGGAGCTCCGCGAGGGTCAGGTTGCCCTCGTTGAGCGTGAAGCCGTTGCGGGCCACGCCGTGCCGGTGAGGCCAGGTGCCCGTCATCAGGGAGGTGTGGGCGCAGAGCGTGGTGGTGGCCGCGCTCTGGGCCGCCTCGAACACGATGCTCTCGCGCGCCAGCGCATCGAGGGCCGGCGTGCGCGCGCGAGCGTCCCGTGCGAAGGGGCCCAGGTGATCCGCACGGGTCGTGTCTAGGGACACCAGAATGACGTCCCACTCCGGCGCGGAGTGACCACAGCCCCCGGCGGCAAGCGCGGCCATCAGCGCAAGCGTGCGCGCGCCGGCCCTGCGTCCCCGCCCGAGCCGCTCGGGTCTGGAATCCGCGACGCTGGCCCTCATGGGGTGACCTCCTGCAGCAGGGCGTCCCGCCGCGCCGCGAGGTCGGCAGGCACAAGGTCCGCGAAGCGCGCGTCGAAGCGTGTCCGGTCGGACTCCTCGGCCTGACGCTCCCCCACCAGGGATCCCGCCCGGTAGGTCTGGACAGCAGCAGCGAGCCCTCCAGGACCGAAGGTGAGCCAGTCCCCTTCGCGCAGGTTGTCGGCCCAGCTCCCCATGAACTCGGGCTGCCCCTCCTCGGTCCAGCCGCGGTGGCGACCCTCCCGGAGACCGGCACGCCACTCCTCGGCACGGATCAGTTCGCCCGTGGGAGCCCAGTCGAGCCACAGGCCGTCGCGCCGGCCGCGGCTCCAGGACCCCATGCGGTCCGGGGTCCCATCCTCGTGGAGGCGCAGGTCCGGTCCGTGGAGAAGGGGCCCCTCCCAGCGCGAGACGCGGGCGATCGAGCCATCATCGAACCGCTCCACTCGGGGAGCGTCGGAGCAGCTGGAGAGTCCGGGCACGGCGGCGGCTGCGGCGAGCGTGAGGAGGCGGACGCGGAGCCTCCCAAGGGTCCGCATCCCCGCGCCCTGCGGCTGCTGGCCGCACCCCGTCCCCTGCTCTGCCTGCCCCATTCCAAGAGAGTTCTGTGTTGAGCCGCTCCAGTCAACCGAGTTGACCCGCCACGGGGCAGGACCCGGCCTCCAGTCCATCCCATGTCCACCGGCCGCTCGGTCGCGCCCAGAACACCAGGTCCGGGGCACCGGAGGCTTCTCACCTTGACCCCTCGCGGAGGGCGTCGGAAGATGAAGAGCGGCGCTGCCCCCTAGGGCGCCTCCTGAAACCGCCATGAAGACCTCCCTCCTCGCCCTCGCGGTCCTGGCCGCGACCGCCACTGGCTCCTCTGCCCAGAACCTGACCACCGAGCTGGTGGCCCAGGGATTTGCCCGGCCCGTCTTCGCCACGGCGCCGCCAGGGGACACGGGTCGGCTCTTCGTGTGTGAGCAGCACACCGGCCGCATCGAGATCATCGATCTCACCACCGGCCAGGTCCTGCCGACCCCGTTCATGAGCCTCTCGGTCTCGACCGGCAACGAGCAGGGCCTGCTCTCCATGGCGTTCCACCCTGACTATGCCAACAACGGTCGCTTCTTCGTGTCGCGCACCGCGACCGGGGGCAACACGCGCGTCACCGAGCACCTGGTGACCACCGACCCCAACATCGGCGACCCCACGGTCATCCAGCAGATCGTCGCGGAGAGCCAGCCCTTCTCGAACCACAACGGCGGCCAGATCGCTTTTGGTCCTGACGGCTATCTGTATGTCGGCCTCGGCGACGGCGGCAGCGCCAACGACCCGGGCAACCGCTCGCAGAACGGCAGCACCAACCTGGGCAAGATGCTGCGCCTCGACATCGACGCGGCCGCGCCCTTCGTGCCCCCGTCCAACCCGTTCGTCGGCAACGGCAGCGTGCTCGACACGATCTGGGCCACCGGCCTGCGCAACCCCTGGCGCTTCTCCTTCGACCGGGGGACCGGCGACATGTACATCGCGGACGTGGGCCAGAACGCCTGGGAGGAGATCAACTTCCAGCCGGCCTCCAGCGCGGGCGGCGAGAACTATGGCTGGCGCTGCATGGAGGGTGACCACTGCACCGGACTCTCCGGCTGCACCTGCAACGCGACGAACCTCGTTGATCCGATCCAGGAGTACAGCCACTCGTTCGGCTGCAGCATCACCGGGGGCTACGTCTACCGCGGCTCCGCGCTGCCGGCGCTCCAGGGCACCTACTTCTACGCGGACTACTGCACGAGCCGCATCTGGTCCTTCCGCTACCAGAACGGCGCCGTGACCGAGTTCACCGAGCGCACCCAAGAGCTCGACCCTCCGGGCGGCCAGAGCATCACCACCATCACCTCCTTCGGTGAGGACGCCAACGGCGAGCTCTACATCCTCGAGCAAGGCGGCCAGATCTGGCGCGTCTCCCAGGACTGCGGCACCAGCAGCTACTGCGTCGCGGGCGGCAACTCCTCGAACGCGCTGGGAGCCTCGATCTCTTCGTTCGGCTCGAACGACCTCTCTGCCAATTCGTTCAGCCTGGCCGTGAACGGCGCAGTCCCGAACCAGTTCGGCCTGTTCTTCTACGGCCCGAACCAGGCGCAGGTCGCGAACGGCAACGGCTTCCTCTGCGTTGGCGGCGGTCTCCACCGCATCCTCCCGGCGGGCCCCACGGATGTCTTCGGCGGCGTGACCCGCGCGGTCGACTTCACCCAGCCCCCCATGAGCGGTGGGCCGGGCCTGATCGTTCCGGGCCAGACCTACAACTTCCAGTTCTGGTACCGCGACCCGGCAGCCGGCGCGGCCGGGGGCGCCAGCTACAACTTCTCCGACGCCCTGTCGGTCGTGTTCTGCCCCTGAGGTCAGAGCGAGCCCTCTCGGGGAGCGCATGCCGCGTCAGCGGCGTGCGCTCCCTGCGCATTCCGGGTGCCTGGAGCCAGCGCTAGAATCCTCCCCGTGCAGCCCGTCCTCGACCTCCACCAGCGGCCCCTGCGGAGCCTGCGGGTCTCGGTGACCGACCGCTGCAACCTCCGCTGCAGCTACTGCATGCCGGAGGAGGAGTACACCTGGCTCGAGCGGGACCACCTCCTGCGCTTCGGTCAGCTGACCGAGGTCGTGCGCGCGGCGACCTTGGCGGGCACGCGCAGGGTCCGACTCACCGGCGGCGAGCCGCTTCTGCGGCGGGAGCTCTGGCGACTGGTCGAGCAGCTCGCAGCCCTCGAGCTCGAGGATCTCGCGCTGACCACCAACGGCGTGCACCTCGCTGATCAGGTGCACGCCCTGGCGCAGGCCGGGCTGGACCGGGTGACCGTCAGCCTCGACACCCTTCGGCCGGAGCGCTTCAAGGAGCTGACGCGACGCGATGCTCTCAAGCCGACCCTCGCAGGGATCGAGGCCGCTGCGAAGGTCCTTCCAGGCCGCGTCAAGATCAACACGGTCCTCATGGCGGGCATCAACGACGATGAGGTTCTCGAGCTCCTTGCGTGGGCGCGAGACCTCGGCTGCGAGCTGCGCTTCATCGAGTACATGGATGTGGAGGGCGCCACGCGCTGGAGCCAGAGTCGCGTCCTCCCCGCCGCGGAGCTTCTGCGCCGCCTCGAACAGGCCGCGGGCCCCATTCAGGCCACGGAGGCCAGCGCCTCCGCTCCTGCCCGACGGTACGAGCTGGCCACCGGTCAGACCTTCGGCGTGGTGGCCTCCACCACGGCGCCCTTCTGCGGAGCCTGCGACCGCGCTCGCCTGACCGCGGATGGACACCTCTTCACCTGCCTATACGGCACCGAGGGCCTGGACCTCGGCGCCCCGCTCCGCGCGGGTGAGCACGCGCCCGAGCTCGCCCAGCGCATCCGCACGGCCTGGATGGCGCGCACGGACCGCGGCGCCGAGGAGCGGCTGGCGCGACCTGACCGGGAGGCGAGCCTCACGCAGGCTCAGACTCTGCGCTCGGCCCCGCAGCGCGAGATGCACACCAAGGGCGGCTGACCTGCGTATCCTCGAAGACCATGCTGCCCGTCCTCGCCCTCTGCGCCCTCCTTGTACCCGCCCAGGAGCCCGCGAAGCCCGCGCCGGAGGTGGAGCAGGCCCAGATCGATGCCGCCATCGATCGTGGAGTCGCCTGGATCCTCAGTGCCCAAGAGCTGGACGGCTCCTGGCGCTTCCACAGCGACTCCTACCTCTCCGGCCAGACGGCCCTCTCCCTCTACACCCTGCTCAAGTGCGGCGTCGCGCGAGATCACCCCAGCGTGGTCCGGGCCCTGCGGTTCCTGAGTACCCAGGACGACCGGCGCACCTACACCCTTGGCTGTCTGCTGATGGCCCTGGCCGAGCACGACCCCGAGGGCCATCGCGAGTGGATCGAGCGCTCGGTCGAAGAGCTGCTCGAGGCCCAGGGCCGGGGCTTCTCCTACCCCGGTGGCCACGAGGACCTGTCCCTCACCCAGTACGCGGCCCTCGGCCTTCGCGCTGCCTCCAAGGCCGGCGTCGAGGTCGACCAGCGGGCCTGGTATCGGATGATGGACTACGCACTGGGCAACCAGTTCGACGCCTACCGGGGTCCCGCGGGCTTCTCCTACGTCAAGGGCTCGGTCTTCTCGGGCTCCATGACCACCGCCGGGATCGCGGTCCTCGCCATTGCGACCCAGCAGCTCGAGGCCGCGGGCAAGCTCAAGCCGGCTAGCGAGAAGGAGGCCAAGAAGGCCATCGAGGGGGGCCTCGAGTGGCTAGCTGCACACGCGGCGGTGGAGAACAACCCCATCCCCGACGAGCCGGGCCACGGCGCCAGCCACATGCGCAGGCACTACTGGCTCTATGGCATGGAGCGAGTCGCCGGCCTGCTCCAGCTCGATCGGTTCGGCTCGTTCGAATGGTACCCCCGCACCGCCGCCGCGCTCGTCGCGGAGCAGAGCGCGCAGGGCTCGTGGGGCCCGGCTCCCCATCACCAGGACGGCAACCAACCCAAGACCTGCTTCGCGCTCCTGTGCCTGCGGCGAGCCACGGCCTCCACCACGGGCGAGCACGCGCGCAAGGGAGACCTGTACGGCGAGGACGATCCCGAGGGAGGAATCAACCTGCGCGCGGCCGGGGACACGCCGCTCAATGTCTGGATCTCGAGCTATGGAAAGGCGGTCACCGAGCCGTACGAGTGGGTCGAGGACGAGGGCAAGGGGCCGCGCGTGACCAAGGTGGAACTCCTCGCAGGGGATCAGGTCCTGGGCACCCTGACCGGAGACCCGAGCGGCCCCGCAGGCGGCAAACGCTTTGCCTGGCGCCACACCTTCTCCGAGCCGGGCATCTACGCACTGCGAGCGCGCGCGTGGCTGGTCCACCCGGGTGAAGCGCCAGAGGACGCGGAGCCCGTGGAGTCCAAGCCCCTCGAAGTGGTCATCGACGAGGTGCTCACTCCCTGGATGCTAACCCAGGCCGCAACGCACGAGCAGAACCTCCTCCGCGGAGTCGAGGTCGAGGTGGAGGCCTCCAGCAGCCTCAACGCCGGCTGGTCTCCGGAATTCGCCGTGGATGGCCGCATGGGGCGTGGCTGGCTCTCGGCGGCGGCGGACGCGACTCCGTCCCTGCGCATCGAGCTGGACAAGCCCGTGAAGGCCGGCGCCCTGGTGCTCACGCATGCTCGGCAGGTCCCGACCGAGAAGCGCAGCGTCGGGAGCGCGGTGCGCATCGCCGTGTCGGTCAATAAAAAGCGGCCCGTGGAGTTCACCCTCGATCCCGCGGTGGACCGCGAGCAGGTCCTGGCCTTCGACAAGGCCGAGCGCGTGAGACGCCTCGAGATCACGATCCTCGAGAAGGCCGGAGAAGGGGCGTACAAGGACAGCGCCGGCTTCCAGGAGCTGGGCCTGCGGCTCGAGGACTAGGGCTCTGCGCTGAGCGTCCCCCCTGTCAGGCCTCGGACCGGCCTGCTGGCCCGCAACTGCCCGAGCCGCGCCCCCTCGAGCCAGGCCTTGCCTGGCCCCACTCCAGCGGCACGCCGATCGGCACCACGCGCAGCTCCCCCGCCAGCGCCGGACCGTCGCCTGCGAGCAGGCCGGGCTTGGGCGCTGCGAAGGTGAGGGTGCGCACCGCCGCGAGGGTGCCCGGGCTGGCCGTGCCGGTGGCGAGGTCGAGGCCCGAGGGGCCGTCGAGGGCGAGCACCGGAACCCCAGCGCACCTCTCGGCGACCTGACCCAGCCTCTCCGCCATCCAGGGTCGAAGCCCCCCGCGCGCTCCGGTCCCCAGCAGGGCGTCGACCACCGCGAGCGGGGAGGCTCCCTTCGGAGCCCAGGGCTCCTGAGGAGGCGACACGCGGACCTCGACTCCGAGCCCGCGCGCCGCCCTGAGCTGGGCGGCCGTCGCCTCGGAGAGCCGCGCCTCCTCCGCCCACAGCTCAACAAGGGGCCGTCGCCCTCGCACAAGCAACTGGCGAGCCATAGCGAGGCCGTCCCCTCCGTTGTGGCCGCCCCCGCAGAGGAGCCAGACCGAGGCCCCGTCGGGGATCAGGTCGAGGCACTCGTGGGTGGCGCCCAGCGCGGCGCTCTCCATCAGGACGAGCTGCCCCAGCCCAAGCTCCCGCTCGGCCCGCGCGTCGAGCGCGCGCGCCTCCTCGACGCTCAGGCTCCGCACGCGCTCCCCACGGCCGGCACGAAGCTGTCCGCCGATGCTGCGCCCCACGCCGACTCCAGGGACTCGGGCACGGGATCCACGAGGAGGGACTGGGGCTCGATGAACTCGTAGACCTCGGCCAGGGTGGCCACCTCCCGCGGAGAGGTGCGCCGCAGGATGCGCTCGGGGCCCAGGTCCTCGGGCCGGGAGAGACCCGCCGCGCCCAGGAGCTCCATGAAGCCCTCGACCGTCTCCCGCTGGAAGCTCTCCACCCGCGCGCTCTTGTCCTCCACATCGAGGCCTCGCACGAGGGAGGGAACCTGCGTGGCAACCCCCACCGGACAGTCGTTGCTGTTGCACCTCCGCGCCTGGATGCAGCCCACGGCCATCATCATGGCGCGGGCGCTGCACACGAGGTCCGCCCCCAGGGCGAGTCGCACTGCCAGGTCGAAACCGGTCACGACGCGTCCGCTGGCGATCACCCGCACCTGGTCCCGCAGGCCGAATCCCACGAGCATGTTGTGGACGAGCACCAGCCCCTCGCGCAGGGGCATGCCCACAGAGTTGGCGAACTCGAGAGGCGCCGCTCCAGTGCCGCCCTCGCCGCCGTCCACCGTGATGAAGTCCGGGCAGGTTCCCGTGGCCCGCATGGCCTTCCCGAGCGCCAGGACCTCGCTGCGCTCCCCGACGCACAGCTTGATCCCCACGGGCTTGCCCCCTGCGAGGCGCCGCAGCTCGCGGATCCACTCGCACAGCTCGCGCGGCGTGCTGAACGTGCTGTGTGCCGGGGGGGAGTGCACATCGGCCCCAAGAGGCACCCCGCGGATCTCGGAGATCTCCTGCGTGACCTTGCGTGCGGGGAGGATGCCGCCGTGGCCGGGCTTCGCACCCTGGCTCAGCTTGACCTCGATCATGCGCACCTCAGGGCGCGCGGCCTGACGAGCGAAGGCCTGTGGGTCGAAGCCTCCAGTTGCGGTCCGGCAGCCGAAGTAACCGGTCCCCAGCTGCCAGACGAGGTCTGCACCCGGCCGCAGGTGGTACGACGAGATCCCGCCCTCGCCCGTGTTCTGGTAGCACCCCGCGGCCTTTGCCCCGTGCCCCATCGCCAGCACGGCGTGGCTGCTGAGGCTGCCGTAGCTCATGGCCGAGATGTTCAGCAGTGAGGCCTCATAGGGCTGCGTGCACTCCACGCCCCCGATCCTCACCCGCGGGGGCGCCTGGCCGTGTAGGTCCTTGGCGAGGATCGAGTGGCTGACCCACTCGTAGCCCTCGGCGTAGACATCAACCTGGGTCCCGAAGGGGACCGTATCCAGCACGCCCTTCGCGCGCTGGTAGACGACGCTGCGCAGCTCACGATTGAAGGGCGTGCCGTCGGTGTTGGACTCGATGAAGTACTGGTTGATCTCAGGACGGATCGCCTCCAGCAGATAGCGGAAGTGCCCCAGGATCGGGAAGTTGCGCAGGACCGCCCGCCGCCGCTGGCTGACGTCTGCGACCCCGAGCAGGCCGAGCCCGACCAGAAGGCCGAACGGCACCCAGAACACGGGGAACACGGTCGCGGTGAAGCCGCAGGCCCCGAGCAGCAGGGCCAGCACGAAGAAGATGCGTGTGCGCATGGATCAGGTGGCGAGCTCGAGGAGGACCTGCAGGCGGATGAAGTCCACCGCCTTGATCTCGACCCGGATGGCGTAGCCCTCGGTGAAGGACAGCACGCGCTTGCCCACGCGCACGGTCAGGGTGGCGCCCTCCACTCGGGGTCGCTGCCCCATACTCCGAGCGGGCAGGAAGCCGCCCACATTGAAGTCCACCAGGTGCACCTCGAGCCCGCCCCTCGAGACCCGGACGACGCGCGCGTCGAGACGCTCCCCGATGTGGGGCTCCATGAACTGGCAGACCTTCAGGTCCTTGACCGCGGTCTCGGCCATCTCCGCAGTCTCCGCCTGCATGCTCGCGTGGGCCGCCGTCTGGTTGAGGTCCTCGAGGAGGGCCTCGGTCGAGAGCTCCGCGCGGGCGTCGTCCTCGCCGCTCTGAACCTCGTGAAGCCAGCGGTGGACCATCAGGTCCGGGTAGCGCCGGATGGGGCTCGTGAAGTGCAGGTAGGCCTCACGTGCCAGGCCGAAGTGGGTGGCCACGTTCTCATGGTCCTTGACCTCGTAGACGGCCCGCTCCACGAGGCCCATGATGCGCCCGATCAGGGCCTCCGCGTTGGGGCGCCGGCGGGCCTGGCGGATCAGCCGACCGACGTCACGGCCGGTCAGGCGCTCCTTGTCCGGCACCCGAATCCCGTGATCCAGGAGCAGCTCCGCCACGGCGGCCACCTCCTCGGGGTCCTTCTCGGGGTGGACGCGGTAGATGGTTGGCAGGCCGCGCTCGCGAAAGAAGTCCCCCACCGCCTGGTTGGCGGCCAGGGCGGTCTCCTCAATCAGCGTCATGCTGAAGACCTTCTCCGCGTCCACGATGCGCTCCACCTCTCCGTCCGCATCGAACAGGAACTTCTTCTCGCTCGACTGGATCCGCAGGCTCCCCTTCGCGTCGCGGATCGACTGCTGGCGCCGCGTCCAGGCCGCGAAGGCCTGGAGTGAGCCGCGCAGGGGCTCGAGGTCCGCAGGGGCCTCCCGACCGTCCAGCAGCGCCTGCACCTCCTTGTAGGTGCAGCGCCTGACGGAGCGCAGGACGGACTTGCCACAGCGGTAGGAGAGGCGCTCCCCCTGGGCATCGAACACCATGTGGACCGAGTAGGCCAGCCGATCGCGGCCCTCCACCAGGGAGCAGAGGCCGTTCGAGAGCTCCTCTGGGAGCATCGGCACGACCTGATCCGGCAGGTAGACGCTCGTGCCCCGGGCCAGGGCCTCGTCATCGAGCACCGTTCCCGGCCGGACGTAGTGCCCCACATCCGCGATGTGCACGCCGATCTCCACGCGGCCCTCACCCAGCTCGCGAATGGAGATCGCGTCGTCGTGGTCCTTCGCGTCGTCCCCATCGATCGTGTAGATCAGCTGGCCACGGAGGTCCTCGCGGCCCCGCATGTCCTCCTCGGAGGGATCGGCCGGCAGCCCCTGCACCTCGGCCAGCACGTCGGGCAGGAAGACAGTTCGAACCCGAAACGAGCGCAGGAGCTCCAGCTCATCCGCGCCGTCCTCTCGGTAGCAGGCTGGGCCCTTGACCATGGGCCCGTCGGCACGCGGCCTCCGGCCGATCCTTGCGCGGGCATCCGCGTCCGGATCCGGCAGGGACTCGAGGTCCGCCTCCTCCACGCGCACCTCGCCGTCCTCGTCCTCAAGGGTCCAGCCCCGCCCCTCCTCCTTGGGGGCCGCGCTGGAGTCCTCCCCGCGCGCCTGCTGCAGGGCCTTGAAGCTCCCGAAGGAGCCTCCCCCGTCTCGGTCCTTGCCGCGCTTGCCCTTTCCCATGCGGTCGAGCCTAGCGCCTCGACGCGCGAGCCCGCCAGACCGGCGTCAACGCTGCAGGACCTCGACCGCGTCCGAGGCGCTGAACCCGGCCACGATCCCGCCGCCGACAACCCAGATCCGGTCTCCATCCCGCACCGGGTCGATCCCGTGCCGCGCGGTGGGCAGCGGCGCGTCGAGGGCCCAGCGGTCCTCGACGGGGTCGTAGGTCTGGACGTCCTCGAAGACGGTCCCGCCGGAGGTTTCTCCGCCCATGACCCAGAAGCGCCCGCTGTGGAAGACCGCGCGACCGGTCCCGCCCCTGGGAAGCGGCATCGGGGTGAGGCCCGAGAGCGGCTGATCGCTGTCCAGCCACTGCAGCGTCAGGGGATCGAAGCGCTGGACATTGTCGAAGCCCGGCTGGGGAGTGTTGCCTCCCTGCCGGCCCCCGAACACAAAGAGGTAGCGCCCGTCAGTGGCGGAGGCCGCGTGGTTGACGCCAGTTGGCATGGGAGGAAGGGACGCGTCCCACTGGTCGAGCACGGGGTCGTAGGAGGCGAGGTTCGCGACCGTCGAGCTGCCGACGATGCCTCCGCACACATACACCAGCCCGTCGATGAGCGCACTCGAGCACGAGCCACCGCTCCAGGGCATGTCCGCCCCCAGCGCCCACGAGTCGGAGGCGGGGTCGTAGATCTGGACCTTGCCGAGACCCGCCCCCAGGCCGCCGAACAGGAAGATCCGATCCCCAACGACCTGGGTCGCGTGGTGCGAGCCCGCGTAGGGGCGCGTCGCCAGCGTGTCGTCCCAGACACCCGTCGCGAGATCGAGGGCGTAGGTCTTGGAGGACCCCTCGCCCACCACGAACAGGCGCCCATCGAGGACCGCCGTGGACACCTCTCCGAGGGCGTCCGGGAGATCGGCTCCTGCGGACCAGCGCCCGCGCGCCTCTCCGCGCACGCTCGGGAGCCAGAGGAAGGCGTCGGGGAGGACGCTGCTCGCGGTGCCCACGCGCACCTCCACATCCACAAGCTCCCCCGTCGGGATCGCCGGCCCCACGGGCAGGATGCCCTCGATGCGGGTGCTGGTGACGCTGAGGATCTGCGCCGGAACGCCACCCATCAGCACCAGGGTGTTGCCGAGATCGCCGAAGCTCCGCCCGCCCAGCACGAAGCGGCCGCCGCCCGCGCGCGGTGCGCGCCAGGGGTGAACGTCCCAGAGCTGAAGAGGCCCGGTGAGTCCCGCTGCGGGGACCATGACCTTGACCTTGCTGTTCGAGTAGTCGGCACTGATCAGCGCACCGCCCGGCCCCGTGACCACGTCCAGGCCCGCCAGAGTCGGGCTGAGCTGCGTAACGCTCTGGGCGGCACGCCCGGCCTCATCGAGGTCGATCCACCGTAGCGGTGAGTTCCACTTCTGCGTGATCAGGTCCCCGCGCAGCTGCCCGCCGAAAGCCGCGCTGCGGTACTCGATGATCCCGTCCGCGGACGAGTCGAGGAGCGTCAGGGGAGCGGTGTGCGCCCGTCCCTGGTCCGGCTGCCAGGGAGCGTGGTAGACATTCTCGAAGGGCTGCCAGCGCCCGCGGCTCCGGTTCGGGTGGCCGTAGTAGCGGCCCGACTCCAGCAGCACGAGCTCATCAGGCTCCTGGGGATGGAGCGTCCCCTGGGTGTCCGGCCCCGTCGAGGGGGGCCCGTAGCC
>JBDQFW010000081.1:13220-13450 GCA_040265735.1 Planctomycetota bacterium | reverse complement strand
GCTCGTGGTGGCCTGACGCCTGCGATCCACGGACAGGTGCAGGACATCGGGCCTGGCGTAGTGCCCGGCGGGGTCGAAGTTCTGGCGCTCGCGCAGGACGGCTTCGGGATCCAGATCCACGGTGAACACGCCCTCGCAGCAGCCCTTTGGCTCCAGCAGCCACGTGCCGTCCGGCGCCGCCACGCAGGAGCCCCCGTCGTGGATCCAGGCGTCCTCGTCCAGACCGAGGT
>JBDQFW010000081.1:0-13210 GCA_040265735.1 Planctomycetota bacterium | reverse complement strand
GCGCAGGGGCGCGCCCACGGAGAGCACGAAGGAGCGGCCCTCGCGTGCGGCGAAGCGCGTCCACTCCTCGGTGTTGCGCACGCTTCCAGGCCAGATCGCGGCGTGCAGGGTCTCGCCCTGGGCCTGGAGTGCATGCCGCGCGAGGGGCATCCAGTTCTCCCAGCAGTTGAGGCTGCCGAGGCGGAAGGGACCCACCGGATGCACCACGAGGCCCGCGCCGTCGCCGGTCCCCCAGGCGAGGCGCTCCTCGTAGGTGGGCATCAGCTTGCGGTGGCTGGAGAGCACGCGGCCGTCGGGGCCGAGGGTCACGCAGGTGCAGTAGAGGGTGTGCCCGCTGCGATCCGGCGCGCGCTCCACCACTCCGAGGACAGCGTGGATCCCGAGGGCAGCGACGCGCTCCTGGACCGACGCGAGGTCGCCGCGCTCGAGGTCCACGGCCTGCTCGAGGTAGCGGGCGTGCCAGCGCTTCTGCTCGGGGTCGTTGAAGCGCGCACCGCCGGTGCGGTCCAACCAGATGGGATAGCCTGGGACCAGGGCCTCCCCGAAGACCGCCAGCTGGGCCCCGTCGAGCTGGTCCAGGGCGGCCAGCACGCGGTCGAGGGTGCGCGCCCGATCCAGCAGGACCGGGGCGATCTGGCAGAGGGCGACGCGCATGGGAGGCAGCCTAGCGGCTGGCCGCGGGGTGCTCGGGCAGCGCGGCTCGAAGAGGGCCCGGGCGCTGGCTTCCCGATATAGGCGAGCGTGGAAAGGGTTCTGTAGTCGGCCCCCCCGGCAACCTCGACGGGGCACCGCCCCTTACCTACGCTCGCGCCATGCGCAGCCCACTCAAGAGGTCCCTCGGTGCTCTGGCGTTCCTAGCGACCCTGGTGCCGGGACTCCGCTCGCAGGCGGCTCCTCAGGGCCCCGAGCGCCTCACGGTCTGGTTCCTCGGGGACCGCGGCCACCACCAGCCCGCGGCCCGCGCCGCGGAGGTGCACGCGGCCCTGGCGGCCCGCGGCATCGACCTCTTCTATCGGGAGGACCTCGATCTGCTCACGCCGGAGACCCTGGCCCAGGCCGCCGCGCTCCTCGTGTATGCGAACCACGACCTCCTCGGCGCCGACGGGCGCGGCGGCGAGCGGTCAGCCGCGCTGCTCGAGTGGGTGCGGGGCGGCGGCGCGCTGGTCGCGGTGCACTGCGCCTCCTTCTGCTTCCGCGATTCGGACGCGTTCGTTGGGCTCGTGGGCGGGCAGTTCCAGAGCCACGGGACCGGCGTGTTCCGCAGCGAGGTCGTGGACGGTTCGCACCCGATCACGCGCGGCTACGACGGCTTCGAGTCGTGGGACGAGACCTATGTGCACCACCTGCTCACGGGCGACCGCCGCGTCCTCGAGCGGCGCCCCCCGCAGCCGGGCGAGGAGAGCGCCGAGGACTGGACCTGGACCCGCGAAGAGGGCGAGGGGCGGGTCTTCTACACCGCCTGGGGGCACGACGGGCGCACCTGGACTCACCCGGGGTTCCAGGACCTGCTCGTGCGGGGTCTGCGCTGGGCCACGGGCGACGAGGAGCCCGGTCGTGCCTGGCCCGACGAGGGCTTCGAGTACCAGAGCGCGCGCGTGCCCAACTACCAGCCCACGGGGCAGGGGCGTCCGTTTGATGCGATGCAGCGGCCCCTCTCGCCGGAGGCCTCGGCGCGGCACCATCGGGTGCCCCCGGGGATGCACCTCGAGCTCTTCGCGACCGAGCCGCTGGTGACCAAGCCCATCGCCCAGTGCTGGGACGCGCGTGGGCGGCTGTGGGTGGCGGAGACCGTGGACTACCCGAATGACCGCAAGGACGCCGGGGGCGGGGATCGCATCGTGATCCTGGAGGACGAGGACGGCGACGGCCGCGCGGACACCCGCACCGTCTACGCGGAGGGGCTGAGCGTTCCAACCAGCCTGGTGCACGGGCCGGACGGGCTGATCGTGGCCCAGGCGCCGCAGATGCTCCTGCTGCCCGACCGCGACGGGGATGACCGTGCCGACGCGCGCATCGAGCTCTTTCGCGGCTGGGGCACGGGCGACACGCACGCGGGTCCAAGCAACCTGCGCTATGGCGTGGACGGCTGGATCTGGGGGACCGTTGGGTATGCGGGCTTCGGGGGCGAGGTCGGAGGCGTGCAGCATCGCTTCGGCTCGGGCATCTACCGCTTCCGCCCGGACGGCACCGAGCTCGAGGCCCTGCGCGCCACGACCAACAACACCTGGGGCCTGGGCCTGAGCGAGGAGGGCCTTGTGTTCGCGTCCACGGCGAACGGCAATGCCAGCGTGCACCTGGGGATCCCGAACCGCGTCTACGAGGGCCTACGCGGCTGGTCCCCCGGACCCCTGCAGACCATCGCCGAGACGCAGCGCTTCCACCCCGTGACCGACGGCGTTCGCCAGGTGGACTTCCACGGGCAGTTCACCGCGGGGGCGGGCCACGCGCTCTACACGGCGCGGGCCTTCCCGCAGCGCTACTGGAACCGCGCCGCCTTCGTGAACGGCCCGACCGGGCACCTGGTGGGCCAGCTCTTCCTCGAGCCCGATGGCAGCCACTTCGTGGCGCGCGATGGCTGGAGCCTCTTCGCAAGCCGCGACGAGTGGTGCGCGCCGATTTCGGCGGAGGTGGGGCCCGACGGCTGCGTCTGGATCCTCGACTGGTACAACTACATCGTCCAGCACAACCCGACGCCGCGCGGCTTCGACAACGGCCCGGGCAACGCCTATGTGACGCCGCTCAGGGACAAGACCCACGGCCGCATCTGGCGCGTGGTCCCGGACGCGGGGGGCACGCCGGCCCCGCCGCTCGACACCCTCGAGGACCGCGTGGCGGCCCTCGAGGACGGCAACCAGCTCTGGCGCCTCGCGGCCCAGCGTCGCCTCGCCACCGAGCCCTCGCCAGATCGGGATGCGCTCCTGCTGGCGTCCCTCCGCGACGCGCGGACCGACGCCCTGGGCCTGGTCCCCGGAGCCCTGCACGCGGCCCACCTGCTGCTGGGGTCCTTCGCGGGCGCCAGCGCGCGGGCGGAGGCCGAGGCCCTTGAGACGCTTCGCCGGCATGCGTCGGGACCCCATGCGGTCCTGCGCAGGCTCGCCTGCGAGCTGGGGCCGCGCGATCGCGGTCTGGCCGACCTTGTGCTCAGGCAGGGGCTGCTGCGGGACCCGGACGCGAAGGTGCGCCTGGCCGCGCTCCTCGCACTGGCCGAGGTGCCGGCGGATCCCAGGGTGGGCCCCGAGCTCGAGGCCCTGCTGCGCGAGCCTGCGGTCCTGGAGGATCGCTGGCTCCCGGAGGCGGCCCAGGCCGCGGCTGCGCGGCACTCGGCTGGGTTCCTGGCGGCCGTCCTGCGCGGGACGCGCCGGGAGCAGCTCGAGCTGCGGGAGCAGTCGGGCCCACGGAACCTGCTGCCCAACGGCTCCATCGAGGAGCTCCTGGCCGCGCCGCCGCGGCCTGGTCCACGCGCACCTACGGCGGCGAGGCCGAGCACTTCGTGGCGCCGGGCCGCGGGGGTGGCAACGCGCTGGGCATCCGCTCCTCCACCGGCTCCGACACCAGCTGGTTCGCGCCGGCCACGCTCGAGCCCGGAGGGCGCTACCGGCTCTCCGCCTGGGTGCGGACCGCCCCCGGCTTCGATCGCTTTACCGGGCGCGGCGCGCAGCTCAATGTGCACGAGGTCCAGGGCACCGAGGACACGCGCACCGAGGGGCTTGGCGCCGGGGACGGCTGGCGACGGATCAGCACCGAGTTCACGGCGGACGGCCGCCGTCAGATCACGATCAACGCGCTCTTCGGGGGCTGGGGGTGGTCCAAGGGCGAGGTCTGGTTCGATGATCTCGCGCTCGAGCCGCTCGCTCCACCTCTGCTCGGCGGCGAGCTGGGCCGCGTGGTCACGCGCGTGACGGCGCACCACGCGGAATTCGGGGACCCCGCGTCGACGGTTGCGATCCTCGAGGCCCTGCCGGAGGCCGTGCCTGAGCTGGCGCGCGCGATCCTCGAGGGGTTCGCCTCGGGCAGCAGAGGCCGCGGCCCAGGCCTCACCGCGGCGGTCCTGGAGCGACTGGCTCGGGTGCACCAGGGCCTGGACGGGCCGGGGCGCGTGCTGCTGACGCAGCTGGTGCTCGGGTGGGGCGCGGGCGCCGCATTCGATCCCCAGCGGGCCGAGGCGGTCGCGTTCCTCGAGGGCGAGCTCGAGCGCGAGGACTTGGAGCCCCTCGAGGCGGGCTTCGCTGCGCGCGGACTGCTCGAACTCGGTGCTCCTGACGAGGTGGCGGTCCGCCTCCTGGCCGCCCTTGATCTGGACACGGCGCCCAAGGTCGCCGCCACGGTCCTGGAGGTCGTCGGGCTTGCTGAGGGCGAGGCCGTCGGAGGCGCGATCCTGGAGCGCCTCCCGGCGCTCTCGCCCAGCGCGCGGGTTGCCGCAGTGCAGCTCCTGACGCGGCGGGCGGCCTGGACCGGGGCGCTGCTCGCGGCGATCGAGCAGGACGAGCTGCCTCCGAGCGTCCTCTCCGCGGCCTCCTGGCAGACCCTCCGGCAGAGCCCCGACGCCGAGCTCGCGGAGCGGGCGAGGGCTGCCTCACCGGGCTCCTCGGGAGGCGGAGCGGCCGAGGTCGTGGCGCGGTACGCAGGTGCGCTCGAGCTGGAGGGGCGACAGGAGCGCGGCCGCGCGCTCTTCGGCGAGCACTGCGCGGTCTGCCACCGGCTGGGTGGCGAGGGTGGTGAGGTCGGGCCAGCCCTGGACGGGATCGGGGCCACCTCGGGCGAGGAGCTGCTTGTGCATGTCCTCGACCCCAGCCGCAATGTGGAGGCCAACTACCAGCTGTGGACCGCGGTGACCTTCGACGGCGTCATCCATGCCGGTCGGCTGCTTGGTGAGACGCGCACCACCCTGCAGCTCATCGACGCCCAGGCACGCACCACGACCCTCGAGAAGGAGGAGGTGGAGGTCCTGCAGCCCTCGCGCGTCTCCCTGATGCCCGAGGGGTTCGAGAGCCTCGGTGAGCAGGGCCTCGCGGACCTGTTCGCGTTCCTGCGCAGCCAGGGAGACCACTGATGGGAGTGCGCATCGGCATGAGCATGCTGCTCTGGGGGCCCCGGGTTTCCGAGCAGCACCACTCCGTCCTCGAGGAGCTCGCTGCCGCGGGCTACGACGGCGTCGAGGTGCCGATCACCGGCGTCTCGGGCGCGGAGCTCGAGGCCCTGGGAGCGCGGCTCGACGCGCTGGGCCTGGCGCGCACCGCGGTGGGCTTCTGCACGGAGGAGGTCGACCCCGCGAGCCCCGACCCGGCGGTGCGCCGCGCTGCCACCGAGCATCTGGTCGAGCTCGCGCGCGGCGCGGAGGCACTGGGCGCTGAGCTGGTGGGGGGGCCGATCCACTCGGCCTATGCGCACTTCCCCGACAGGGCCCCCGGAGCCGAGGACTTCGAGCGCGCGGCTGAGGTGCTCCGCGCGGCCGCTGAACGCGCGCGTGGCGTGACGCTCGGAGTGGAGTACCTGAACCGTTTCGAGGCCTGGCTGCTCTCGTGCACGAGCCAGACGCTCGAGCTCCTGGACGCGGTCGACCATCCCCAGGTGCGCGCGGTCTTCGACACCCACCACGCCCACATCGAGGAGAACTCGACGGCGGCCGCCCTGGCGCAGATGGGCAGGCACCTCGGGCACCTTCAGGTCAGCGAGAACCATCGCGGCCTCCTCGGGGCGGGGCAGGTCCCCTTCGACGCCGTCTTCGACGCCGCCGCGGCCCTTGATTACGACGGCTGGGTCGTGGTGGAGTCGTTCAGTCGCGAGGACCCGGCCTTCGGGAACGGGCTGCGGATCTGGCGCTCCCTCTCCCCGTCTCCCATGCTGGTGGCCCGCGAGGGCCTGCAGTTCGTGCGCGCGCAGCTCGCGCGCGTCGGCCTCCTCTCCTGACCCCTGCCTGCTCTCGACCCTCCACCCCATGGACTCCTTCGACCCGACCCCCGCCGACCGCTTCTCCTTTGGCCTCTGGACCGTGGGCAACCCCGGGCGCGACCCCTTCGGGCTGCCCGTGCGTGCCGTTCAGGACCCGACCCGCATCGTGGCCAAGCTCGCGGAGTGCGGCGCCCACGGGGTCAACCTGCACGACGAGGACCTGGTGCCCTTCGGCAGCTCGGCGACCGAGCGCGACCGCATCGTGGCGGACTTCAAGAAGGCTCTCAGCGACCACGGGATGGTCGTCCCCATGGCGACGACCAACCTGTTCACCCAGCCGATCTTCAAGGACGGGGCCTTCACCTCCAACGACCCGCGCGTGCGGGCCTTCGCTCTGCAGAAGACCATGCGCTCCATCGACCTCGGGGTCGAGCTGGGTGCCAAGGTGTATGTGTTCTGGGGCGGCCGCGAGGGCTCGGAGGCCGACGCCTGCCGCAACCCCATGGACGCGGGCAAGCGCATGCGGGAGGCCATGGACTTCCTCTGCGGGTATGTGAAGGACAGCGGCTACGACCTGCGCTTCGCCCTGGAGGCCAAGCCCAACGAGCCGCGTGGGGACATCTACCTGGCGACCACGGGCCACATGCTGCACTTCATCTCCACCCTCGAGAATGAGGAGATGGTGGGCGTGAACCCCGAGGTGGCGCACGAGACCATGGCGGGCCTCTCCTTCGCGCACGCCGTCGCGCAGTCCATGGAGGCGGGCAAGCTGTTCCACATCGACCTGAACGGCCAGCGCATCGGCCGCTACGACCAGGACCTGCGCTTCGGCTCGGAGGACCTGAAGCAGGCCCTCCTGCTCGTGCGGCTCCTCGAGGGGACCGCAGGCAACGCGCCCTACACCGGGCCGCTGCACTTCGACGCCCACGCGTACCGGACCGAGGACGACGCGGGCGTGTGGGACTTCGCCCGCGGGTGCATGCGCACCTACAAGATCCTGAAGGCCAAGGCCGAGGCCTTCGACGCGGACCCCGAGGTGCGGGACATCATCGCCACCCGCACGGACGCGGGGCTCGACCCGCTGCTGTCCGGCGGCTACTCCTCCGACAAGGCCGCTGCCCTGAAGGAGGCCTCCTTCGACTGCGATGCCATCGCGGCCGAGGGCCTGCGCTATGAGCGCCTCGACCAGCTCCTCGTCGAGCACCTGATGGGGGTCCGGGGCTAGGCCGTCATGGGGCTCGTCCTCGGCCTCGACGCGGGAACGCAGTCCCTCAAGGGGCTGCTGGTGGATCCGGAGGCGGGCGCCGTGATCGCGCGCGCCAGCCGCCCGCTCGAGCTTCTCCCGGGGCTGGCCCCCGGCGCCGCCGAGCAGCGGCCCGAGGACTGGGAACAGGCCGCGGCCGAGGTCGTTGCTGAGCTGCTGGCCGCACCCGCGCGGGCGGGGCGCGCGGTCGACGCCGTGGGCGTCTCGGGCCAGCAGCACGGCTGCGTGCTGCTGGACGAGCAGGGGCAGGTCGTGCGCCCGGCCAAGCTGTGGTGCGACACCGAGACGGCGCCGGAGGCGCGCGAGCTGTCGGCCCGCCTCGGACGTAGCGTGCCCACTGGCTTCACGGCGTCCAAGGTGGTCTGGGTCGCCGCGCACGAGCCCGACGCGTGGGCTCGCACGCGCCAGGTCCTCCTTCCACACGACTTCCTGAACCTGCGCCTGACCGGCGTCGCCAGCATGGAGGCCGGGGACGCCTCGGGCACCGGCTGGTTCGACCCCGTGGCGCGCGCCTTCGATCCGCAGGCCATGGCCGCGGTGGCCCCGGAGCTCGCAGAGCGCGTGCCTCGCCTGCTCGAGGCGGGCGCGCCCGCGG
Organism: Planctomycetota bacterium; assembly: GCA_040265735.1. Taxonomy (GTDB): domain Bacteria; phylum Planctomycetota; class UBA1135; order UBA1135. Next base: position 5,462 of record JBDQFW010000081.1, on the reverse strand, counting down.
GCCGCGTGGACGCGGCGGGTGCCGCGCGCTTCGGCCTGGCCGAGGGCACTCTCGTGTCGGCTGGCGGTGGCGACAACATGATGAGCGCGATCGGCTCAGGCGCCACGCGTCCAGGCACGGCCGTCGTCAGCCTCGGCACCTCGGGGACGGTGTTCGCCCAGGCGCACCAGCCGATCCTCGACCCCGAGGGGCTCATCGCGCCGTTCTGCGACTCGACCGGGCAGTGGCTGCCCCTGCTCTGCGTCATGAACCTGACCGGGGTGACGGAGGGCGTGGTGGGGCTCACGGGCCAGGACCACGGGGCTCTCACCGAGGCCGCCCGCGCGGTCGTACCGGGCTGCGAGGGCCTGCTCTGGCTGCCCTACCTGGCAGGCGAGCGGGTTCCGGACCTCCCGGACGCCACCGGCACGCTGCTCGGGATGCGTCCCCAGCACCTGGCTCCAGGCGTCCTGTACCGCGCGGCCCTGGAGGGCACCAGCCTGAACCTGGCCTGGGGGGTCGAGCGCCTGCGCGGCCTCGGCCTGCCCGTGGACCGCGTGCACCTGGTGGGGGGAGGCTCGCGCAACGGGCTGTGGCGTGAGGTGCTCGCCGCGGCCCTCGGCGCCGAGGTTCAGGCTCTGGACGAGCCCGAGTCCGCGGCTCTCGGCGCAGCGCTGCAGGCCCTCTGGACCCTGCGGCGCGCGCAGGGGAGCGCCTGCGACCTGCACGACCTCGCGGCCCCCTTCATCCAGTTCGAGGGAGAGGTCGTTCCTCCCGACCCCACCCTGCGTGAGGTCTACGGCGAGCAACTCGAGGCCTTCCGGGCCGCGGCTGCGCGCGTCTACGGCTGCTGAGGTCTGCGCCCTGTGGCGTGCCGCGCGGGTGATCCCGACGGCTCAGGCGGATCTGCGCCCCACGCCCCGGCGGTGCAGGGCGAGGGCACCCAGGCCCAGGGCGACCGCGAACCAGAGGGTCATCAGGCGCGTCAGCAGCGTCGCCGAGGCGGCTCCGGCGCGCGCGGCGTCCACGGCGGCGCCCCCCTCGACGAAGCGGCGGCGGAGCTGGTCGGTCAGCAGGCCCTCCGTCACGCCCAGGCCGCCCGGGGTGAACAGCGCGATGGCCCCGGCCACGAGCGACAGGCTGAACGCGGCGATCACGGGAGCGAGCCCAGGTGCCGGAAGGCCCAGGCCTCCCGCGATGCGCCAGGCCGCGACGCACTCGAGGGCCCAGGCCCCGGTCCCCAGCAGCACGGCGGCAGCCAGCGCTCCGGGGGCCAGCAGGACGCGCGCGCTTGAGAGGGCCTGCTCCACCTTTGGCTGCAGGCGGGCCAGGGGGCCCAGACGACCGAGCGCGCGGACCCCAAGGGCCGCTGCGCGCGGGGAGGAGAGCAGCAGCAGGGCCGCGCCACAGAGGGCGAGCGCTACGGGCAGGATCCAGGCGTGCTCGCTGGCGGTGCTCGCGTTGGCGAGGCCGATGAGGAGCAGGAGTGCAAGCAGGTCGGTGAGCCGCTCCGCGAGGACCATGGGCGCCGTCCGTGCGACGGGCGCTCCGACCTCCTCCTTGAGCAGCACGCTCTTGAACGCTTCGCCCAGCTTGCCAGGGGACACCGTGAGCGCCAGCCCGGACAGGAACACGAGCCCGCTGCGGAGGCGACTCAGGCCGGCCAGGCCCGGGAGCTCGCGGGAAACGCGTGCGCGATACACCTCCCAGCGGCCGAAGCGCAGGGCGTAGCCGGCGAGGACCAGAGCAGCCGCCTCGAGGACGGTGCGCACCTCGAGCTGCGCCAGAGCGCGCTGCACGCCCTCCAGGTCGGCCCAGAGGACGAGGCCCGCATACACGAGCAGCCCGACCACGGTTCCAACGACCGCGCCGCGGAGCAGGCGGCTGCCCTCGGGAGTTGCTGAGGTCATCGGGGCGCGGCTTCGGCCTTGCCGGCCTCGGGCTCCTCCGCCCGCCGGCCGAGGGTGCGCACGATGAGCGTTAGCACGACCATCCCGGTTGCCAGACCGGCCCACGGCAGCCAGGAGCGCTCCCCGTCGAGGAACAGGGCCGAGGGCAGGTAGCCGCAGACCACGGCCACCGCCATGACCAGGATCGCGTAGGGGGCCTGCGTGCGGACATGGTCCACGTGGTCACTGGCCGAGGCGATCGAGCTCATCACGGTGGTGTCACTGATGGGCGAGCAGTGGTCCCCGAAGATGGCGCCCTCGAGAACGGCGCCGATGGAGAGCAGCATCAGCCCGTACCCCATGGCCTCCGCGTCGAGGCCCGGACCCGCGGCCGCTGCGCCGAGCTGGTAGGACAGTCCGACCACGAGGGGAAGCAGGATCGTCATCGTGCTCCACGAAGAGCCCGTGCTGAACGCCACGAGGGCTGCGAGCAGGAAGAGGGCCGTAGGCAGGATCGCGTGGGGCAGCCCGTCCGCGAGCGTCACGCTGAGCCAGGCCGCCGTCCCCAGGTCCCCGCACACCGCGCCGACCATCCAGGCCAGGTACAGGATCGCGATGGCGACGGCCATGGCGCGCAGACTGTGCCACGCGGCCTCCAGGGCGGGAGCGAGGCCCAGACCGCGGAGGCGGCCGCATGGTCGATCCGACCAGGATGGTGTTCGCGTAGTCGTCGAAGAAGATCGCGAGCCCCATGAACCAGGTCGCGAGCTGGGTGCGGCGCGCGCTGGACGCCAGTCGCGCGATCGAGCTCATGAGCCCGTGGATCCCTCCCGCGCGCGTGATGACGCCCACCATGGCGAGCATGAACACGACGAAGAGGATGATCTCGTAGCGCGCCTTGTCGACGACCTGGTCCCAGAGGTAGACGGTCGCGGTGTCGGCGCTGCCGCCGGCTAGGGCCATGAGGAGCGTGGAGCCGCCCTGGAGTCGCACTAGGGCCGCCCCGATGAGGACCCCGGCCCCGAGGGCCAGTAGCGGCCTGCGGAAGAGGATTGCGAGCGCGATGGCCACGAGGGGCGGAAGCAGGGAGCCGCGATCCGGAGCGCGGTAGGTCCGCTGGACGGTGAGCGCGCCCTCGCTGCCGGTCCAGGTGAGGCTCTGGCGCTCTCCGTCCTCGAGGGCGAGCTCCAGGTCGAGGCCGCCCGGCGCGGCGGCCGCGGCTCCGGTGAGCTCCAGGTCGAGGCCGGACTCCTGGGCCAGGGTCCGCAGGGCCCGCACGATCGAGGCGCGCGCAGCGGCATCGAGCCCGTCCTCCGCCGGGCTGAAGGTGACGGCGCCCAGGGCGAGCTCGGGGGAGGCGAGGAGGGCCTGACCGGCCGTGGTCTCGCCGTCCGCCAGGGTCTCCCCGAGGAGGTCCCCGGCCTGGAAGGCGGCGAGGCGCGCGGCCGAGGGACTGGGCACCAGGAGCAGGGCGCCAACAAGGGCCGCGAAGACGGCGAAGGGGAGGAGGCGGTTCATCGCGCGGGCCATGAGAGTACCGGCTGTGCGAGCGCGTCCCCAGGGACCGCTCGATCCTCTCCAGCGGCGGCGCCCGATCCGCTACCCTGCGCGCCATGAGCCCGGCCCTTCCGCTCGCAGCCCTCACCACGGGTGAGCTCGTGGGGCTGGTTGGCGTCGTCGCGCTGGCGGGTCTCCTTGGGGTTGGGCTGGCCCTCCTACGGCGGCTGGCCGGCCTCGCGGAGCGGCTGGAGGGCCTCCAGCGCCTCGAGAGCCTGGACCAGCGCCTCAAGGGCCTGGTCGAGTCCCAGGGCGCCCTGGACCTGCGCCGCCTCGAGCACGTGCTCGTGGACCTGCGCGACAGCCAGAAGCGCTCCGAGGAGCGCATGGCCCAGGCCCTTGAGAGCCGCGAGCGCGAGCCTCAGGGGGAGCCGACCCCCGGCGCCCCGGCGCCGGCGCGCCTGCCGGAGCGGGTGATCAACCGCCTCGTGGCCCTCGGCTACGAGCGCATCGAGCTCCTCACCCCGGCCTCCGAGTTCGAGGCCCTGGTTGAGGGGGAGGGAGAGGTGCGCGTCGAGGCGCGCCGCAGCGGGGCCACCTACAAGGGCCGCGTCCTCGTCAAGCAGGGCGCCATCGTCGAGGTGGCTCTGCGACCCCCCTACGAGATCTTCCCCTGAGCGCGGCTCGGGGAGCACTGCCGACATGAGCGCCGTCACCACGATCGATCGTCTCGGGGAGCACGCGGGTCAGACCGTCGAGCTCCGCGGGTGGATGCACAACCGCACGGGCAAGGGCAAGCTGCAGTTCGTGCAGCTGCGCGACGGGACGGGCTTCGTCCAGGTCGTCGTCAAGCGCGGGCAGGTGCCCGACGAGCTCTTCGACCGGCTGGCCGAGTGCGGCCAGGAGTCGAGCATGATCCTGGAGGGTGAGGTCAAGCCCGACCCGCGCGCACCCGGCGGGTTCGAGGTGGTGGCGAGCGGCGGACGCGTGCTGCATGTCACGCACGACTACCCGATCACCCCCAAGGAGCACGGCGCGGACTATCTGCTGTCTCGCCGGCACCTGTGGCTGCGCTCGAAGCGCCAGTGGGCGGTGATGCGCATCCGCGACGCGGTGATCACGGCCATCCGGACCTTCTTCGACGACCGCGGCTTCGTGTGCATCGACTCTCCGATGTTCACGCCGAGCGCCTGCGAGGGCACCAGCACGCTCTTCGAGCTGGACTACTTCGGGGACCAGAAGGCGTACCTGACCCAGTCTGGGCAGCTCTACGCGGAGGCCTCGGCCCTGGCCTTCGGCAAGGTCTACTGCTTCGGGCCGACCTTTAGGGCGGAGAAGTCGAAGACGCGCCGGCACCTGACCGAGTTCTGGATGCTGGAGCCGGAGGTGGCCTTCGCGGACCTCGACGATGTCTGCCAGCTGGCCGAGGACATGGTCGTGCACATCGTCAAGGAGGTCCTGCGCAGGCGGCGCCCCGAGCTCGAGGCGCTCGAGCGGGACCTCTCCAAGCTCGAGTGCATCGTGGGGGGCTTCCCCCGCATCACCTACGAGGAGGCCTCGAAGATCCTCCTGGAGCACCCCGACTCGGAGTTCGTGGCCGGCGACGACTTCGGCGCGCCGGATGAGACGATCCTGTCCGCCATGCACGACCAGCCCGTGATGATCACGCGCTACCCCAAGCAGGTGAAGGCCTTCTACATGAAGGAGGATCCCGAGGATCCTTCGAAGGTCCTGTGCGTGGACATGATCGCCCCCGAGGGCGTGGGGGAGATCATCGGCGGCAGCCAGCGCGAGGAGGATCTCGACAAGCTGCTCGCGGAGATCGCCAAGCACGAGCTCCCCAAGGAGGAGTTCGAGTGGTACCTGGACCTGCGCCGCTTCGGCTCCGTACCCCACGGCGGCTTCGGGCTCGGCCTGGAGCGCACCGTGGGCTGGATCTGCGGGCTTGAGCACGTGCGCGAGGCGGCTCCCTACCCGCGCCTCATGACACGCATCCGGCCCTGAGCCGCGCGGGCCCCGAACGGAGCAGGCCCGAGCCGCGCGGGCGGCCCGGGACTTCTTGTGGCCAGCCAGGGGCGCGCCTAGGGCAGGCGCGGG
>JBDQFW010000080.1:0-13502 GCA_040265735.1 Planctomycetota bacterium | reverse complement strand
GCCGGGAAGCCTCATAGGAAAGGACCCCCGCTGCTGCGCAGCGGGGGTCCTCAAATCCGCGAGGGGTCAGCGGATGGACGGTGTCTCGGGCCGCAAGGGCCTGGGGGCCGGCGTCAGTCCTGGGCGTCGCCCGAGGACTCGGCTTCCTGCTCCTGCTCCTGGGGCTGGCCCACATTGGTGTGGGGCATGCGCGTCAGGTCGACCCAGACCAGGGAGCGGGTCTCGGGGAAGAGCAGGAGGACCCAGGGCGTGTCGTGCAGGACGACGCGGCCCGCGCCAGGCTCGGGGACGTCGAGGTCGAAGGGATCGGGGAAGGGAGTCATGGTGGTGGCCTCGCTGGCGAGTCCTTCCATCGGCCTCCGAGGGGGTTCCTTGCCCCCGATCCGTCGGCTTTTCTGGCGCCTCCGTAGGGCCTTGGAAAGGCTTGGATTTCTTGTCCAGAGGGCCTCGGCACTCGTCGAATGAGGCCCGCTCGCGCCGCGGCGGGGACTGAGGCTGCTGGGCACTTCGGGCGCTCCCTGGGACCGTGAGCGGGCGGCAGTAGACTGGCCCCGGCGACTCGGGATCCACGCCCGCGGCCGCCCCCTTCCCATGAGCCAGCGCATCGAGAACGTCCTCCAGGAGGACCGCCGCTTCCCGCCGACCGAGGAGTTCCGTGCCGCCGCTCGGGTCGGCTCCGAGGAGGAGTACCGCCGCCTGCACGCGCGGTCCGTCGAGGACCCCGAGGGGTTCTGGGGCGAGGTCGCGCGTGAGCTGCCCTGGATCGAGCCCTTCCAGACGGTGCTGGACTGGAGTGAAGCCCCCCGGGCGCGCTGGTTCGCGGACGGCAAGCTCAACGCCTCGGCCGTGTGCCTGGACCAGCACGCCGACGGAGCGCGGGCCGACAAGGTGGCCATCCACTGGGAGGGGGAGCCCGGGGACACGCGCTCGTTCACCTACCGCGAGCTGCGCGACGAGGTGGCGCGCTTCGCCAACGTGCTCAAGGCGCGGGGGATCGCCAAGGGCGACACCGTGACGCTGTACATGCCCATGGTGATGGAGCTCGCGGTCGCGTGCCTCGCGTGCGCGCGGCTCGGCGCGATTCACTCCGTCGTCTTCGGCGGATTCAGCGCGCAGGCGCTGCGCGACCGGATCGAGGACGGGGACTGCTGCGCGGTGATCTGCGCCGACGGCGGCTGGCGCCGGGGCAAGGTGCTGCCGCTCAAGCCGGAGGTGGACGCTGCCTGTGAGGGCATCGCCTCGGTACACACGGTCCTCACCGTGCGGCGCACGGAGAACGAGGTGGCCTGGCAGGACGGACGCGATGTCTGGCTGCACGAGGCCCTGGAGGGGGTGGAGGCGATCTGCCCCCCCGAGCCCATGGATGCGGAGGACGTGCTGTTCCTGCTCTACACCTCGGGCTCCACGGGCAAGCCCAAGGGGATCATGCACACCACGGGCGGCTACATGGTTGGCGCCTACCTCTCCACGCGCATGGTGTTCGACCTGCGCGAGGATGACGTGTACTGGTGCACGGCCGACGTGGGCTGGATCACGGGCCACAGCTACATCGTGTACGGCCCGCTGGCGAACGGCGTGACCCAGGTGATGTACGAGGGCGCGCCGAACGCACCGGCGGAGAACCGGTTCTGGGACCTCTGCGAGCGCCACGGCGTCACGGTCTTCTACACCGCCCCGACAGCGATTCGCGCCTTCATGAAGTGGGGGGACGAGCACGTGACTCGTCACGACCTCTCGAAGCTGCGGCTGCTCGGCACGGTGGGGGAGCCGATCAACCCTGAGGCGTGGACCTGGTACCGCCGCGTCGTGGGGGGCGAGCGCTGCCCGATCGTGGACACCTGGTGGCAGACCGAGACGGGTGGGATCATGATCACGCCCCTGCCCGGCTGCACCGACACCAAGCCGGGTTCGGCGACGCGGCCCTTCTTCGGGGTGGACGCCGCCATCCTCGACGAGGAGGGCAACGAGCTCGGAGCCAACGAGGGGGGATTCCTGGCGATTCGTAAGCCCTGGCCCTCGATGCTGCGCGGCATCTGGGGGGACGATCAGCGCTTCCGCGACACCTACTGGTCGAAGTGGCCTGGGGGCTGGACCTACTTCCCGGGCGACGGCGCCCGTCGCGATGAGGACGGGTTCTTCTGGATCCTCGGGCGCGTGGACGACGTGATCAACGTGAGCGGGCACAGGCTCTCCACCATGGAGATCGAGAGCTCCCTCGTGGCTCACGAGGCCGTGGTGGAGGCCGCCGTCGTGGGCCGGCCGGACGACCTGACGGGGGAGGCCATCGTTGCGTTCGTCACCACGGGCGGAGGCGCGGCCTCGAGCCGGCGTGAGGACCTGCGCAGCGACCTGCTCGACCACGTGGCGCGCGAGATCGGCAAGCTGGCGCGGCCGGCGGAGATTCGCTTTACGGACGTTCTGCCCAAGACTCGCTCGGGCAAGATCATGAGGCGCCTGCTGCGGGACATCGCGGCCGGGCGTGAGTCCAGCCAGGACATGTCGACCATCGAGGACGCCGGGGTGCTGGAGCGCCTGCGCAAAGGAGAGTGACCATGACGCCGACCACATCCCTGATCGCCCTCCTCGCGACCCTGGTTCCCACCGAGGACCTGGGTTCCAGCGGGGTTCACCTGCCCCTCGGCGAGCGCCTGATGGGCGAGCGCCAGTGCAGCGCCTGCCACGCCGCCGAGCCGGCGGCGCTGGAGGTCCTCGTGCCGAAGCTGGCTCCGACCCTGGACGGGGTGGGGGCACGGGTCGCACCCGGCTGGGTGGAGGCCTTCCTGCTGGATCCCAACGCCGAACGGCCGGGTACCACCATGCCGGACCAGCTGGCTCAGCTGCCCGAGGAGGAGCGCGCGACCGCCGCTCGGGAGCTGGCGCACTTCCTGGCCCAGGTGGACGGGCCCTTCGCCGCCGAGCCGCGAGGCACGAGCTGGGGCGAGCTGGAGCGCGGGCGGCGCCTGTTCCACGCAGCGGGCTGCGTGGCCTGCCACGCGCCCCAGGAGGAGCCCTGGGAGCTGGAGCTCTCGCTCCAGGAGGTCCTCGCCCAGGGTGAGGCGGAGGGCGAGTCCGGAGAGGTCGAGCCCTTCGAGGGCGTGATCCTCGACGGCACCCTCGCGCCCCGCGACCTGCCCCTGGATCACCTGGCGGCCAAGACCGAGCGCGACGCGCTGGCTGCGTTCCTCCTGGACCCGCTGGCGGTCCGCGCCTCCGGGCATATGCCGAACATGGGCCTGTCCGCGGACGAGGCCCAGGCGCTCGCGTCCTACCTGCTTCGCGCCCAGCTCGTGCGTGAGCCGGCTCCGACCGCGGGCCTCAAGGTGGAGGTGCTCCACGGAGGCTTCGCGGGTCGTCAGGACCTGAACGGCATCGAGGCCGCCGAGATCACGGTCTCGGCGCAGGTGGACCTGTCTTCCACCTCCCGGCGCGAGGCCCTGGGTCTGCGCTTCACCGGGTCTATCGAGGTTCCCGCGGATGGGGAGTGGACCTTCTGGACCTCGAGCGACGACGGCTCCTGGCTCTGGATCGACGGGGAGCAGGTCGTCGACAACGGCGGCACCCACCCGACGCGGGAGCGCTCGGGGACGATCCGCCTGACCGCGGGCAAGCACGCCTTCGAGGTGCACTTCTACGAGCAGGGAGGCGGGGAGTCCCTGGAGGCACAGTGGCAGGGGCCCGGCGTGGAGCGCCAGGTCATCCCGGCCGAGGTGTTCACGCACCGAGGCCTCGGGCTGCAGGGGCCGGCGGGCCTCGAGCCCGACCCCGAGGTCGCCAAGCGCGGCGCGCGCCGGTTCCAGAGCCTCGGCTGCATGGCCTGCCACCGGCTGGATCCGCGCATGCCGCTGCTTCCCGGGACCAAGGGCAACGCGACTCTCGCCGAGCTGGCCGCAGCCGGCGACGCGACCGGCTGTCTTTCTGCCGCTGAGGGCCAGCGCCCGCGCTGGCAGCTCGCGGACGCCGAGGTCGCGGCCGTGAGGGCCAGCCTCGGGCGCTTCGCGGGGCCCGTGGAGGCGCCAGACGCCGCCGCGCGCGCGGCCCGGCACCTCGAGCGCATGGGCTGCGCCTACTGCCACCGTCGGGATGGCGCCGGGGGCGTGCACCCGCTCAACCGCGACTACTTCCAGGCGGCCGAGGGCGCGGACCTTGGGGATGAGGGAAGGATTCCCCCGCACCTGGACGGCGTGGGCTCGAAGCTCCGTCGGGAGGCCATCACGGCGGCCCTCGTGGAGGGCGCGCGCGTGCGCCCCTACATGACCGCGCGCATGCCCCAGTTCGGCGAGGAGAACGTGGGCTGGATGGCCGCGGCGTTCCACGAGGTGGACCCCGAGCTGAGCTGGGAGCGGACCCTTGCCGACGGCGCCCACCTCATGCAGGGGCTGCGCCTGATCGGAACCGAGGGAGGCCTCGGCTGCATCCAGTGCCACGACTTCGCGGGCACGCCCTCCCTGGGCATCCGCGCCGTGGACCTGGCCACCGTTTCGCGTCGCATCCGGCCCGGCTGGTTCCATCAGCTCCTCAAGAGCCCGGGCTCGGTGAACATGAACACGCGCATGGCCGAGCTATGGACCGACGGGCGCTCCCCCGTGACCGCGCTCTACGACGGCGATCCCGAGCCGCAGATCGAGGCCATCTGGCAGGTGCTGCAGCTGGGTGAGGGCATGCCCCCGCCGCCGGGACTCAACTCGCCGGAGGCGGCGTTCGAGCTCTCGCCCATCGACGAGGTCATCACCTGCGGCGTCTTCTGGGGCGGGCTGAGTCCGCGCACCCTCGCCGTGGGCTTCCCCGAGCTGGTGCACTACGCGTACGACATGCAGGAGAGCCGCCTGGGAGCCCTCTGGAAGGGGCGCTTCTTCAATGCGCGCGGCACCTGGGAGGGGCGGGCAGGCTCCCTCGAGGGACCTGGCGGCAGCCAGGTGGTGACCCTGCCGGAAGGCATGCTCCTCGCCCGCCTCGCGGACGCGAGCGCGGCCTGGCCTGCCGAGACCGGGCGCCCCGCCGGCGTGCGGGCGCGCGGCCGCCGCCAGGCCCTGGGCCAGGCTCCTGAGTTCCACTCCTCGATGGGGGCGCTCGAGATCCACGAGACGCTGACCCCGATCGCGCGCGACGGCCGCACGGGCTTCCTGCGGGAGATCGCCCTCTCGTCCAAGGACCCCGACGCCGTCCAGGACATGGTCGCGCGCCTGCTCACGGGCGAGCGCGCCGAGCAGGTCTCCGACGGGCACTTCCTCGTCGTTCAGGGGGGCCGTGAGGTCCACCTGGTCCTCGTGCCCAGCTCCGACGCCCGCGGTCCTGCCGTTGGCCTCGAGCAGGGCGAGGTCCGGCTCCCCGTCCGCTTCTCCTCCGAACCCGTCTTCGGCGGCGGCGAGGTCCACTTCGCAACCCTGGCCGTGGAGGTCACCTGGTGATGCTGTTCCCCCTTCTGCTGGCCGCCGCGGCGCCGCTGGCTCAGTCCCCCGACGGCGCCGAGTGGGCGCTGCAGACCCTCCCGCTTCCCGAAGGCGGCGTGATCGAGGTCAGCGCCCTGACCATGTGGCGCGGCGACACGATCCTGCTGGCCACCCGACGGGGTGAGGTCTGGTCGGTCTCGGGCGTCTTCGACGAGGACCCCATGGACTGCACTTGGCGCAGGCTCATGGAGGGCCTCCAGGAGCCCCTCGGCGTGCTGGTGGAGGACGACCGGCGCGTGCTCATGGTGCAGCGCGGAGAGCTCAGCCGCCTCATCGATGAGGACGGGGACGGCGCCTTCGACCTGGTCGAGACCGTGTGCGACGACTGGTACGTGGGCGGCAACTACCACGAGTACAACTTCGGCCCCGTACGCGGCGGTGACGGCGATCTTTGGATCACCACCAACCGCGCCTTCGGCGGCCAGCCGTTCGGCGCGCCCAAGTGGCGCGGGTTCGCCCTGCGCATCGACGCCGAGGGCAACATGCACCCGGAGTGCTCGGGCCTGCGCTCGCCGGCCGGCGTGAACGCCGCCCCCTGGGGCGACCTCTTCTACACGGACAACCAGGGCGAGTGGTGCGGCGCCAGCAAGCTGAGCCACCTCGTCCCGGGGTCGTTCCACGGCCACCCCTTCGGGATCGAGTCGTGCAACGACGAGCTTTGGCCCTACCCGCACCCCGGCCAACCGCCGAACCGGGTGCTGATGCCCAAGGTTGCCCAGGACCTGCCGCACTTCCAGCTGCCCGCGGTCTGGTTCCCCTACGACGAGATGGGGCGCTCTCCGGCCGGCTTCGTGTGGGACCAGACCGGCGGCCGCTTCGGCCCCTACGAGGGCCAGATCTTCGTGGTCGACCAGTTCGCCGCCGAGGTCCTGCGGGTCTGCCTCGAGGAGGTGGACGGCCACTGGCAGGGGGCGTGCATCCCCTTCCGCAAGGGCCTGTCCTGCGGGGCCATCCGCTGCTGCTGGGGCCCGGACGGCTCGCTGCTGATCGGGGAGACCGACCGCGGCTGGGCCAGCAAGGGCAGTGAGACCTTCGGGCTCGAGCGTCTGGCCTGGACCGGCGCGAACCCCTTCGAGATCCACTCGGTCCACGCGCGCCCCGACGGGTTCCACCTGTCGTTCACCCAGGAGCTGGCCGCCGGCGCGGGAGAGGACCCCGCGGCCTGGTCGGTCGAGAGCTACACCTACATGCTTCACTCGGACTACGGCAGCCCTGAGGTGGACCGTGCGACCCTGGCGGTCACCGGGGTGGAGCGCGACGAGGATGGCCGTGGCCTCACCGTGCACATGGAGGGGCTTCGGTCCGGCTACGTGCACGAGCTGCGCCCCAAGGGCATCCAGAGCGCGGGCGGCGCCGACCTGGCGAACGCGCGGGCGTACTACACCCTGGTGCGGATCCCCGGCTCCTGACCGCGGCCCGTGGCTGCGGCCCCGAGCCAAACGCAGACGGCGGGGAGAGGCGATGGAGCCTCTCCCCGCCGTTTTCTTGGGGACCCTCGCGCGGGCCGCTCAGACGCCGCCCGTGCCGAGGCTCGTGGCGTGGCCACTGCCGCGGTCCTCGCGCCACCAGTCCCCAGCCGCGACCTCGCGGATTCCCTCGCTGAACGGACGCGGCTGCCAGCCGAGCTCCTCTTGGGCGGGGCGGATGTCGTGCTCGTGGTGGAGCGAGAAGTAACCCGCGCCGCGCCGCTGCTTGGTCATGTCCCGGAAGAGCTGCAGGAAGGTGATCGCGCGCTCGACCCAGCGGCGCGGGATGTTGCGCCGCTTCACGCCCCCGCCCGTGACCTCGATCACGGTGTCCACGAAGTCATTGAAGGAGATCCCGTAGGGCCCCGCGATCTCGAAGACGCGGTAGTCCTCCTGGCCGCGCTCGTAGCCGAAGAAGCGGACCACGGCGTCGATGAGGTCATCGACGTGGACGGGGTTGAGCTTCGAGAGCCCCTCGTGGGGGACCCAGTAGCTGCCCTTGGGGGCGGCGCAGCGGCGCAGCAGGGGGGCTGTGTGGCGATAGTCGCCGATGCCGTAGACCAGGGTTGGGCGGAAGCTGACCCAAGGGAACTCCGAGCCGCGGAAGATCTTCTCCTGGACGCGCTTCGAGTCCCGGTAGTAGCTGTAGACGGGGACGCCGATCACGGCGGAGCTGATGATCACGAACTGCAGGTCCTGGGGCGTCGCGCTGTTGCGCGCCTCCGCCATCAGGTGTTCGCTTCCCGTGACATTCACCGCCTGCATCTGCTCCTCGGTGAAGTGGTCGTGGGCGCTGGCGAGGTGCACGCAGTAGCGTGCCCCAGCCAGGAACCCGTCCAGGGAGGCGGCGTCCGTCAGGTCGCCCCTGTGGACCTGCAGGCCCTCCCGGCCGTGGGCCTCCAGGGCCGTCTCCCGTCCCGGGCGGCACAGGGCGCGCACCTGGTGTCCGTCGTCGAGCAGCCTGCGGATCAGGTACTGCCCGATGAATCCGGTTCCTCCTGTGATGGCGACCAGCATGGGGGAGGAGGATAGCCCCTCGCCCTCCGGGGTTCATGGGTCCCCCTGGGCCCGGGCCCTGCCCCGTGGCACCATGGGCCCATGCCCGAGCTCACCAGCGTCGACCCGGAGGGCCCCGCTCCGGAGCCGGTCGGCGTGCTCGCGGCGCTCCCCATCGAGCTGGGCTCCCTGCCCTCGCGGGCGGAAGCGGGGATGCGGCGCCAGGGCCTCGAGCTCCACGCTCTCGAGCTCGCCCAGCGCGAGGTCCTGGTGACGGCCTGCGGGGTTGGCTTGGCCGCGGCCGCGCACGGCGCGGCGGTGCTGGCCGCCGAGGGGGTGCGGACGCTGCTGGTTGTGGGCACCTGTGGGGCGCTTCGGCGCGGGATGCCGCCGGGGACCCTGGTGCACTGCTCACGGGCGGTCCAGGCGGACCTGGAGGTGCGCGCAGGACGCGAGACCGAGGCCAGCCCCGAGCTGCTGGAGGCCTGGCAGCGCGTGGCCGGCGGCCAGGCCGGGGTGTTTCTGTCCCGGGACAGGATGGTGCGCTCGCCCTGGGCCCGGGGGCGGCTCCTGCGGGCCTGGCCCGCGGCCGTCTCGGTGGACATGGAGACGGGGGCGGCCTTCGCCGTGGCGGAGCGGGCAGGATGTCGCATTGCGGCTCTGCGGGTCGTGACCGACAGGGCGGGCTGGGGTGCCCGCCAGACCTTCGCGAAGAACGTCGAAGGGATGGCCGGGGGCCCTGCCGATGCTGTGGAGGAGCTCCTGCTGGAGCTCTCCTGACCCCCCGAGAACGCTCCCCTCCGCTATCTTCGATTCGATCCTCGCAAACCGGGTCGATATGCCCGGATAGCCGCACCTTCCTCCGATGTCGCAAGCCGGCACGCTCCTCCGACGCCACTTCCAGCCCCTGGTCCTCTCGGTCCAGGTGCTGGCGGACTTGGCCACGGTGGTCGCCGCCTGCCTGCTGGCCTTCTGGCTGCGGGAGCAGGTCGCGCCCGAGGACGCGGCCACCCAGCTGGCCGACTACCGGGGCATCTTCGCGATCACCGCCGCGGTGTGCCTGGTCGCGTTCCACCGCTTCGGGATGTACAGCCCGATCAAGAGCCTCCTCAACGTGGAGGAGTTCAAGGCGGTGACGAAGGCCACCCTCGTGGCGTTCCTCGTGGTCCTCTCCCTCCTCGTGCTCCTGCGCGACTCGGAGGTGGGCGGAGGTGTGGGGCCTCTCTGGGACCTGCTGCGGGCCCTGCACCGGCCGATCCGGCTGGAGGGCGGGGCCGAGCCCCTCTCGCGGGTGACGCTGCTGCTCGCCTTCGGCCTCATCCACATCGGGGTGCTGCTGGGACGCTTCGTCAGCTTCAAGGTCATCCAGGAGCTCCACCGGCGCGGCATCGGCAACCGCAACGTGGTGGTCATCGGGACGGGCTCCACGGCCCAGGCCCTGCAGCGCAAGTTCCTCCTGGTCCCGACCCTGGGCCTCAACTTCGTTGGGTTCATCGGCGAATCCGACGCAGAGGTGGGCGACCTCATCGAGCGCTCGCGCGTGCTGGGCACCCTGAGCGACCTCGAGCGGGTGCTGGGAGAGCGCAAGGTGGGCGAGGTGTTCGTGGCCCTGCCCGAGGGAGACGAGGCGCGCGTGATGGACATCCTGGGACGCCTCGAGCGCGCAGGCGTGGCGTACTTCGTGGTCCCGCGCTTCTACCACCTGATGCGCTACAAGGTGCGCATCGAGAACCTGGACTCGATCCCGCTCATCGCGCGCATGGAGCGCCGGGATCCGCTCCTCGGGCGGCTGGCCAAACGGGTCTTCGACCTCATCATCTCCGCCCTCGTGCTGCTGCTCGCCGGGCCGCTGTTCCTGGTCACGACCTGGCTCATCCGGCGCGACTCCGAGGGCCCTGTGTTCTTCCGGCAGGTCCGCGTGGGCCTCGACGGGCGTCCGTTCGAGATGCTCAAGTTCCGCACGATGTACACGGCGGACTGTCGGGACGCCGTGGCACCCGCGACGGAGCAGGATCCGCGCGTGACCCGCGTAGGCAAGTGGCTGCGGCGCTACTCCCTCGACGAGCTGCCCAACTTCATCAACGTCCTGCGCGGCGAGATGAGCGTGGTGGGCCCGAGGCCCGAGATGCCGTTCATCGTGGAGGGCTACTCGGCGCAGGACCGCGAGCGGCTGCGGGCCAAGCCGGGCGTGACCGGACTCTGGCAGATCAGCTACGCCCGCCAGATGGCGATCCACGACAACCTCGACTACGACCTCTACTACATCGAGAACCAGTCCTTCCTGCTGGACCTGGTGATCGTGGCCCTGACCGGCGTGGCGGTGGTCAAGGGGACCGGCGCCTACTGAGCCCCTGGCCCGCGGCCCTCGCCGTGGACTCCGAGGCCGAAGGTCGCTGCAATGCACCTGTGATGCGCGTCCTCCACATCATGGAGTGCACGATCGGCGGCACGCGCCGCCACCTCGTGGACGTGGCCCTGGGGCAGCGGCAGGCCGGCCTCGAGGTGGACGTGGTGGCGTCGACCCTTCGCGATCCCGGCTTCCCACCCGACCTGGAGCGCCTGCGCGAGGCCGGGGTCGGGGTTCACGTGCTGGACATGGTCCGCTCGCCCGCCCCGGCCGCGGACCTGCGCCACCTGCGCGCGCTCGAGGCGCACCTGCGCAGGCTTCAGCCCCAGATCGTCCACACCCACAGCAGCAAGGCTGGGGTGCTGGGTCGTCAGGCGTCCCTGCGCACGCGGATCGGCCGCAGGGTGCACACCCCGCACACCTTCGCGTTCCTCTTCCACGCGCTCTTCGGGCGCACCAAGCGCATGGCCTACCGCGCCGTCGAGCGGCACTTCGCCAAGCGCACCGACCGCTTTGTCGCGGTCGCGCCCTCGGAGGCCTCCACCTGGGCACGGGCGCGCATCGTCCCAGCCGAGCGTGTACGCGTCGTGCCCAACGGGATCGACCCCGCGCCCTTCGCCGAGGCCACCCCCCTGGATCGGGGCAGCTTCGGCCTCGACCCCGCGCGCCCCATGGGCGCCGTGGTGGGGCTGGTGTACGCGGCCAAGGGCCAGGACCTCGCCCTGCGCGCGCTGACGGAGGTGGAGGATCTGCAGCTGCTCTTCGTGGGGCCCGGCAACACGGAGCCCTTCGAGGCCCTCGCCCGGGAGCTGGGCGTCCTCGACCGGGTGCGCTTCGTGGGTCCTCGTGATGACGTCCCGCGCATCCTGCGGACGGTGGACCTGCTCGCGCTCCCCTCACGCTGGGAGGGCATGCCCTATGTGGTGCTCGAGGCCTTCGCCGCCGGGTGCCCCGTGGTGGCCCACCCGGTGGACGGCGCTCGGGACGCGGTCCAGACCGGGCACACCGGGTGGCTGGCCACGGCCCCTGAGCCAGCCGCGCTCGCGGCCTCACTGCGCGAGGCCCTGTCCGCGAGTCCGGCCGAGCGCGCGGCCGTGATCGAGCGTGCCCGCGCGCTCCAGCAGGAGAGCTACAGCGTCGAGTCCATGGTCCAAGGCCTGCAGCGGGTCTACGAGGAGCTCCTGTGAGGATCCAGCACGTCATCACGACCCTCGATGTGGGGGGCGCCGAGGTGCACCTGCTCTCGCAGGTGCGCGGCCAGGCCGAGCGGGGCCACGAGGTCCGCGTCGCCTACCTGAAGGGCGAGGGGCGTCTTGGGCCGGACTTCCTGGCGGCGGGCGCGCGCGCGGTCGAGGCCCTCGGGCAGGGGCCCCTCGCGCTCCTGCGCCTGCGCGGCCTGTGCCGCGACGCCGAGGTGATCCACAGCCACCTGCTCAAGGCCGACGCGCTCACCGCGGTGGCCGCGAGCAGCGTGGGCGCCCGCGACCGACTCGTGTCGGGCAAGCACAACGACGAGCGCGCCCTCCTGCGGCCCTGGGTCTCCCGGGTCCACGGCGTGCTCGGCAACCTTCCGGCCATGACCATCGCCCTCTCGGACCACGTGCGGCGGTTCGTGGAGGAGCACGGGCGCGTGCAGCCCCAGCGCATGCGTCGCGTGTACTACGGCATCGATCCCCAGGCCTGGCTGGCCGCGGGGGCTGCGCCGGAGCGTGCGGCCGTCCGGGCCGAGTTCGGCTGGCCGGAGGACGCCCTTGTGCTCATCTGCGTGGCGCGCTTCGCCGAGCAGAAGGCCCACGAGATCCTGCTGCGCGCCTTCGACGCCGCCCGTCGCGACGAGCGGGTGGGGGAGCGCCTGCGCCTGCTCCTCGTGGGCGACGATCCTTTCGGGGACGGCCGGCGGCGCGCAGAGGACGAGGCCTCGCGTCTGGAGCTCGGACGCCGCGTGCACTTCGCCGGGATTCGCAGGGATGTCCCGCGACTGGTGGCGGCCAGCGACCAGTTCGTGATGGCGTCGCGCTGGGAGGGGCTGGGGCTGGTGTTCCTGGAGGCCATGGCGGCACGGGTGCCCGTGGTGTCCACCGAGGTCTCGGCGATCCCGGAGGTCGTGCTCCACGGACAGACCGGGCTCCTCGTTCCGCCGGACGATCCCGGCCGCCTCGCGGCCGCGCTGCTCGAGCTGGCCCTCGACCCCGAGCGGGCCGCGGCCATGGGGCGCGCCGGCGAGGCGCGGGTCCTCGAGGAGTTCGGCCTGGACCGGATGGTCGAAGAGACCCTGGCGCTCTACGGCCAGCTCCCCGGCCGCGCGCGCGCCTGAGGAGTCCGTGCGGGACGCCGGCCGCGGTGCATGTCCGCACGCTGCAATCCTGGAGCTGTGTGCCAGGAGCTGTGTGATGCAGGTGGGGCCCAGGGTGGGCTCAGGGTCCACGACCTGATCCCCGAGGCAGGTGCGGCGCATCGGCGCGGGGCGCGCATCGGGGCCGTGGGTCGAGCAGGGCGGGTGCTATAACGGGGAGGTCGTGCTGCTGGACCTCCTGCTCTTGATCGCCCCGGGCCTACCGGTGACCGCGGCTACGGGTGACCTTGCCCGGGACGCGCGTGAGGTCCTGGCGCGCCAGTGCTTCGCCTGCCACGGGCCGGACGAGGAGGCCCGCGAGGCAGGCCTGCGCCTCGACGAGCTCCAGGCAGCCCTCGAAGGCGGGCGCAGTGGGCCTGCCTTGATCCCCGGGGAGCCGGAGGCCAGCCTCCTGCTCCAGCGGGTCACCGACCCCGTGGACCCGATGCCCCCGCGCTCGGCCGGGCACGCGCCGAGCGCCGAGGAGGTCGAGATCCTGCGGAGCTGGATCGCCGCGGGTGCGCCCGAGTCCCAGCACTGGTCCTTCGTGACGCCTACCCGGCCCGACCTTCCAGCCGAGGGGGTGGATCCCTGGGTGCTCGAGCCCCTCGACGCGTTCGTCCTCCAGCGGCTGCGGGCCGCCGGACTGGAGCCCGCGCCGATGGCGTCGCGCGAGGTCTTCGCCCGCCGGAGCTCCCTCGACCTGCGAGGCGTGCCGCCAACCCTCGCCGAGCTGGACGCGTTCCTCGCGGACCGTGAGCCCGGCGCGGAGGAGCGCTGGGTCGACCGCCTCCTGGCGGATCCGGCCTACGGCGAGCGCTGGGCGGCCGTGTGGCTGGACCTGGCGCGTTACGCCGACTCCAAGGGCCACGGGTCCGATCCGCTGCGCACCATCTGGCCCTATCGCGACTGGG
>JBDQFW010000079.1:0-13651 GCA_040265735.1 Planctomycetota bacterium | reverse complement strand
CTCCCACAGCACCTCACCGCTGCCGCCCACCTCGAGCACGCGTCCGCGCATGGACTCGACCACGAGGGTGTTGCCGTTGGCCAGGCGGTGAGCTGCGCCGCAGAAGCGGGTCCGCAGGGGGCGCTCGGGAGTGCCGTCCCAGCTCCACCGCTCCTCGAGCGCTGGCAGTGTGAGCTCCCGCACCGCCGAGCCGCGCGGGCCTCCGAGGTTGTCGAACAGAAGGAGGGTGCCCCCTTCGGTGATGGCGGCTTCGTGGAGGCCGAGGCCGAGGCCCTGCTGGAGCCAGGGCACGCGACCCGTGGCGGGGTCCAGCAGGCAGATCGCGTCCAGCTCTCGGATGGTGAGCAGAACCTGACCCGCGCGGGCGCCGGGGAGCGCACGCGCCAGGTCCTGATCCAGGACTTGGAGAGCGTTCGTGTGCAGGAAGTCCCCGCGCCGAGTGGAGCGGGCCATGGCCTCGCTGGCTGCGGGTGAGGCCAAGAGGGCCTCCACCAGGGAGTGCGTCTCCAGAGGTTCGCCGGTCTTCGCGTCGTAGCGCGCGACCAGGTCGTCGACGACCTCCTCTGCGTGCCCCAGCAGGGCGTTGCGCCGCGCCTCGCGCAAGAGGACCCACAGGTCCCCCCCCGGTCCGAGGACCACGGCGTGGTGGGCGCGCTCGCTCCGCGCCCAGCGGGGCGCGCCGTCCGGAGCGAGCCGCGCAAGTCCGCGGCCTCCGTAGACCACCACCAGGTCGCCATCGGGGAGCAGCAGCGCCCGGCGGAAGGTGTCCTGGGCAGGGCCGTCCTGCGGTTCGACCCCGTCGAGCGTGGACCACGAGCGCTCCCAGCGGTGGACCTCGCGCCCGTCGCGGTCGATCAGGACCGCCAGCGGACCCGCACCCGAGGTGTAGAGCAGGTGCCCGGGCGCGAGGGCGCTGGGCGTGAAGGTGACGGCTCCAGTGGCCTGCGGCGCCGGCTCACTCGCGCCCGCGTAACCCAGGCTGCCCAGATCCTTGGCGCCGCTCCAGCGCGGCGCCGCCCGCGCCCAGGCGCCTGCGCGCCCCTCGGCCCAGCCGTCCTCTCGATCCAGTCGCTGTGAGCGGGCGGGCCCTCCGAGCTCCCACCAGGCCAGGGTCGCCACCGTCAGGGCGGCGCCGAGCCAGGGGAGGGCCTTCAGGGAGGATGCGCGCACGCCCCCATTGTGCATGGGTTCGGGGCGGAGGCGTCCGCTCCCCGGCGGGGGCCTGCACAATGGCCCCATGGAGCGCGTGCGCACCCTCCCGGCCCTCGACGGGCTGCGCGGCCTAGCGGCGCTCCTCGTGGTCCTGGCCCACGCCGCCAACCACGAACTCGGGCCCCGCGCACTCGAGGGGGCCGGCCGTCACGGGGTCTTCCTGTTCTTCGTGCTCAGCAGCTTCTTGCTCACGCGCCAGCTCCTCGACGAGCAGGCCGCGCCGCGGGGCACCGCAGGCTGGACCGCGTGGGCCGGACGCCGGCTGCTGCGCGTGCTGCCGGCCTATGGCGTCGCGGTGGCGGCCTACGGCCTGCTGGATCAGTGGACGCGCGAGCGCGTCGTAGGACACCTGACCCTGACAGAGTCCTGGTTCCATCTCTGGACGATCCCGGTCGAGGTCCAGGCCTATGCGGTGCTGCCGCTCATCGCCAGCGTGCATGGGCTGCTCGGGAGGAGCCGCTCGCGCACCGCCATCGCTCTCGGGATCGCCCTCGTCGCGGCGCGCCTCGTTGCGCCTCCGGACTACGCCAGCGGCTTCCCGCCGTTCCTGTTCGTCTTCCTCAGCGGAGCCCTGCTGGCCTGCGTCCCTGACGGGAGCCGCCCGCGCCTCGCGGGAGCCGGGTGGCCGGGCCTGCTGCTGCTCCTTGCCCTCCTGCCCGGAGTTCACGCCGCGCTCGGCGGCGGACCGGTCGAGCGGCTGAGGTTCCACCTCTGGTTCGAGGCGCTCACGCTTGGCGCCCTCGGGCTCCTCGCGGCCGCCGCCAGTGGCCAGGGGCTCCTCTCTCACATCTTGGCGAGCCCTGCGCTGCGCGCGCTCGGCAGGATCAGCTACAGCCTGTACCTCTTGCACATGCTGGTGCTCTCGCGCGTGCTCCTTCACATGGGCGGAGCGGGGGAGGTCGTGGCCTGGCTCGTCTACCTGGGCATGAGCCTGTCGCTGGCCTTCGCCAGCGAGCGCCTCGTGGAGCGGCCGTTCCGAGCCCTGGGGCGCTGAGCGAAGTGGAGCCGCCCCATAGCCTGGGACTGGCTATCCCTCACGTCATCGAGCCCAGGGACTCGGCCAGGCGGGTCAGGGCCTTGCGCGTGGTCCGCCCCAGGGCCCGGCCCATCAAGGGCGCGATGACCAGCCAAGGGGCCACCGCCACGAGCGGCACGAGGGGTGCCCAGGGTGCATCGGGCTGGTCGCCCGGTGTCCACCAGATGAGCGCGAAGATCGTGGTCAGGGTCCCGCCGATGCCAAGGGGCAGCAGGAGTGCGAAGCGGCGCACCTTGGCGATCCCGCCGAGGGTGGCCCGCAGGTAGAGGGTCGTGCCCTCGAGCCGCAGCGTGCCCTCGGTCATGCCAACCAGCGGGGAGCGCCCCATCTGCGCCCACTCACACACCACGTGCAGCTCGCGCTCGGAGACCTGCTTCACCAGCGCCCCCTGGCCCAGCAGCGCCTGGCGCGCCGTGTCCAGCACGCGCTGGGGCTCCGCCTGCAGGGGCTGGCGCAGCTCGAAGACCTCAGGCTCTTTCATGGCGCGTAGTGGAGGGGCGTGCCGGGGCCGACGGGGAGGCCGAGGCCGAACACCCAGGCGTAGAACAGCACCATCCACCCGATGAGGAAGGCGAGGCTGTACGGCAGCATCGTGGCCACCAGGGTGCCGATCCCGAGCTTGCGGTCGTAGCGCATGGCAAAGGCGAGGATCAGCCCGAAGTAGCTCATCATCGGCGTGATGATGTTCGTCGTGGAGTCGCCGATGCGGTACGCGGCCTGGATGACCTGGGGGCTGTAGCCCACCGTCATCAGCATGGGCACGAAGATCGGCGCGGTCACGGCCCACTGGGCCGAGGCGCTGCCAAGCATCAGGTTCACGACGCAGCACATCAGGATGAACGGGACGAAGATGGTCGGCCCGGTCAGGGCCAGGTCCCGCAGCAGGTCCGCGCCCTCGACCGCGAGGATCATCCCGAGGTTCGTCCACTTGAACCAGGCCACGAACTGGGCGGCAAAGAAGACGAGCACCATGTAGAGGCCCATGCTGCCCATGGCCTTGCTCATCGCGCCGATGACGGCCTGCTCCCCGCGCATGGAGCCGGTCACCCGGCCGTACACGATGCCCCCGACGCCGAAGAACACGAACACGAGCGCGACCACGCTCTTGAGCAGGGGGCGCAGCTGGGCAAGGGTGCCCTCGCCTGCGTTCAGGTCACGGAACCAGCCGTCCGCCGGGATCGCGGTCCACGCCAGCAGGGCGCCCATCCCCACGAGGACGGCGAGCGTCACGCGCAGGCCGCGGCGCTCCTCGGGCGTGAGGGCGCCCATGGAGCGGGCGCCCTCGAGGGCCTCCGGCTCGGCGCGCTCGGGGGCGAAGGCCCCGAGCTTCGGCTCTACGATGCGGGTGGTGACCCAGGTCCCCACGACGGTGATCAGGGCCGTGCTGATCGCCATGAAGTACCAGTTGGCCGTTGCGAGGATCTCGTTGGGTCCGCCGCGGGCGAAGCTGCCGTCGATGAGGGCGGCCGACTCGGTGGTGATGCCCGCGAGGAGCGGGTCCACGGTCCCGATGAACAGGTTCGCGCTGTAGCCCCCCGAGACCCCGGCGAAGGCCGCGGCCAAGCCGGCGAGGGGATGGCGCCCCACGGAGTGGAAGACGGCTGCGGCCAGGGGGATCAGGACCACGTAGCCCATCTCGCTGGCGGTGTTCGAGATCACCGCGCTGAACACGACGGCGGCCGTCAGCAGGTTGCGCGGCGCCCCGAGGACAAGGGCCCGGATCCCGGCTCCCAGGAGCCCGGACGACTCGGCGATGCCCACGCCCAGGAGGGCCACGAGGACGGTGCCCAGGGGCGCGAAGCCGGTGAAGTTCGTCACGACCCCCTGGGCGATGCGGCGCAGGCCCTCGGGGTTCAGCAGGCTGACGGCCTCGATGGTGCCGCCGCCGGGACGCGGATCCTCGACCGACCAGCCCAGCCCTCCGGCCACTCCACTCAGCAGCAGCACGAGCAGGTCGAAGACGACGAAGAGCGTGACCGGGTGGGGGAGCAGGTTCCCGAGCCACTCGACGCCCGCGAGGAAGCGGGCGAAGGCTCCGCGCGGTGGATTGGAGTCAGGGACCTGGGCCGGGGGGGGAGCCGCCATGGACCCAATCTAAGGCCCTCGCGGGGCGGGGAATGAAGGCCGCCCCGCTAGGCTCGGCCCATGGACGCCCTGCGCCTCGCTGAGCACTTCGCGGATCTGGAGCCCTGGACGCCGCGGCTCGTTGCCGAGCTGAACGGTCAGCACGTGCGGCTGGCGCGGCTGGAGGGGGCGTTCTCCTGGCACGCTCACGCGGAGGCGGACGAGCTGTTCCTCGTCTTGGAGGGGGCCTTCGACCTGGAGCTGCGAGACCGGGTCGTGACTCTCCGCAAGGGTGAGCTGTTCGTGGTGCCCCGCGGGGTGGAGCACCGCCCCGTGGCTCACGAGCCGTGCGTGGTGCTCCTGTTCGAGCCTGCTGAGGTGCAGACGGCGGGAGACTCCGACGACCCGCGCGGGCTGGGGCGCGAGGGGATCAGGCCTCTGCGCTAGCCCTGGTCCTGCCCGGGCGCGACCGGGCCAGGCGCAGGCTGTTCAGGACCACGGTCACGCTGCTGGTGGCCATGGCGGCGGCTGCCGCGGCCGCCGGCAGCTCGGGGCCGCCGAAGGGGACGAGAGCTCCGGCGGCCACCGGGAGGGCCAGCAGGTTGAAGCCGAAGGCCCAGCCGAGGTTCTGGAGGATGGTGCGACGGGCGCTGCGCCCCAGGTCCAGGGCGCGAGTGAGGCCCCCGAGGTCGGCGCGCAGCAGCGCGAGGTCTGCCGCGTCGAGGGCGACATCGGCGCCGCCCCCCATGGCGACGCCTACCGCGGCAGCGGCAAGGGCCGGCGCGTCGTTCACGCCGTCGCCCACCATCATCACCGTGTGACCTGCGTGCTCCAGCTCTTCGATCAGCTGCGCCTTCCTCAAGGGAGAGGCAGCGCCCTCGTGGGGCAGGTGTGCTAGGCCCGCGCGGGACAGCATGGCCTCCACCGCGCGCGGGTCGTCTCCGCTCGCGACGCGGACCGCGAGGCCGCGCCGCTCGAGCTCGCGGACCACCGCGGCCGCCTCGGGGCGAGGCGCGTCCTCGAGCCCGAAGACCGCGGCGGGCTCGCCGCCCTCGAGGAGCACCACCGGGGTCCTCCCCTCGACGCGCACCGCCTCGATCGCCTGCTCCAGCGGGCGGACGCCTGCGGCCTCGACGCGCTCGAGCGCCGCGCGGGGGCTCCCGAGCCAGATCCTCCGCCCCGCGACCACTCCCTCCACTCCGACCCCCGGCTCGGCCTGGAAGCCGTCACAGGGGAGCATGGGCAGCCCCCGCTCGCGGGCGGCGCGCACGAAGGCCTGTGCCAGGGGCTGCTCGCTCTGCTGCTCGACGGACGCCGCGCGGGCAAGGAGCGGGCCCTCCTTTCCGCTGGCCTGGAGGACCTCCACCTGGGTGAGGCTCGGCTGCCCGCAGGTGAGGGTGCCGGTCTTGTCGAGGACCACCACATCGGCCTGGGCCAGGCGCTCGAGGGCCGTCGCGCGGCGCAGCAGGATTCCCTCGCGGGCGCCGCGTCCGGACGCTGCCACCACCGCCATGGGCGTGGCGAGGCCCAGCGCGCAGGGGCAGGCGATGACCAGCACGGAGAGCGCACGTCCGAGGGCGGTGCCGAGGTCCGCGCCCGCGAGGAACCAGGCTGCCAGGGTCACCGCGGCGAGGACCATCACGCCGGGGACGAAGACCGCGCTGACGCGGTCGGCGAGGCGCTGCGCATCTGCGCGGGAGGCCTGGGCCTCGCGCATGGTGCGGGTGATCCGTCCGAGGGCCGAGTCCGCACCCACTCCCTCCGCAAGCAGAGTCAGGGCGCCCGCCCCGTTGAGCGTGCCCGCGTGGACGCGCTCGCCGGCCCGTCGGTCCACCGGAAGGGGCTCGCCCGTGAGCAGGGACTCGTCCACGGAGCTCGCCCCCTCCAGGATGCGCCCGTCCACCGGGATCGCCTCACCCGGCCGCACCAGGAGGCGGGCCCCGGGCCGTAGCTCGTCGAGCGGCAGGTCCACGACCTCTGCTCCCCGGAGCGCGTGCGCCGTGCGGGGGGCAAGGCCGACCAGGGTGGCAAGGGCCGCGCCCGCGCGCGTGCGGACGCGCGCCTCGAGCAGGCGACCCAGCAGTACGAACGCGAGGATCATGGGCCCGGCGTGTGCGTGGTGCCCCGCTCCGCCAAGGACTCCCGGGGCCGCGGCCTCGATCGCAGCCGCGGCGAGCGAGCCCAGGGCGCCAAGCCCCACCAGGGTGTTCATGTCCGGCGCGCCCAGTCGCGCCGCGCGCAGGCCATCGCCGAGGATGCGCCGGCCGCCCAGGAGGACGCCGGGCGCGGCCACGAGGACCTGCGCGATGCCGTGCTGGTGCGCGAGGCTCAGCCCAAACGATGCGGCCGCGGCGATGCCGCTGACCGCAGCGCCCAGGGCGTGCTCGCGCCGCTCGGCCGCGGCGCGCTCGCGCTCGAACGCGGCCTCCTCCTCCGGCGTGGTCCCACCAAGCGCGCCCGGAGGCAGCTCATACCCGCCGCGGCCAAGCGCGCCGCGCAGGGCCTCTTCGGTGGCTTCCTCGCTCAGCACGAGGCGCACCGTCCTGGCACCGAAGCTGACCTGGGCCTCGTGCACGCCGGCCACGCCCCGCAGCAGCCCCTCCGCCGTCGCGGCGCATGCCTGGCACGACAGGCCCCCGATGGGGGTCGTCAGGGTGCGCGGAGCGGCGGAGGCCATGGGGTCCAGTCTACGGACGAGGCGCTCAGAAGCGCCTAGCGCGGCCCCGGCAGCGGGCAGTCGGGTGCCCTGTATTCTTGGAACTATGGACGATCCCTGGCGTTCCCCCGACCCGCTCCTCCAGCCCCTGCTGGATGCCAGCCGCGAGCGGTTCGTGCTGGATCCGTACGGATACCACGGACCGGTCCACTGGCAGCGCGTCCACCACAACGCGACGCTGATCTGCGAGGCCGAGGGGATCGACTCGCTGATTCCGCGCTGCTTCGCCTTCCTGCACGACGCCTGCCGCCTGGACGAGAACATCGACGCGGGCCACGGGGCCCGGGCGGCCTCCTTCGCGGAGGAACTTCGGGCCCTGGGCGTCCTGCCGCCCCTCGGGGACGAGGGCTTCGAGCGCCTCGTCTATGCCTGCAGGCACCACAGCGGGAGGCTCCAGGAGGCCGCGCCCGAGGTGATCGCGTGCTGGGACGCCGACCGCCTGGACCTGCTGAGGGTCGGCATCGTCCCTGACCCCAGGCGCCTTTGCACCCCCTTCGCGCAGCGCGAGGAGACCATCGACGGTGCGTGCAGGCGGGCGCTCGACTGGCTCGAGGAGCGCGGCTGGGCCTGACGGGCCGTTCCCGCTAGGCGGCGTGGCGCCCCAGCCCGGGGGTGTGGTTCCATGGGGGGATGGGCCAGAGCCGCTACCGCGCCGTGAAGGCGTACAAGAACGAGGAGTTCCTCAACTCGAAGGATGCGCGACCCCTGCGCATCCTCTCGGAGTACATGGAGCCCGAGTCGCGCTTCCGTGAGTTCGGGATCCAGGACACCATCGTGATCTTCGGCAGCGCCCGGCTGCGCTCGAAGGAGCAGGCCGAGGAGTTGGTGGCCACTGCGGAGGCCGAGGGGGGAGACGTGGAGCGCGCGAGGAAGTTCCTCGATCACGCGCACTACTACGAGAAGACCCAGGAGCTGTCGCGCCGCCTGACGGAGTGGTCCAAGTCCCTCGAGGGGACCGACCGGCGCTTCGTGATCTGCTCAGGTGGGGGGCCGGGGATCATGGAGGCCGCCAACCGCGGGGCCAGCGACGCCAAGGGCGAGAACATCGGCCTCAACATCTCTCTGCCCTTCGAGCAGAACGACAACCCGTACATCACGAGGCGGCTCTCGATCGAGTTCCACTACTTCTTCATGCGGAAGTTCTGGTTCAGCTACCTCGCCAAGGCCGTCGTGGTCATGCCTGGGGGCTTCGGGACCCTGGACGAGTTCATGGAGGTCCTGACTCTCGTCCAGACCGGCAAGATCAAGAAGCGCATGCCGATCGTGCTGTTCGGCAAGAGCTTCTGGGATCGGGTGATCAACTTCGACGCCCTGGTTGAGTTCGGCACCATCAGTCCGGGCGACCTGGACCTCTTCCTGCGTACGGACTCGGTGGACGAGGCCTTCGAGTACCTCACCAAGGAGCTCGAGAGCCACGCCCTGGGTGACCCCGGCATCCACCTCTGATCCCGTGCGTCCGTCCTCTTCAGCTGGCCGGCCCGTGATCGGCTGGCGTGAGTGGGTCGCCCTGCCCGAGCTGGGCGTGGAGTGGATCAAGGCCAAGGTGGACACGGGGGCCCGCTCGTCCGCGCTGCACGCCTTCGACCTCGAGCCGTTCCGGCGGCGAGGGGCGGACTGGGTGCGCTTCGCCCTCCACCCCGTCCAGCGGGACAGCCAGACCGAGGTCTGGGCCGAGGCCCGAGTCCTCGAGTGGAGGGAGGTGAAGTCCTCTTCGGGTCACCGGGAGCAGCGCCCGGTGATCCAGACCCGGGTCTCCCTGCTGGGCCAGGACTGGCCGGCCGAGGTCACCCTGACCAACCGGGACGAGATGGGGTTCCGGATGCTGATCGGACGCCAAGCCGTCCGGGGCCACTTCCATGTGGACCCCGGGGGCTCGTTCTACAATGGCAGACCGCCCGCGCCCGGCTCGAGTCCCGGACGCGGGCGCCGCTGATCCCTGAGACCATGAAGCTCGGCATCCTCTCTCGTGGCCCCAAGCTCTACTCCACCAGCCGCCTGATCGAGGCGGCCAAGGAGCGGGGCCATGACGTGCGCGTGGTGAACTACCTGCGCTGCTTCATGAACATCACCTCGCACCGGCCGCAGGTGATCTCCGGCGGGCAGGCCCTGCACTTCGATGCGATCATCCCGCGCATCGGGGCCAGCCACACCTTCTATGGCTGCGCCGTGGTGCGGCAGTTCGAGATGATGGGCGTCCTGTCGCTCAACGGCTCGACGGCGATCACGCGCTCGCGCGACAAGCTGCGCTGCCTCCAGATCCTGGCGCGCGACGGAGTCGGCCTGCCCGTCACCGGCTTCGCCCACTCCCCCAAGGACGTGGATGGCGTGATCGAGACCGTGGGCGGTGCGCCGCTCGTCGTGAAGCTCCTCGAGGGCACCCAGGGGGTCGGCGTCGTCCTCGCCGAGACCCGCAAGGCGGCCGAGTCCGTGATTGGGGCGTTCCGGCAGCTGGACGCGAACATCCTGGTCCAGGAGTTCATCGGCGAGGCGCGCGGCGCCGACATCCGCGCGTTCGTGGTGGGCAACAAGGTCGTGGCCTCCATGATGCGTCAGGCGCCCGAGGGTGAGTTCCGCTCGAACCTCCACCGGGGTGGCACCGCCGAGAAGGTGCGCCTCACCCCCGAGGAGCGCGCGGTCGCCGTGCGCGCCACCAAGCTCATGGGCCTTTCGGTCGCGGGCGTGGACATGCTGCGTTCGAACCACGGCCCCGTGGTCATGGAGGTCAACGCCTCCCCCGGCCTCGAGGGCATCGAGGCCGCGACGGGCCGCGATGTCGCCGGGTCGATCATCGAGTTCGCCGAGCGGCGGCTCGAGAAGGCTCCGCGCAGCGGCTCCATCGAGGGATGACGCCGCGCCCCGCATTCGACGTCCTGGGCCAGCTCATTCCGCCGGGCAAGGTCCGGCGCATCGAGATGCCGGCCTCGCGCCTTCCCTCGGGCGCGGAGGTGAGCGTGCCTCTGGTCGTGGTCCACGGCCGCGCGGAGGGCCCGACCCTCTGGATCTCCGCCGCCATCCACGGCGACGAGCTGAACGGGGTGGAGGTGATCCGGCGCATCCTCGCGCGCGTGGACCCCAAGGAGGTGGCGGGCACGCTGCTCGCCGTCCCGATCCTGAATGTCTACGGCTTCGCGGAGGGCTCGCGCTACCTGCCCGACCGGCGTGACCTGAACCGCTCCTTCCCCGGCTCCGCCCGGGGCTCCCTGGCCTCGCGGCTCGCCCACCTGTTTGTGGAGCAGGTCATGGAGCGCAGCGAGGTGGGCATCGACCTGCACACCGGCGCGGCGCACCGCACGAATGTGCCCCAGGTGCGCGTGGAGGTGGGTGACGAGCGGGCCATGGCCCTGGCCCGCGTGTTCGGCGCGCCCGTCCTCGTCCCCTCCGCCCTGCGGGACGGCTCCCTGCGGGCCGAGGCTGCGAAGCGCGGCAAGCCCTGCCTGCTGTTCGAGGGCGGCGAGGCCAGCCGCTTCGATCGGGGCGCGATCGAGGTGGCAGAGGCCGGGGTCCTGCGCGTGATGGCCGAACTCGGAATGATCGACCCCGCGGAGGCGCCGGCTTCGACCGTCGAGCCCTTCCTGGCCAAGGCGTCGCGCTGGGTGCGCGCGGGCCGCGCAGGCCTGTTCCACCTGGATGTCTCCGCTGGAGATGCGGTCGAGAAGGACGCACCCATCGGGCGCATCGAGGATGTGTTTGGCGGCCGCCCCCTGATCGTGCGGTCCCCCTGCCGAGGCCTCGTGGTCGGCTCTGCCACCAACCCTGTCGTCTACCGCGGGGATGGGATCGTGCACGTGGCCGAGGGCTGACCCAGGACTTGCATCCCTCGCCCCGCGGGCCGTGGGCGGGCGGCTATCCTTGCCCCCATGGGCCTCCTCGAGATCCGAGACCTGCGCAAGGACTACACCTCTCCGGAAGGTGAGCGCCAGCGCGTCCTGGACCTGCCCGCGTTCTCGCTCGCCGCGGGTGAGCAGGTCGCCATCGCCGGCACGAGTGGCTCGGGCAAGACGACCTTCCTCAACATCCTGGCCGGCATCCTCCCCGCGGACAGCGGGTCGGTGCGCTTCGGCGAGGTCGAGGTGACCGCCCTCTCGGAGGCTGCCCGGGACCGCTACCGGGCCCGCGAGCTGGGCTATGTCTTCCAGTCCTTCCACCTGCTCGGGGGCTACTCGGCCCTCGAGAACGTGGTGCTCGGCAGCTCCTTCGGATCAGGCGGCGACCCCGCTCAGGCACGCGACCTGCTCACGCGCCTGGGCCTGGCGGAGCGCCTGCACCACCGGCCGCACCAGCTGTCTATCGGCCAGCAGCAGCGCGTGGCCCTCGCCCGCGCCCTGGTGGGCAAGCCGCGCCTCGTGCTCGCGGACGAGCCAACGGGGAACCTGGATCCGCGCCACGCCCTCGAGGCCCTCGCCCTTCTCCGGGAGCTGTGCACCGAGCAGGGGGCCGCGCTGCTGCTCGTGAGCCACGACCCGCGCGTACTCGACGCCTTCGAGCGTCGCGAGGACTTCGCGGCCCTGAACCGGGCCTCGTCGGCCGGTGAGTCCCAGGGAGCTGAGCTCGAGGGAGTCGAGCTCAAGGGAGGCGCGCGATGAGCGGCTTCGGAGCTCTGATCCTGATCGTGCGTCGCTCTCTGCGTCAGCACGCCCTCTCGACCTCGGTCACCGTTCTCTCGGCGGCCCTGGCGAGCGGCCTCGTGATGGCGGTCTTTGCCGTGGCCGCTCAGTCCAGGGCGGCCTTCGCAGGCGGGCCCGTGGGCTTCGACGCGGTCCTCGGCGCGCGCGGGAGCGAGACCCAGCTCGTCCTGAACACGGTCTTCCACCTCGAGACCTCGCCGGGGAACATTCCCTGGTCGCTCTACACCACCGTCAAGGACGATCGCCGGGTCAAGCTGGCGATCCCCTACGCGGTGGGGGACAACTACAAGGGCTTCCGCATCGTCGGGACCACCTCGCAGATCTTCACGGACTTCGAGTATGTGAAGGGGCGTGGGTTCACCTTCGTCGGCTACGGCGAACCGTTCGACGAGACCCTGCGGGAGGCCGTGATCGGGTCCGAGGTGGCGCGCTCCCTGGGCCTCAAGCGTGGCGACACCTTCCAGCCCTACCACGGCCTCGCCTACCGAGAGGGCCTCTCGCAGCAGCACGGCGAGCAGTACCTGATCACCGGAGTCCTCGAGCCCACGAACTCGCCCTCGGATCGCGTGATCTGGATCCCGATCGAGGGCATCTTCCGCATGGGGGGCCATGTCCTGCGGGGAACGGGCGACGAGTACACGGCTGAGGCTGGCACCGCCATCCCCGATGAGCACAAGGAGGTCTCCGCGGTGATGCTGAAGCTCAACTCGCCCATCGCGGGCAAGGCGCTTCAGTACGAGGTCAATGGCCAGGGCAAGGCCGCGACCCTCGCGTGGCCCATCGCCAACGTGGTCGCCCAGCTCTTCGACAAGCTCGGCTGGGTCAACCGCATCCTCGAGCTGGTGGCCTACCTCGTCGTGGCGGTCGCCGGGGGCTCGCTTCTGTCGAGCCTCTACAACACGATGAACGAGCGACGGCGCGAGTTCGCGATCCTGCGAGCGCTCGGGGCCCGGCGCCGCACCGTCTTCGCCGCGATCGTCCTCGAGTCCACGACCATCGCCACCCTGGGGGCTCTCGTCGGCTATGGCGTCTACGCGGGGATCATGGTGGTGGCCGCGGCCATCGTCCGCGAGCGCACGGGCGTGGTCCTCGAGGTCCTGAGCGGCCATGCGTCCCTGATCTACACGCCGATCGCCATGGTGGTGGTCGGCGCCCTCTCTGGCCTGCTGCCCGCCCGCAAGGCCTACTCCACGGATGTGGCGAGCACCCTGAGCCGCGTCCTCTGAACGATCCTGCCTGCCATGAAAACGATCCTGCCTGCCATGAACACGCGCGCACTCCTGCTCTGCCTCCTGCTGACCCCCGGCTGCAGCCACGACCACGACGGGCACGGCCACGATCACGATCATGACCACGGGGCCGCGGCCCACGGCGAGGAAGGCCACGCACACACAGCTCCCCACGGCGGCATGCTGGTCCCGGTGGGCGGCGGCGGTGCCAATGTGGAGGTCGTCCACGACGCGGAGGCAGGCACTCTCGACCTCTTCCTGCTCGACGGATGCGCCGAGAACCCCGTGCGCTGCGCCCAGGAGAGCCTGGTGGTCCAGCTGGGCGACGCTCGCTTCGAGCTCCCCGCCCGCGCGAGCGAGCTGACCGGTGAGACCGTTGGCGACACCTCTCAGTTCAGCCTGACGGACGAGGGCTTGAAGGGGGCCACCCTCGGGGGCGCCGAGCTCAGCGTCCTCGAGATCCTGGGCCAGCGGCTCGAGGCCGTCGCCCTGGGCGGGGACGAGTAACGATGCGCAGGAGCTCCGCCCTCCTGGCCCTGTGCTGCCTGCTCTCGGCGTGTGCCGAGGAGCAGGAGCTTGGGCCTGCGGAGCTCACCGCGCGCGGCGAGCGTCTGGACGCCGGCGGTGCCCCGCCGAGCCGAGTCCAGGCCGCCGCGCCCGCCGTGGCGGAGCCCGCCGCCGTGGAGCCTGCCCGTCCGGAGGCCGCGGACCCCGCGGCCGCGCGTCCGTCCGCGGGCACTCCGGAGGAGGCGACCTCTGAGGCCCAGAC
>JBDQFW010000078.1:0-13724 GCA_040265735.1 Planctomycetota bacterium | reverse complement strand
GAGCACCTGGGGGGCGGGCTACCTGCCGAGCCAGCACCAGGGCGTGCGGCTGCGCAGCCAGGGCGCGCCGATCCTCTACGCCGAGAATCCCGAGGGCCTCCCGGGCGCCTCGCGTCGCGCGGCGCTGGACGCCCTGCGGGACCTCAACCGTCGCACCGCCGCGCGCACGGGCGATCCCGAGGTGGAGGCGCGGATCGAGCAGTACGAGCTGGCCTGGCGCATGCAGGCGTCGGTCCCGGAGGTGAGTGACCTCGCGAGCGAGCCGGCCTCCGTGCTGCAGGAGTACGGGGCGGTGCCCGGCGGTTCCTCCTTCGCCAACAACTGCCTGCTCGCCCGCCGCCTGGTGGAGGCTGGCGTGCGCTGGGTGCAGCTCTTCGACTGGGGCTGGGACATCCACGGCACCTCGCGTGGCGACGACCTGCTGCACCAGTTCCCGGCCAAGTGCCGCGAGGTGGACCGTCCCATCGCGGCCCTCGTGCGAGACCTGCATCGGCGCGGTCTCCTCGAGGACACCCTCGTGGTCTGGGGCGGGGAGTTCGGGCGAACGCCGATGAACGAGGCACGCGGAGGCTCCACCTTCCTCGGACGCGATCACCACGGGGCTGCGTTCAGCATGTGGCTCGCCGGCGCGGGCGTTCGCGCGGGCAGCGTCCACGGGGCGACCGACGACCTCGGCTATGCCATCGCCCAGGATCCGGTCAGCGTCCGGGACCTGCAGGCGACCCTGCTGTGGGCCATGGGGCTCGACCCCTACGCCACGAGCTATCCCTATCAGGGCCTCGACCAGCGCCTGATTGGCCCCACGGACGAGGGGCGCGTGGTGCATGAGTGGTTTGCCTGACTCCGGCGCCGCGGTGCCGTGCCTCCTGCGCGCAGAGCTGGAGGACTTCCGGGTGGAGGAGCTTCCGCTCTATCCCGCGGCCGGAGAGGGCGAGCACCTGTTCGTCACGGTCGAGAAGCTAGGCATCGACACCGGGCGCGCCAAGCGGCTGCTCTCGGAGCGGCTGGGCGTTCCGGTGCGAGACATCGGGCACGCGGGCATGAAGGACGCTCGCGCGGTGACCCGGCAGCGCCTGTCGCTGCCCGGCGTCGCGCCGGAGCGCGCGCTCGCGATCGAGACCGAGTCGCTCAGGGTGCTGGAGGCCGTTCCCCACGGACACAAGCTGCGGCTGGGCCACCTGGCGGGGAACCGCTTCCGGCTCGTGCTGCGGGAGGTTCCCGAGGCCTCGGGTCCCGCTCTCCAGCGGCGCTGGGACGAGCTGGTGCGAGCGGGCGCACCCAACCGCTTCATGGAACAGCGGTTCGGTCGCGGGGGTGACAACGGCCTGCTCGGGAGGCTCCTGGCCCTCGGGGACGAGGAGGCGTTCCGCACGGCGGCCCGCGCGCGCGGGCACCGCCGCCCGGCCAAGGGCCTGCGCCGACTGCTGCTGTCGGCCTGGCAGGCGGAGATCTTCAATCGCGTCCTCGAGCGCAGGCTCGCCTGGCCCGGCGGCCTGTCCGCCCTCGAGGTCGGGGACCTGGCCCAGCGTGCGGACAGCGGCGGCCTGTTCCTCGTCGAAGACCCTCGAGAGGCCGAGCGCGCGCAGCGTGGCGAGGTGAGCGCGACGGGGCCCCTGCCGGGTCCGCGTTGCCGTGCCGCCTCGGGCCGGCCGGGCGAGCTGGAGGCGGAGGTCCTTGCGGAGGAGGGCGTGGGCCTCGAGGCACCTGGCCTGCGGGGCCTGGGAGCCCGCAGGGCGCTGCGGGTCCTGCTCGGGGAGGCGCGGCTGGAGCAGTGGGAGGGCCGGGTGACGCTCGAGTTTGTGCTCCCGCCCGGGGCCTACGCGACGGCCGTCGTACACAGCCTTACCGGGGGCGGGGCCCGGGAGCCGGAGCGGCGTCCCAGATCGGGAGGCCCCGAAGAGGGTGCGCCCGAGGCGCAAGGCGCGCCCCGTGAGGGCCGATGAGACTCCCGTGCAGTTCCTCCCGCGCGCACCCGAGCAGCCCGAGTCCGGGGTGGACCTGCCGCCGCGAGGACCGGACCGCCGGCGCGCGCCCACGCCGCGCCTCTCCCGCTATGCCCTCTTCGGAGGCCGCCGGGGCAGCGTGCGCCGTCAGGAGGAGCGCGAGGGCTCGTTCGTCGACCGCTACGGCGTCTGGGTCGTGGGGCTCATCGGCTGGACCGCGCTCATGAATGCGGGGGACAGCGTGTTCACCCTGATCCATCTCCAGTCCGGCGGCATCGAGCTGAACCCCGTGGCGGACTCGCTGCTCCAGACCGGGCGGCTGGGCTTCGTGGGCCTGAAGGCCCTGCTCATGACCCTGGCGCTGCTCGTGCTGGCGGTGCACAAGAACTTCGCCCTGGCGCGCGTGGGTCTCGGTCTCGCGGCGGGGGCCTACACGGTCCTGAACCTGTACCACCTCAGCCTGTTCGGCTGAGGGCGCGCATGGGCGCCCTGCGGGGCCCGCAAGACGGATTAGGGACGGGCCGGAGTGAGCGGCGCCCGGCGCGCTAGGATCCGGCGCACCCGGGAAGACGCTCGGGTGCCTGTCGTCCCTCTGCCATGCCGCGTTCCCGGAGCCCGCAAGCAAGCGACCGGCCACAGGCCGGGGGTGGCATCCGGATCGCGCGCGTTCTGACGCGGCTCGCCCTCGGAGGCCCGAGCCGCCAGGTGCTGGCCTCCGACCTCGAGCTCGCACGGCGCGGCCACTCCGTGCGCCTGTTCGTGGGCGATCCGGAGCCGGGGGAGGGGGACCTGCGCGAGCTGTTCCAGAGGCTGGGGCTGGAGGTGGTCTCAATCCCCGGGCTGCGCCGTCGCCCCACGCCCTGGGCGGATGCGCGGGCTGGCTGGGCCCTGCGGCGGGAGCTGCGGGCGTTCGGCCCCGACCTGGTGCACACGCACGCCTCGAAGGCGGGGACCCTCGGCCGCCTGGCCGCGCGCCGCTGCGGGCTCCCCGCGGTGCACACCTTCCATGGCCATGTGCTCGAGGGGTACTTCCCCGCGCGCGTCTCCCGAGCCCTGGTGCGCGTGGAGCAGCGCCTCGCGCGCCATACCGCCCGCGTGCTCACGGTTGCGCATGCGACCGCGGACGACCTCGTGCGCCTGGGGGTCTGCGGAGAGGAGCAGATCACGGTGGTCCCGCCGGGGATCCAGACGGAGCCCTTCCTCGGTCTGCGCGCGCGCTCGCACCAGCTTCGGCGCCTGGTGGGTGCGGGGGAAGACGATCTGCTGGTGGGGGTGGTCGGGCGCCTGGTGCCGGTCAAGCGTCCGGAGCTGGCCCTGGAGGTGTTCGAGCTCCTGGCCCAGCGGCACGCGCGGATGCACCTGGTGTTCGTGGGGGACGGCCCGGGCTTCGCCGGCCTGGCGCGGAGGGTGCGGGGCGGTTCGGAAGCCGTCAGGGCCCGCGTGCATCTGGTCGGCGCACAGGAGAACATGGTGTCCGTGATGAGCGACCTGGACGCCGTCCTCTTGACCTCGCGGAGCGAGGGCACTCCGATCTGCCTGCTCGAGGCAGGCGCTGCCGGGCTACCGGTCATCGCGAGCGCGGTGGGGGGCGTCGAGGAGATCGTGGCCCACGAGCGCACGGGCTGGCTCGGGGAGAGCGTGGACGAGTGGGCCTACGGCCTCGATCAGCTCCTGAGCGACGCGCGCATGCGTGAGGGGATGGGGCAGCGCGCGCGGGTCCGCATCGCCGCTCGCCACGGGGCGTCGGGGCTCGCCGACCGGCTCGAGGCCGTGTACCGGGCCGTGCTCGAGGAGCGCGGCGCGTGAGGCTCCTCATGGTCAGCGGGGACCGCCAGGTCTCGATCGGCGAGAAGGGGCCGTTCGACTCCATGCAGGAGGAGTTCTCGCGCCACTTCGAGCGCATCGACGTGCTCTGTCCGAACCCGGGGAAGCCCCAGACCGTGCGGGTGTTGCACGACCGCGTCCACCTGCACCCGGCGCCCTGCGGGCGCGCGGGGATGCCGCGCTGGATCGCCGAGGCTGGAAGCGCCCTGATCGCGGAGCACGGCCACGCGGTGATCACGAGCCACGACTACGGCTGGTTCTACAACGGGCTCGGGAGCGCGGCCCTCTCGCGGGCCACCGGCGTGCCCTACCTGTCCGAGATCCATCACGTGCCCGGCTACCCCTTCGCCGTGGACTGGCGCGAGCATCGCGACCGCTGGATCGCCCGGGCCTACCTGCGCTACGCCCGCCACCGCGCGGCGGCGTTCCGGGTCGTGAACCAGAAGCAGATGCCGGATCTGCTCATGCGCTGGGGGGTGGACCCGGCGCGGATCCTGGTCCTGCCCTCCCTCTATCTCGACCTCGAGACCTTTCAGCCGGGGGAGGAGGCTGCCGAGCGCCGCTTCGACCTCTGCTTCGTTGGTCGGATGGTCCCCAACAAGGGCGTGCCCCTGCTGCTGAAGGCCATGGAGATCCTCAAGAGTGAGGGGCTCGACCTGGGCGCGATCCTGGTGGGCAAGGGCCCCGAGCGTGAGCGCTGGCGGCGCGAGGCCCGGGCCAGCGGACTGCGGACCGAGTGGGTCGAGTGGCTCGCCGAGCCGGCCGACCTTGCGGACGTATACCGCTCCTCGCGGCTGGTGGTGTGCGCGAGCTCGTGCGAGGGGGGACCGCGCTTCACGGTGGAGGCCATGGCCTGCGGGACCCCGGTGGTCTCGACGCCTGTTGGGGTGATGGGGGACCTGCTGGCAGACGGCCGCTGCGGCCGCCTGTCGGGGTTCGATGCCTGGTCCCTCGCCGCGGCCCTGCGCGAGTGCCTGCAGGACGAGGAGTCGCGCCGTGCGATGGGGCGCGAGGCGGCCTCGAGGGCGCAGCCCTTCGAGCGCGCACGAGCCATTCGCGTCTACGCCGAGGGCGTCCAGGCCCTCGCGCGCTGAGACCCCGCCAGGGGCCGGGGATCCTCGGATCCGCGCCCTGGGAGGGCTAGACTCCGGCGGTGCGCCTGCTCTTCATCACCCAGGTCCTCGACCGTGAGGATCCGATCCTGGGGTTCACCGTGCGGTGGATCGAGGGGCTCGCGCGGCAGACGGAGGCCGTGCGCGTGATGGCGCTCGAGGTGGGCGATACGAGCGGACTACCCGCCAGCGTGGACTGGCGCGTGGTGGGCCGCCGCGGGCGCGTGGGGCGCTGGCTCCGCTTTCGGAGGCATCTGCGCGAGGCCTTCGCGGATGGCTTCGGTCACGTGCTGACCCACATGGTGCCGCGCTACTCGCTGCTGGCGGCGGGGCCCGCTCGAAGGGCGGGGGCCCGGCACTTCATGTGGTACACCCACGCGGGCGTGGACGCCCGGCTCCGGCGCGCCGTTCACGAGGTCGAGCGGGTGTTCACAGCGAGCCCGGACTCCCTGCGTCTCGAGGTCCCGGGGAAGACCGTCACTGGCCACGGGATCGACCTTGCCGCTCTGCCCTTTCAGCCTCCGGCTCCCCAGGGTCCGCCGATCCTGCTGTCGGCGGGCCGCATGACGCCGGCCAAGGACCCGCTGACGGTCCTGGACGCGGTCGCGCGCCTGCGCGCCGAGGGGCGGCCTGTCGAGCTGGAGTGGGCTGGCGGAACTCTTGCCGAGGGGGACCCTGCCTACGCGCGGATCGTCGAGGCCCGCATCGCCGAGCTGGGACTCAAGCGTCATGTGCGGCTGCTCGGGCCCGTGCCGCACCACCGCATGGCCGAGGTCTTCGGGCGCTGCAGCGTCTTCCTCTCGGCGAGCCGCACGGGCAGCGTGGACAAGGTCGTGCTCGAGGCCATGGCCACGGGCCGCCCCGCCGTGACCTCCAACCCGAGCTTTGGCTGGGTCTTCGAACCCCTTGGGCCCGAGCTGGCCCCGTCGCTGACGTTCCCCGAGGGGGATGCGAAGGCTCTTGCCCAGCGCGTCGCCGACCTGCTCGATCGGCCCGAGGCCGCACGGCTCCGCGAGTCCGAGAGCCTGCGCGGCCTGGTCCGGGAGCGCCACGAGGTGGACGCGCTGATGGGGCGCCTGGTTGCGCTCATGGAGGGGCCCCGTCCGTGAGCACCTCGGTGGATGTGGTGGTGGTGTCATGGAACGTGCGCGACCACCTGCGGACCTGCCTGTCGGGGCTCCTCGAGGGAGGCGGCGAGGCGCGCGGCACGGCGGCCTGCAACGTCGTGGTCGTGGACAACGCCAGCGCGGACGGGAGCGCGGACATGGTGGCTGCCGAGTTCCCCGGCGTGCAGCTCGTGCGCAACGGAACGAACACCCTCTACGCGCCCGCGGTCAACCAGGGAGCCCGCCTCGGGCGAGGAGAGTTCTTGCTGCTCCTGAATCCCGACTGCGAGCTGCGCGGGGACGAGCTCGCCGTGCTCGTGGCTGCCCTCGAGGGGGACGCGACCCTGGCCGCCGTGGCGCCGCGCCTGCTGCACCCCGACGGCTCGACCCAGGCGGCGCTCATGGATCACCCCGGGTTCTGGTCGCCCCTGTTCTTCGGGACGCCCCTCGAGCGCTGGTGGCCGAACAGCCCCGAGCTGAGGCGTTGGTTCTGCCGCGGGCGGGACCTGGAGGTCGACCAGGACTGCCCTCAGCCTCCGGCGGCCTGCTTTCTGGTGCGGCGCGCGGTCTGGGAGGAGCTCGGCGGCTTCGACGAGGACCTCGCGCTGTTCTTCAACGACGCCGACCTGTGCGCGCGCATGGCTCGTCGCGGCGATCGCATCCGCTACCTCGCCTCCGTCGGAGTCGTGCACCACACCGGCAGCTCCACCTCGCAGCTGCCCGACTTCGCGAGCCACTGGCATCGCGACCGGCTGCGCTACCACCGCAAGCACTTCGGTCTGCTGGCCGTGCCGCTGGTGAAGGCCTGCACCTCGTGGAGCCTGCTCGATCACCTGCTGGGCGGCCTCGTGCGCAGGCTGCGGGGGGCGCCCGCCGAGCCCGCACTTCCGCTCCTGCGGGCCTGGGGGAGGTTCCTGCTGCAATGAGAGCCGCGGCGACTCCCGTCCGGCGCGAGCTGGTCGAGCCCCTCAGGCGGGTCCTGGGGTGGATGCTCTCCCTCCGCGATGCGGAGGGGGCCATCGTCTGTCCCTTCCACCGCATCGAGCACACCGGCAAGAGCGCCGGAGCGGCCGTCCTGGCCTGCAGCCTTGCGCGGCTCGATCCAGAC
This sequence comes from Planctomycetota bacterium, assembly GCA_040265735.1. GTDB lineage: Bacteria > Planctomycetota > UBA1135 > UBA1135. The sequence goes on along the minus strand of JBDQFW010000078.1, from coordinate 6,631 downwards.
GCCAATCAGGACGAGCTGCTGGGCGTGGCGCGACAGCAGGCGCGCCGCCTCGTGTCTCGACTGGAGCGTGAGGGGGAGAGCACCTGCTTCACCTTCCGGCCTGGCCGCCACGACCCCTACAACTGCTCCAACTCGGTCATCGACGGCGGCGCCTGCAGCGACGCGTTGGCCGAGGTGGTGCAGGTCTTCGGGGACCGCCTGGACCCCAAGGAGCGCGAGGCCTTCGCGCGCGCCTCCGTGCTGGGAGCCCAGACCTATCTGCGCTACTGCGTGCTCGACAAGGGCATCCCCGCCCAGAAGGCCTGGGCGCTCACGGGCGTCGCGCAGGCCCACAGCCTCTCGGGTCACGAGGTGCTCGAGCTGACGGTGCGCGAGGGCGCGAGGATCCTGGACGGCCTCACGCGGCCCGACGGCAGCGTTCCCTACCACCCCCTAGAGCTCGGGGCGGGGCATCCCGGCGCGAGCGATGTGTCCGCGTTCTACCAGTCGCGGGTCACCGGGTTCCTCGCGTTCGCGCTCGAGCGTGCAGGGCTCGACCCGGCCTCCGGCCCCTGGCGTGGTCAACTCGACCGCGGTCTCGACTTCCTCGTGGGGCTGGTGGGGCCGGACGGGATCAAGCCCGGCCTCGTGGAGGCCAAGCCCTGGTACTGGGGCGCGACCTACGAGGTGGCCAGCCACCCCTTCGATCTGTACGCGCTCGCGGTGGGCGCCGAGCGGCTGGGCCGGACGGACTGCGAGGCCCCCCTGCGTGCCAGCTGGCGCGCGTGGGCGGCTCACCTGGGGCCGGATGGCGCTCCGCGGAGCCACCTGCCCGGGAGCGGCCGGAGCCCGAGCTACCAGTGCCCCCTCTTCTGGGCGGGCCACGCCTCCTGGGCGGCGCGCGCGCTTCCCGCGCTGGATCGGGCGTGGGACCGGCCTGCGCCGCAGGTGGAGGAGCCTCGGGTGCGCCTCTTCCGGGACGCCCAGCTGGCGCGCCTCGACGGCGGCGGCGTCACGGCTTGGGTGCGCGGCGCGCGCCCGCCCGGGAACCTCTACCACGGCAGCCCCGCGGGGGCGGGGCTCGTGCGCGTGGTGGGGGCCTGGCGTGACGACGCGCAGTGCGAGGGGGAGTCCGGAGCCGAGGAGCTGCTCGAGCGCTGCCGCCTGGGGGCGCACCAGGATGGGGAGTGGACCGCACGGGTTGGCCCGCCCTCGGCCCTGCGCGGCCTCCGTGCGAACGGCTCCGAGGCGCGCTTCACCACCTGGCTGGCGCGCAACGCCTACCGGGGGAGAGGCCTCAGCGCCTCGCTCGGGCCCCTGGCGGCCTACGGCCTGCGGGGCCTGGCGGCCTTCGCCGGGCCGCGGGTGTCCACCGCGTTCGATCGTGCCGCGAGCCTCGAGCCCGTTGAGGGCGGGGTGCGGGTGCGCGCGCGCGCGTCCTGGCGGGACGGCAAGCGCAGCGCGCTTCCTGAGGTCGTGCGCACCTTCACCGCGAGCGACGCGGGGCTGCGCGTGGAGGAGGAGGCGTGCGGCGCGCCCGGCTCACTTCGCTACGCCGTCCCGCGTCGCGCGATCCAGGTGGGCCAGACCCCGCAGCGCGTCTCGTGGACCCTTGCAGGAGCGCAGCGACCGTGACCACCCCGCCCCGCATCGCCCTCATCACCGCGGCCCGCAACGAGGCCTCGAAGATCGGCCGTACGCTGGAGTCCGTCCTCGGGCAGACCGTGACTCCCACCCGGTGGGTGGTGGTCAGCGACGGATCCACGGACGGAACGGACGACCTGGTCGCGGAGGCCGCCGCGCGGGCGCCGTGGCTCGCGCTCGCCCGCGAGGAGGGGGGCGCCGAGCGGGACTTCGCGTCCAAGGCCTACGCACTCCAGCGCGGCCTCCGCGAGCTCGGCGCCCTCGAGGAGGAGTTCATCGGCGTCCTGGACGCCGATGTGATCCTCGAGCCGCACCACTTCGAGCACATGCTGGAGGCGTTCTCGAAGGAGCCGCGGCTTGGGCTGGCGGGCGGTCAGATCTGGGAGGAGTACGACGGCAAGCGCGTGCTCCACGACAACGCCGTGGACTCGGTGGCCGGGGCGGTGCAGCTCTTTCGACGTGAGGCCTTCGAGGCCACCGGGGGCTTCCGCCCCGTGGCGAGCGGCGGCGAGGACTCGCTGGTGGAGCTCGAGGTGCGCGCCGCGGGCTGGGCAACGCGGACTCTCCGCGAGCTCCCCGTGACGCACCAGGGCCAGGTGATCAGCGGCCGGGGCGGCGTGCTCCACCTGCGCTTCCGCCGGGGGTGGAACAACTGGCTGCTGGGCTACCACCCGCTCTTCGCCTTGGTGGCCGTGGTCTACCGCATGCGGGAGCGCCCCTTCGTCCTCTCCGGGGTCGCCCAGCTGGCGGGCTACCTTGCCGCGGCGCTGCGGCGGCCTGTGCGGCCGGCCTCGCCCGATGTCGTTCGATTCCTGCGCGGGGAGCAGCGGCGCAAGCTGGTGGGGCTGCTCCTGCGAGGCGAGCGCGGCCGCTAGGCGCTGCGGGGCGGCCAGGGCCAGTCTGGACTCCCGCGGCCGCCAGCAGCCCATGGCGAGGCGCGCGGAGGTCGGCTCACGGCGGGACTGCCAGAGCGGCTCGGGCTGGATCGCCAGAGGGGCTCGGGCTGGATTGCCAGAACGGCTCAGGGCTGCGCCACCAAGCCGGCTCAGGGCTGCTGTCGGGGCGTGCCGATCCCATGCGGGAGCGTCGATTCGGCGCCTCGCGAGTCCCTAGGATGGCCCTCATGTCCCCTGCGTCCGAGCCTTCCCCCGGACCCCTGACCTCCGTGCGCGCGGGCGTCAGCGCGGGGGCCATCGCGGGCCTGGTGGCGATGGGCCTCGAGGGGGGCCTGAGCGCCGCGGGCGTCGATCCGAGCGCGTTCGTGTACCAGGTGAGCGCGCTGGGCCTGGACGGAGCCCTCGAGCTGGGCGCCTTCTCCACGGCGCGAGGCTTGGATCTGATCGTCGCGTGGCTGGTCGGGTTCACGCACTACTGCTGGGGGGGCATGGTGCTGGGGGCTCTGGCGGGCCTCGTTGCGCACCCGCTGCTGCGCCGACAGCGCATGGTCGCGCGCTATGAGCGGCTGCTCGGGGCGCTGCTTGGCCTGTGGGCCGGGCTCCTGGCGATCTGGTGGGCGCGCCAGCTCATCCTGCCAGGGGCTCCCTTCCTGCACCCCGGCCGCCTCTTCCTCGCCGCGGTCCTCCTCCTCGCCGGCCAGCTGGCGGGCCGGTCGGTCGGGTGGTTTCGCCGGCGCTCCCCGCGGCCCCTCCGGGTGGCCTCGGTGGTGGCCGTGCTGGTGCTCCCCGTCACGGGGGCGCTCCTCCAGCGGTCGCTCGCGGAGAGCTCCGAGCGCGGCGTCCTGAACCCGCGCAACCGCGACCTGCCGAACGTCCTGGTGGTCGTGGTCGACGCCCTGCGTCACGACATGTTCGGCTTCCGCGGGGACCCCACGCTGAAGACGCCGCACCTGGACGCCCTCGCCCAGGAGAGCGCCGTGTTCACCGCGGCGCGGGCCCAGGCCCCCTTCACCTGGACCAGCTTCGGCTCGCTGCTGACGGGGAAGCTGCCGCGGCGTCACGGGCTGATCATGATGAAGCCGGGCGTGCAGATGGGCCGCAACGCGACCCTTGCGGTGCTGCTGCAGGGGCACGCGCGCGCCGACGGGACGCGCCTCGAGGAGGGGGACTTTGCCACTGCCGCGTTCATGACCGGCACGGTGAGCCAGGGCTCGGGCCTGCTGCAGGGCATCGATCAGTACACCGAGGCGCTCGTGGGGCACGGGCTGGTCGACCTGCACGATCCCTGGAGCGAGTTCCGCTCGCGCCTGGTGCCGTGGCTGTTCGGCTCCAAGGCCGCCCAGCACGGGGGGAGCAGCTATGTGGTGGATCGCACCATCGACTGGCTGCGGGAGCACGCGAGCCGGCGGTTCATGGGGCTCGTGCACCTGTACAGCACCCACACGGACTACACCTGCCTCGAGCTGTGCGACCCCGAGAGCCCGGCCTTCCAGCCGGCCGGCGTGAACACCGAGCAGCTCAAGCGCCTCATGCGCGGGGACGAGGAGCTGACCTCGGGGAAGGCGCGCTTCATCCGCGATGCCTACCGCGGAGGCATCGTGCGCGCCGACCGTGACATCGGCCTGCTGGTCGCCGAGCTCGAGCGCCTCGGCCTGCTCAACGACACGATCCTCGTGGTCACCAGCGACCACGGCGAGTCCCTGGGCGAGCACGGCCTGTGGGAGCACAACTGGATGGTCGAGGAGAACCTGCGCATCCCCCTGCTGATCCGCTACCCGTCACGCCTGCCCGCGGGCGAGGTCGCGGTGCGCGTCGACCAGGTGGACCTCGTGCCGACGCTTCTGGACCTTGCGGGGCTCGCGCCGCTGGAGAGCGCCCTGGACCTCGAGGCCGCGGGCCTCGATCCGCGCTCGGAGGCCCCCGAGGTGCAGGACCGCATCTGGGCCGCCGTGGACGGCACCTCGCTCGTGCCGGTCGCCCGGGGGGAGCTGGAGCAGGTGCGCCCCTGGTCCTCGAGCCTGAACGGCCCCTTCCAGGCCGTGACCGACGGCCGCTGGAAGCTCGTAGTGGCGGCGCAGCGGGTCCCCGGCCGGAGCGAAGGGGCCGCGGGCCTCTCCTGCGACCTGGTCGAGGGGCCCCACGACGCGTGCTCCTTCCTGGAGCCGGATCACTGGGCGGCCTGGTGGCGGCGGCCCGCCTCCGAGCGTGACGCCCTGACCGTGCGCCTGTTCGACCTCGAGGTGGACCCGGCGGAGACCCAGAACCTGGCGCTGCTGCCCGGGGCCGCCGAGCGGGCCGCACCCGCTTGGGATGCCCTGCGCGCCCTGGAGGCGCGCATGCCCCTGCGTTCCGATGTGATCGAGCGCTCGCCACGGGATGCCGAGCTCGACCTGTTCGAGCGCCTCGGCTACGGAGGAGGCGGCGAGTGAGCGAGGCCCCGCCCGTGGCCCTGATCGCCAACGCGCGCATGCCGAGCCAGCGGGCCCAGTCCCTCCAGGTGGCGCAGTGCGCGGGGGCCTTCGCGCGTGCGGGTGCCGAAACCCTGCTCCTACACGCGCGACGGCGCGGCACTCCGGGCATGGAGACGGCCCAGCTCCTGGACCGGTACGGGGTCCCCCGAGGGGCCCGTCCGGCGGTTGAGGCGCTGCCCTGCGTGGACTGGATCGACCTCGTCCCGCGCCCGCTGCAGTTCGTGCCCGCGCGCCTGCAGGAGTTCTCCTTCGCCGCGGCCGCGGTGCGGCGCGCCCGGAGGCTGGACCCCGCGACGCGTGTCTACACCCGAGAGGCCGAGGTCGCAGGGCGCCTCGCGGGGCGCCCAGGCCTGTTCGTCGAGGTGCACCGGGTCCCGGGGCACGCCGTGCGCCGGAACGCTCTGCTGCGGGCGGTCGGTGCGGGCGCGCGCGTCGTGGCGATCAGCGGCGGAGTTGCCGAGGACCTCACTGCCATGGGCGTGCCGGCGGAGGGCATCCTCGTGGCCCACGATGGCTACGAGGCGGAGCGTTTCGCCAGGGCGCCTTCCAGGGCCGAGGCGCGGGCTCGACTGGGGGTGGGTCCGGACCAGCCGCTGGTGGTCTACTTCGGCGGGCTGCTGCGCTGGAAGGGCGTGGACGTGCTCGTGGAGGCCACGCGAGAGCTCACCGGCGTGCAGGTCCTGATCGTGGGCGGGATGGACGCCGATGTAGAGGCCCTCCGGCGGCAGGCCGCCGGGGTTGCCGGCGTGCGTGTCGAGGGCTTTCAGCCTCCCGCCGAGGCTCCCCTGTACCTGGCGGCCGCGGATCTCACCGTGGTCCCCAACCGCAGCACCCCTGCCATCAGCGCGCGCTACACCTCGCCGCTCAAGGTCTTCGAGGCCATGGCGATGGGGCTTCCCCTGGTGGTCAGCGACCTGCCGAGCCTGCGCGAGGTCCTCACGGAGGATCAGGCGCGCTTCGTCACGCCCGAGGACCCCAGCGCCCTTGCGGCCGCGATCCGTGACCTTCTCGCCCGTCCGGAAGAGCGCGCGGCCATGGCCGCGGCGCTTCGCGCGGAGGCGCCGCGCCACACCTGGGACGCGCGTGCCCGGCGTCTGTTGGCCTGGATGGGGGAGGCCGCATGAGGGTCCTCTACCTCACCGACTCGCTCTCGGACCTAGACGGGGTCGGGCGCTATGCGATGGGGCTCATCTCGGCCTGTCAGGCGCTGCGTCCCGAGCTGGAGCCGCGCATCCTGCTCGCGCGCAAGCACCGCCCGACCTCCGCCCTCGTGCCGAGGGACTGGCCCGTCCAGGTCGCCCTCCCGCCGGACTACTTCTACTACATGACGCCGGCGCGCTTCGGCGTCTGGCGTGCCCTGGGGACCTGGAGCGTGTGGCGCGCCGCCCGCGGTGTCGACCTTGTGCACGCGATCAAGGACTACCCGCACTCCCTGATCGGAGTCGACGGCGCGCGGCTCGCGGGCAAGCCCTGCGTGGCCACGGGACACGGGACCTACACCGTGCAGCCGGTGCTCTCGCCGCGCCACCGCGCGCGCGCCCGGCAGGCCTACAGCCGCTTCTCGAGCCTCATCAGCGTGTCTAACTACACGCGCCGACGGCTGCTGGAGGTGCTGCCCGAGGGGACACTTGAGCCCGAGCG
>JBDQFW010000077.1:332-13746 GCA_040265735.1 Planctomycetota bacterium | reverse complement strand
CTCCAGGAGTTCTCGATCCCGCTCATCGCGGGGGTCGTCTGCGCCCTGCTCGCCGCCAACCTCTCCCCCGAGTGGTACCACCACTGGTTCGGGGCCGGGCACGGCGACGACGTCTGGCAGGTCCCGGGGCACCTCACGGTCTTCGGTCACCACCTGACCCTGAAGTTCCTGATCAACGACATCTTCATGGTGTTCTTCTTCGGGATCGCGGCGAAGGAGATCACCGAGGCCTGCCTCCCCGGCGGCTCCCTCAACCCGCCCAAGAAGGCGGTCAATCCCCTTATCGCCACCATTGGCGGCGTGGCCGGGCCGGTGGGGGTCTTCTTCCTCGCCATGGCCCTGGTGGGGATGGAGGGCTTCGGCGCGACCGAGGCCAACTGGGGCGACCACCTGAAGGGCTGGGGCATCCCGACGGCGACCGACATCGCCCTCGCCTGGCTCGTGGCCCGCGCGGTGTTCGGCGCGGGACACCCGGCCATCAACTTCCTGCTGCTGCTGGCCGTGGCCGACGACGCCATCGGCCTGGTCATCATCGCGATCTTCTACGGGGACCCGGCCAACCCGGCCAAGCCTGAGTATCTGGGCCTCGTGGTGGCCGGCATGGCCCTGGCCTTCGCCCTGCGCAAGTACGGCGTCAAGGCGTGGTCGCCCTACATCTTCGTGGCCGGCACCGTCTCGTGGTGCGGCCTGATGCTGGCCCACCTGCACCCCGCCCTGGCCCTCGTCCCGATCGTGCCGTTCCTGCCGCCGCCGCGCCGGGACACCGGCCTGTTCAGCGCTGAGGACGAGGTCGCGAAGATGGGTGAGGAGACGGCCGCCGATCTCGGCATCGGCCACTCGACCCTCGAGAACTACGAGCACCAGACCAAGGTCTTCGTCGACTTCGGCCTGTTCTTCTTCGCCATGGGCAACGCCGGCGTGGAGCTGTCCACCATGGGTCCCATGACCTGGGTCATCCTGGCCTCCCTCGTGGCGGGCAAGACCATCGGGATCGTGGGCCTGGGCATGCTGGCCCGCATCCTCGGCTTCCCCCTGCCGAACGGCATGAACGTGAAGGACCTCTTCCTCGCGGCCCTGATCGCGGCCCTGGGGCTCACGGTCGCGCTCTTCGTGGCGGGTGCCGCCTTCGGCAAGATCGACCCCGGCCTCGAGGGCCAGGCGAAGATGGGCGCGCTCCTCTCGGGCGGCGTGGCCTTCGTGGCCATCGCGCTCGGCCGGGTGCTCGGAGCCAAGAAGGGCTCCGCGGCGGCCTGAGCCTACGCTCCGCCCGCGGGTCCACGGCCCGCGGGCGCCTCCATGCAGCTGCACGAGCTCATCCCCGCCCAGGCCATCCGCCTGGGCTTCGACCCCGGCGACAAGTGGAACGCCGTCAGGCTCCTCGTGGAGGCGCTGGTGGAGGCCGACCAGCTGGCGCCAGAGCTGGAGGCCTCCGTGCGGGAGCTCGTCGAGGATCGCGAGCGGTCCATGTCCACGGGAATGGAGGAGGGCCTCGCCGTTCCCCACGCCACCGTGCCGGGCCTCTCCCAGGTGGTGGGCGCCCTGGGCGTGGTCCCCGAAGGCGCGACCCTCGACTTCGACGCCATCGACGGCCTGCCGACGCGCCTGGTGGTGCTGCTCTTGATCCCCGCCGAGCAGAAGATGCTGCACATCCGCACCCTGGCCGAGGTGGCCCGGGTCCTCGGGGACGCCGCCGTCCGTGACGCCGTGCTCGGGGCCGCCCAGCCCGCCGAGGCCCACGCGGCCCTGCACGCCGCAGCGCAGGCATGAGCCTCCGCGCGGAGGCGCCGGGTGACCGCGCGGAGGCGCCCAAAGGCCGCACTCGCGCGCAGGCCGGCCGCGGCGCGGCCGCGTCCAGGCCCCGGATCGCGCCGGCCGGCGTCCTCCACGCCCTCGCCGCAGCGGCCTCCGGGGGAGCGGGGCTCGTGGCCCAGCGCATGGCGCTCACGGCCGGGGACCTTGCTGCCGGAGCCGGTGCAGGGGCGGCCCTCGTGCTCGGGCTCTGGGTCGCGGCCTGGGCCGCGGGCGCCTGGATGACGGGCCGCTCGTCCCTGGCGCCCGGTCCGCGCCTCGCGGGCCTCGGAATCCTGGCAGCGCTGGGCGCCGTGGCGGTCGGGGTCAGCGTTGGGTCGGGATCCTGGGTCTGGCCTGCGTGCCTCCTGTGCGCCCTCGCCCAGGGCGCATTCCTGCCGCCGCTCGTGCGGGGTGGCGCGGCCGGCGTGGGCCTGCTCTGGTCGGCCAGCCTCCTTGGCGGCCTCCTCACGCTGGTCGGGCCCGCCGAGGCCGCGGCGGCGCGGGCGGGGACCCTGGGACTCACTCTGACCGCCGGGGGCGCCGGGCTCCTCGCCAGCCTCCTCGCGCTGGCGAAGGGCCCCGCGCCCCGCTCCGAGGGGCAGGCCCCGCTCGGCGAGCCGACTGAGGACGCCCTCACCCTGCGCGAGGGCGGCTTGCTCGTGGCGGTGGCCACGGCCTGGACCCTGGTCGCCGAGGCGGTGCTCCTGCGGCTCGCGGCCCTCGACCTCGGCGCCATGCACGCGGACCGCACCGCGGCCTTCGGCGCGGGCCTCACCTCTCTCGGCCTCGGCGCGCTGCTCCTGCCGCGCCTCTTCCCGCGCGGCCGCAGGGGACCCCACCTGGCCCTCGGCACCTCGGCCCTCGCGGCCCTTGCCTGGTCCCTGCCCGCGCTGCATGAGCTGGCCGAGGAGCTGGGCGGGATCCCCGGGGCGCTGCTGCTCGCGCTTCCCCTCGCACCACTCGGAGCGATCGTGCCTCTCACGCACCGCGCCGTCGCCGGCGAGCGCGGGCGCGTGCTGGGGGACCTGCTGCGGGCGGAGGTGCTCGGCTCCCTGGGCCTCGCCCTGCCGCTGCTGTGGTGGGGCATGGGGCCTCTCGGGGTGAGCGGACTGCTGGCCGCTCCTCTCATCGCCGCCGCGGCCCTCGCGTTCGCGAGTCGGGTCCGCGGCCCCGGCCTCCTCTCCGGCCTCGCGGCGGCGCTGCTCGTGGCGCTCGGTGCGCCCAGCGCCCGCACCCCGGCTCTCTCGCGGCCCGAGTTCGAGGTGCTCGCCCGGGCCGAGGGACGCGCCTTCGCGGTGACGGTCGTGCATGACCGGGTGCGCGACGAGCGCACGCTCCTCACGGACGCCTTCCGAGCCACGGCCACCGGGCCGGACTACGCCTACATGCGCGCGCTCGGACACCTGCCAGCGCTGCTGCATCCCGCGCCGCGGCGCGCGGCCGTGCTGGCCTTCGGCACGGGGACCACCGCGGGCGCCCTCGCACGGCACCCTGAGGTCGAGTCCCTCGAGGTCCTCGAGCTGGCGCCGGAGGTGCTGGCCCAGGCGCACCACTTCACCGCGGTCAACGGGGGCGTGCTCAAGGACCCGCGCGTCGCGGTGCAGACCGGCGACGGCCGCCACGCCCTTGCGCGCCGGCCGGGCGCATTCGATCTCATCACCATGGAGCCCCTCCTGCCGGACGCCCCCGGGGCCGTGCACCTCTACACAGAGGAGTTCTACGGCCTTGCGCGCCGGGCCCTGGCGCCGGGCGGTGTGCTGTGCCAGTGGGTGCCGCCCCACGCCCTGCCTCCGGCCACCGCACGCGCGGTGGTGGGAGCGTTCGCGGCCGCGTTCCCGTGGAGCGGGATCTTCCAGTACGGCACCCAGTGGGTGCTGGTCGGTGCGGATGCCTGCCCGGCCCTCGACGCCGCGCGGTTCCCCGCGGACGGGCCGCTGGCGGAGGCGCTGGCGGGCCTTGGCCTCGACTCCCCGGCGGGGCTGGCCGCGCGTTTCGTTGCCGAGGGGGCGCACCTCCCGCCGGTGGACCGGCCTCTCACCGATCGCGATCCGTGGATCGTGCACCGCCCGGCGGCGCGCGGCGCGGAGGTCCTGTCGTGGCTGCCGGCGAACCTCGCCTGGCTGCGCGGCTCGGGGCGTGGCCTACCCTCGCCGTGGCTTGTTCTGCTCGACGGGGCGGGGCATGCGCGGGTGGAGGGCGTGGCGGCCGTGCGGCGCGGGCGCGAGGCCTACGAGGGGCTCCGCGCGCGCGACGCGGGGGCGAGCGACCTCGGGGAGGCGAGGCCCAGAGGTCGCGCGCGCGACGAGGCCCTTGCCGAGGCGCGCACCCTCTGCCCGGGCGAGCCCGCGCTGGCTGCGCTCGAGGCCGAGCTCGAGGGAACCGGCGCGGTGGCGCGCGGACTCGGACTCCTGATCGGAGGCCAGGCCAAGGAGGCCCTGGACCCCCTCAGCCGCGCGGCCGAGCTGCGGCCCAGGCTGCCCGTGCGCCACCTGCAGGTGGCCCTCGCCGCAGAGGCCGCGGGGCTGGGCGAGCTCGCCCTGGCGGCCCTGGGCGAGGCGCTCCGGCTCTGTCCCCCGCTGCTCGAGACGCGCGCGGGCCTGCGCGCGGCCTCCTACGCGCCGGAGGCCTTCGAGCGCCTGCGCGAGCGCGCGCTGGCGAGTCTCGCAGAGCGCTGACCCTGGGTGGCCTCACCAAGGAGCCGCTGGCTGGGGGCGTACGCCCCGCTCAGACCCACTCGGAGAGGCGCGCCTCGAGGAAGGCCTGGATGGCGTCGCGTGTCTGTCGGTAGAGGCCGAGCGAGCCGCCGAACGGATCGGGGACATCCTCGCCCGCGGGGGACAGCAGCTCGACGGTCGGCCCGCGGCCCGGCGGAAGGGCCTGCAGCAGCGACGCGCGATGGGAGCGGGTCATGCAGTAGACGCGGTCGACCTCCTCCAGGCGCTCGAGAGTGGCCGCGCGCGAGCGATGCTCGGCGAGTGAGAGGCCCTGCTCCGCGACCGCCTCCTGCGCGTACTCGCTCGCGCGGCCGCCGTCCCAGGCCGTCACGCCTGCCGACTGCACGCCAAAGCCGAAGGTGGCGGGGTCTGCGACGCCAAGGGCGCGCGCCAGCAGGCCTCGGGTGAGCGCCTCCGCCATGGGAGAGCGGCAGGTGTTTCCCGTGCAGACCATGGCGATCCGCAGGCCACCGGCAGCGCGCAGGTCCGCGAGGGAGAGGGGCCCCTCGCGGAGGAGCTCGAGGCAGCCCACGCCTGCGCGCGCGACCGTCGAGCCGCGGCCCTCGCGGGCAGGCCCGCCATCCAGCACGAGGGCCGGAGGAAAGGCGAGGCCCGCGGCGGCGCCTGCCGCATCGGCCGCCGGCGGCTGACCCGTGGGGTTCGCGCTCGTGGCGACCACGGGGAAGTCCACGAGGTCCAACAGGGCGGCCAGGCCGGCGTGCTGGGGCACGCGGACGCCCAGCCAGCCGTCCTGCACGACCTCATCGAGGGCCCGAGGGGCTCCACGGCGTACGAGGGTCAGGGGGCCGGGCCAGTGCGCAGCGGCGACGCGAGCGCTCCACGCCGGCAGCTCCATGCCCTCCAGGGCCTGACGCGGATCGCCCGCGTGCCAGGTGAACGCGTGCCCCTCTCTGCGTCCCTTGATGGTGCGCAGGCGCTCGAGGGCGGCGGGGTCGTCCGCGCGCACGGCGAGGCCGTAGACGGTCTCGGTGGGGACCACGACCACCTGGCCCGCGGCCAGGGCCTGGGCTGCCTCAGCGAGGACCTCGGGCGCGGGGTTGGGCGCGTCGGCCAGGGTGAGAGTGCGGGGGGGCTCCACGGCGGCTCCTTGGGGCCGGGCCGCGGGAGCGACGGGCTCGGGGCCCGTCGGCAGGCAGCCGACCCAGGGTGCCCGCTAGCCTATCGAGTCGCGACCGCGTCCCACAGGGGCGTGCAGCCGGGCCCCTCTGGGCCGGGAGTCGCGTGCCGCGACCTGCCCTCGACCGACTGATCCCGTGAGCGACTCGACCTTCGACGCCCCCCGCCCCGCGGCGGACCGCGAGGAGCTGCTCACGCGCCTGGCGCGCGGTTTGGCCCACGAGATCAAGAACCCGCTCTCGACCATGGCGATCAACCTGACGCTGCTCGAGGAGGAGTTCGCGAAGGCGGCCGACCAGGACCCGCGCGCGCGTCGAGTCACCCGCCGCGTGCAGACTCTGCAGCGCGAGGTGAGCCGGCTCGAGGGCATCCTCGAGGACTTCCTCCGCTACGCGCGAGGCGGGGTCGTGAACCGCCAGCCGGGGGACCTGGGCGAGCTCGTCCGCGAGGTCCTGGACTTCATGGAGCCCGAGCACCTGGCCCACGAGATCCGCGTGCTGACCGACATCGAGTCGGGCCTGCCCCTGGTCCTGATGGACGGCGGGGTGCTGCGGCAGGTGCTGATCAACCTGCTCGTGAATGCGCGCCAGGCCATGCCGGGCGGGGGCGAGCTGATCGTCCAGGTGCGCCGCACGGGGCCGCGGGCGGAGCTGCAGATCACGGACACGGGGATCGGCATGGACCCCGACGAGCTCGAGCGGTGCTTCGACCTGTACTGGTCCACCAAGCGTGAGGGCACGGGCCTCGGCCTCTCCACCGTGCGGCGCATCGTGGAGCAGCACGAGGGGACCATCGGCGTGGTCAGCGAGAAGGGCCGCGGCACCAGCTTCACCATCACCCTGCCCCTGGTTCAGGAAGTCACTGGCGCCCGCAGCGCCGTCGAGGAGCCCGCATGACCGAACCCAGCCCCGCTCGCATCCTGATCGTGGACGACGATGTCGCCCACGCCGAGAGCCTCCAGGACGCCCTCGAGCTGGAGGACTACCAGTGCACGGTGGTCCACGGTGGCGGTGAGGCCCTGGAAGCGCTGCGCGAGCAGGCCTTCGACGTGGTGCTCACCGACCTCAAGATGGACGGCATCTCCGGCCTCGACCTCTTGCGCGAGTCGCGCAGCCTGCATCCGAACACTCCGGTCCTGCTGATCACCGGGCACGCCTCCATCGAGACGGCCGTGGACGCCATGCGCCACGGCGCCGAGGACTACATCGCCAAGCCGGTCAACCTGCCCGAGCTGCGCGCCAAGATCGCGCGGGCCGTCGAGCGCGCGCGCCTCCTGGCGGACCACGAGGAGCTGCAGCGCCAGAACATGGAGCTGCGCCGTCAGCTCGACGAGCGCTTCGGCCTCGAGGGGATCCTGGGGCACTCGCCGCAGATGCAGCGCATCTTCCAGATGATCTCCCAGGTGGCTCCGACTCACGCGACCGTGCTCGTGCTGGGGGAGAGCGGGACCGGCAAGGAGCTCGTGGCGCGCGCGCTCCACCGCTCCAGCGGCCGCGCCAAGGCGAACTTCGTGGCGGTCAACTGCGCCGCGATGAGCGAGGGGCTGATCGAGTCCGAGCTGTTCGGCCACAAGCGCGGCGCCTTCACCGGGGCGATCGCGGACAAGGTGGGGCGCATCGCCTATGCGGACGGGGGCACGCTGTTCCTGGACGAGGTGGGCGACATGCCCCTGACCACCCAGGCCAAGCTGCTGCGCGTCCTGGAGACCCGCGAGGTCGTGCAGGTCGGCGGTCACGAGGCCCGCAAGGTGGACGTGCGCCTGGTGGCGGCGACCAACCGGGACCTGCGCCAGATGGTGAGCGAGGGGACCTTCCGCGAGGACCTGCTCTTCCGCCTGCAGGTGGTGACCCTGGACCTGCCGCCCCTGCGCGAGCGCGTGGGGGACCTGCCGCTCCTGCTGGATCACTTCATCTCCACCTTCGCCGCCGAGCACGGGCGCCCGGTGACCGGGATCTCGGCCGAGGCCCGCGCGGTCCTGGCCCGTCACGACTGGCCCGGCAACGTGCGCGAGCTGCGCAACGCCGTGGAGAACATGGTCCTGCTCTGCGGGGGCAGCACCATCGGCCTCGAGGATGTCCCCGACACCATCCGCGCCGCCCGAGGCGGCTCCGGAGGCGGGGGCTTCGAGCTGGCTGGGCGCTCGCTGGACGACGTGGAGCGGGCGCTGATCGCCGCCAACCTGGAGCTGATGGAGGGCAACCGCGAGCGGACCGCCCGGGTCCTGGGCATCGGCGAGCGGACCCTGTACCGAAAGATCAAGGAGTACGGTCTCACCCCTCCGAAGGGCTAGGCGGGGGCGTCGGGAGGCGCCACGCGAGCTCACTCGGGTGGGGTGCTGGGCCCTCTCCGGCAGCCAGGCTGCCACGGTGGCAGGGCCGTTCTCGACGCCGCGCGGAGGCTGCCATTGTGGCGGTGGATGCGGGCTCCAGAGCCCCTCCGGGCCCTCCAGGGCGGTGGCACGGTGCTTGCGAACCGTGGAGCGTGCCCGGCGCCCCGGGCCCGAGCATCCATGAGCAACTCCAAGATCATCGGCATCGACCTGGGAACCACGAACTCCGTGGTGGCCGTCCTCGAGGGCGGCGAGCCCGTGGTCATCACGAACCTCGAGGGCAACCGCACCACGCCCAGCGTCGTGGCCTTCACCGGGGACGACCAGCGCCTCGTTGGCGCCGCCGCCAAGCGCCAGGCAGTGACCAACCCCACCCGCACCATCGCCTCCATCAAGCGCTTCATGGGGCGTCGCCACCACGAGGTCGCCGCCGAGGAGAAGACGGTGCCCTACAAGCTGGTCGGCGGGCCGCAGGACCTGGTCAAGGTCGAGGTGGGCGACAAGAACTACAGCGCGCCCGAGATCAGCGCGCTGGTCCTCTCGGCCCTCAAGGAGGCCGCCGAGGCCTACCTGGGCGAGAAGGTCGACCGCGCGGTGATCACCGTTCCGGCGTACTTCAACGACAGTCAGCGCCAGGCGACCAAGGACGCTGGCACCATTGCCGGGCTCACGGTCGAGCGCATCATCAACGAGCCCACCGCGGCGACCCTTGCCTTTGGACTCGACAAGAAGAAGGAGGGCAAGGTCGCGGTCTACGACCTCGGCGGCGGCACCTTCGACATCTCCGTGCTCGACATCGGGGACGGCGTGTTCGAGGTCCTCGCGACCAACGGCGACACCCACCTGGGCGGCGACGACTTCGACGAGGTGCTCGTCAACCACGTGGCCGAGGGCTTCAAGAAGGAGCACGGGGTCGACCTGCGCCAGGACCCCATGGCCCTCCAGCGCCTGAAGGAGGCCTGCGAGAAGGCCAAGTGCGAGCTCAGCTCGGCCCAGTCGAGCGACATCAACCTGCCCTTCATCACCGCGGACGCCAGCGGGCCCAAGCACCTCACGCTGACCCTGACCCGCGCCAAGTTCGAGGCCCTGGTTGGTGACCTGGTCGAGCGCTCGATGGTCCCCGTGCGCAAGGCTCTCGAGGACGCCGGCCTGCGCCCCAGCGATGTGGACGATGTGCTCCTGGTCGGCGGCTCGACCCGGATCCCGATGGTCCAGCAGGCGGTCAAGGCGCTCTTCGGCAAGGACCCCAACCGCGGGGTCAACCCTGACGAGGTCGTGGCCCTCGGCGCGGCCATCCAGGGCGCGGTCCTGGCCGGCGAGGTCAAGGGCGTCCAGCTCCTGGATGTCACGCCCCTGTCCCTGGGCATCGAGACCCTTGGGGGCGTGATGACCGTGCTGGTCGAGCGCAACACCACCATCCCGACGAGCAAGAGCCAGGTCTTCTCTACCGCGGCCGACAACCAGCCCTCGGTGGAGATCAAGGTCTTCCAGGGCGACCGCGAGTTCGCCAAGGACAACCGCCTGCTGGGCAACTTCGTCCTCTCGGACATCCCGTCCGCGCCGCGCGGCACGCCCCAGATCGAGGTCAGCTTCGACCTGGACGCCAACGGCATCCTCAACGTCCGCGCCAAGGACAAGGGGACCGGCAAGGAGCAGTCGATCCGGATCGAGGCCAACTCGGGCCTGAGCGACGACGAGGTCGAGCGCATGCGCGCCGAGGCCGAGGCGAACAAGGACGCCGACAAGGCGCGCCGCGAAGAGGTGGAGCGCAAGAACCAGGCGGATCAGCTCGTGCACGAGACCCGCAAGCAGCTGGGCGAGCATGGCGACAAGCTCTCGGAGGAGGACAAGGCCGAGATCGAGGCCGCGATCACCGAGCTGGAGGCGGCGGCCGCCGGCAACGACGCGGAGGCCCTCAAGGCTGCGCTGGACGCCTTCCCGCAGAAGGCCATGAAGCTCGGCCAGGCGGTCTACGAGGCCCAGCAGGCCGAGCAGCAGGCGCCGCCCGCGGGCGAGGCCCAGGGCGAGTCCTCCGACGATGAGCCCGTGGACGCCGACTTCGAGGTCAAGAGCTGACGGCCTGCGAGGCCTGAACGGAACGGCCCCGGCCGCGCGCTGCGCGGCCGGGGCCGTTCTGCATCCCGGGCTCCTCATCGCGGAGCGCGGGACCCTTGGGGGAGCTCACGATCGGTGGAGAAGGGTCTCACCGCTCCTCTGCCTCCGGGAGAGCCTCATCCTCCGGGAGAGCCTCACAGCACCCAGCGCAGCTCCTCGAGGGCATCCGCGCCGTCGCGGCGTGCCGGAGCGATCCACGGGGAGCGGGGGCCGCGCACGGTCGGGCGACCCAGAGGGCCGCTGGAGCGGAGGGTGGGGCCCGGAAGCCAGGGGCGATCCGCGGCGCCGAGGGCGAGGCTCAGGAGCAGCGAGGGGGCAACGGCGGCGGTCAGTAGGACGAGGGTCAGGAGCATGGGCTCACCTCCAGACCTCCCTCCGCACCCGTCCCCTCGAGGGGGGCTTCTGAGGCCTGGAAACCTGGCCGCTGCCGCCCGGAGGGTCCTGGGCGGGGCTGGCGGTGCCTGGGGGGTGGAGCCTGCCCTGACGCTGCCGCCCGACTCAGTCGCGGGTCCCCGTGCCCTGGGCCACTCGGAAGATGCGCACCGCGTGTCCGCTCGAGGCGGCGTTGCGCGGTGCCCCCACGCGCAGCTCCACCCGGTGGGGGCCGGGCGCGAGCGCGCTCTCGAGGACCAGGGTCCATGGCAGGTGCAGGCCCCTGCTCCAGCGGGTGAACAGGTCCCGCGAGGCCCAGGGGCCCTCGTCCACGCGCCA
Organism: Planctomycetota bacterium; assembly: GCA_040265735.1. Classification (GTDB taxonomy): domain Bacteria; phylum Planctomycetota; class UBA1135; order UBA1135. Next base: position 2,949 of record JBDQFW010000077.1, on the reverse strand, counting down.
CTCCAGGACGCCGGCATCAGGACCCGCGGTGACCACCACGGCCAGCTGCGAGCCCTCGAACGGGAGCGTGAGCCGCGCGCCAGGCCGCTCGGCCACCAGGGCGGGCACGCCCACGAAGTCGGCGCGCACACCGACCCCGGGTCCGGACGGAGCCCAGGCCGGGTCGAGGAGGAAGCCGTCGAGGTCCTGGGCCGTCGCCAGCTCCACCGGCTCGAAGCCTCCGTAGCTCGCGCGGTCCACCGGGCTCACTCCGCGGGGCGGACCGCCCTCCGAGGCCCCAGACAGCAGCCGGTCGAGGGCCGACTCGATCAGGCGCGCGTAGATGCCGTAGCCGCGGGCGCTGGGGTGCAGGCCGCCGAAGTCCGCGCCCCAGTCGAGCTCGCCGACCTCGATCCCAAAGCCCACCCGCTGCGAGACCTCGATGGTGGCCAGGCCGTGGCGCACCGCCACGCGCTCGGCGGCGCGCAGCTCGTAGGGAACCTCGCCCCGGCGCTGGGCGGCCAGCTTGGCCTCGTCCGCGAGGTGCACGAGCACCAGCTCGCAGGCCGGGTTGGCGCGCCGCAGGCCGAACAGGACCCCCTCGATCCCACGCACGGACTCCTGCTCCGAGCGGCCGTTGGCGCGGTCGTTCACGGCGCAGTCCAGCAGCACCAGGTCCAGCGGCCCCTCGTTCAGCAGGTCGGGGACCAGGCGCACCGCATCGCCGACCGAGTCGAAGGACGCTCGCCCGGCCGCCTTCCACAGGACCTTGCCGTCGGTTCGCGAGGTCAGCGTGCGGGTCACCAGCGGGCGCCACCCCGCGGCCTCGGTGAGGGAGCCTCCAAGGAACCCGACCCGCACGCTCTCTCCGGCCGCGAGCCGGGCCGCCGTGCGCGGGGCGCCCGCGCGCACCCGCAGGAGGTCGGGGGCGCGCTCGGCGTGCGCCAGCGCCCACGCCACGAGCGCGCGAGCGCCCTCGCCGTCGAGGCCCGTGCTCCCGGGGCGGGAGCGCACCAGTCGGATGCCGCCCAGGTCGTGCAGACGCTTCGCCAGGCGCTGAGCGTTCTCCCGCGGGGGGCAGAGCGGGTCCTGCTCCCCAAAGGCGAAGGCCACCGGCTGGACTCCAGAGGCGAGCTCCAGGGCGCGGTCGATGGGGTTCCCCGGGGCGATGCGCGCGGCATCCAGGTCCCAGCCCCAGGCGTCCAGGGCTGCGGACCACTGCTCCGCGTCCGGAGGGGACGCGCCCCATCCGGCGGGCCTGCTCTTCAGGTCGCAGACCGGGTCGAGGGCGAGCACGGGCCGCTCCGGGTCCGGGCGCTCGGCAGCCGCGTTCAGCACGGTCACCGCGCCAAGGTCGTAGCCCACCAGCAGGGCCGGGCGCGTGCCGGCCGCACGCCGCGCGAGGCGCTCGAAGGCCTCGACGCCATCGGGCGAGCCGAAGCCAGCCGCACCCTCGACGCGCACCACGCGCACGCCGGCCGCCAGCAGGGCGGCCTCGGTCGCCTCCCGCGAGGGGGAGCTGCCCAGGGTGATGGCGACGGCGCCGCTGGGGCGCGCGGCGTCCGGCTCGAGGCGCACGGCCTCGAGCTCCTGGCGCGCGGCGGCGGGCAGCGCGGTCAGACCCGCAAGAACCAGCGCCGTCGATAGAGAGCGTAGAGGAGGAACCATTCGAGGAGGAGCGCGCCCGCGAGGGGGGAGATGCGCAGGGGGTTGAGGAGGAGCTCGCTGAGCGCGGGGAAGTCCACGAAGCCGCGCAGCAGGTAGATCGTGATGGGGTTCATGCCGACCACGACCAGAGGCAGCGCGAGCCCGGGTGCCTCGTCTCGATCGCAGGCGTAGTGGAACGCCCCGAGCAGGAGCGCGCTCCAGCCCGCGCACCAGACGGCGAAGGAGGAGGTCCACAGGTTCTTATTGAGGGGCAGCCACGCATCCCAGAGGCCGGCCACCAGCAGCAGGACCGCGCCTGCACCGATGAGGCCCAGGGCGCGCCAGCCGCGGCAGCTGGGGCCCTGCAGGAGCCAGCGACCCGCAAAGGCGCCCATCAGGGCGGTGGCCACCGAGGGGACCGTCCCCAGGAGGCCCTCGGGGTCGCGGTCGCCCTTGTAGAGGCGTCCGGGGAGCAGCTGCTGGTCGACCCAATCCGTGAAGGTGTGCCCGGGCGAGAGATCCCCGGCGCCGAACCCAGGGACAGGCGCCCAGGCGAGGAGGGCCCAGTACCCGAGCAGGATCCCCACGGCCACGCCGATCTGGGCGCGCAGGGAGAGCCAGATGCAGGCCAAGGCCGCGCCGGTCCAGCCGAGGCCGATGCGCCCGAGCACGCTGGCCCAGCGCACGGGCTCGCCATCGAGCCGCAGCGCCCCGTTGTAGACCGCGCCGAGGAGGACCAGCACGAGGCCCCTGCGCAGGGCACCGCGCGTCTCCAGGCCGCGCGACCCGCCGGCAGCGACGCGCCTCTCCACCGTCAGGGGCAGGGTGGCCCCGGAGAGGAACAGGAACAGCGGGAAGACCAGGTCGTAGAACCGGAAGCCGTGCCACTCCGCGTGCTCGAGCTGGTGCGCCAGTCGTACCGGGGCCAGCTCGACCTGGTGCCGGGCGACCTCGTGGTGGGCCGGTTCCTGGCCCACACCATCCGTCACCC
>JBDQFW010000077.1:0-322 GCA_040265735.1 Planctomycetota bacterium | reverse complement strand
CGGTGGCCCGCGCCCGCTCGCGCCCCAGTGCCGCGCCGCCGCCGATGACGCGCCTGTCGAGGCCGCGCAGGGCGTCGAGGGACACGAGGCGGCGCGGCGCGGCGGGCGCTTCGGTCATCGCGTGTCCGTGGCGCGGGTGGACTCCGGCTCGACCCCGCCGACCTGGGCGTTGGTGCCCGCGCTGGCCCCGTAGGTCGGGACCGTGAAGGTCGGCGTGGCGAGCAGGTCCGTCCAGGCCTTCGCGCGCATGGCCAGGGCCTCCACATCGTCGGCCGTCGCGAACTCGGGGATTGAGGCGGCCAGCATCCAGTAGTCCTCGAGG
>JBDQFW010000076.1:0-13838 GCA_040265735.1 Planctomycetota bacterium | reverse complement strand
CCGCGCCAGCCCGTGAGGTCTCGGCCGTTGAACAGGAGCTCCCAGCCGGCCTGCTCCTGCTCCGGCGTGAGCCGGTTCGCGGTGGCGCTGCCGTCGTCCACCTCGCCGGTCGCGGCCCACTCGGTGCCGCGCCGGATGAGCTCGCCGAACTGGGGGTCCTCGTGGGCCTCGTGCGTGCCTCCCTTCCAGACGTGGCCGAGAGGCGTGTGGAAGATCCGCCCCTCACCCTCGCGACGGACGACGATCATGGGCTCGGTCTCCCCGGTTCCTCCGGTCGCCGGGTCGGAGTACGCGCCCGCCAGCTGCTCGAAGCCGCAGTCGTGCATGTGCATCAGGCGGTGGTAGAGCTCGTCGGGATGCTGGACGAGGGTGGGGAGGGTCCGCGTGATCGGATGCTCGCGGTCGTCTACTTGGACATCGAAGGCGTGGAAGCGTCCGTGCCCCGTGCCCTTCCGCCAGCAGTGGCAGACCAGGCTCTCGTAGGCCTCCCAGCCGGGGAAGGCGTTGTTGGCCGCGTGCACGACCGTGACGCCCAGGCCCTTCTGGACGGCCGTGAGGAAGTGGCTCTCCGCGGGCTCGCCCCAGCGGGGCCCGTTGTAGTCGAGCACGACCGCGTCGTAGGCGGCCAGGCGATCGGGGTTGGCGAGGTCCGTCGCGGGCGCGTAGGTGATGTCCGCCTCGAACCGGCCCGTGGCCTCGAGCAGCCGCTCGAGGGAGGGAGAGGTCCACTCCCAGTCGTGGTTGTTGGCCCCGGAGATGATGAGCACTCGCAGGGGTTCCTCGGCGGCGGCGCGCGGCGTTGCGCTGGAGGGCGCGAGCGCGGTGGAGAGGGCGGCGAGGGCGAGCGCGGTCCGGGAGCTTGCGCCAAGGAGGGCACGCAGGGAGTTCGGGGCCTGGGGGCTCATGCCCCGAGAGTAACGCGCCGGCCCGTGGACCACGCCCTTGGGAGGGGCATGGGCTTGCACCGGGTGGACCCGGTGCGCCTCGCCCTGTGGGCTCGATCGCCCCGGCGGGCCCCCGCGCTCCGTCAGCGCTCCGTTGCAGGCGCCAGGTCGAAGCGCTCGCCCGGCCGGACCACATGAAGACGCAGGTCGCGCGCTCCCTGCAGCTGCTCGTCCTTGAAGCGCTCGATCTCCGAGCCGCGGGCGTCCCACACGAGGACCTGGCCCTCCCCGCGGACCTCGAACTGCTCGCCGTCCACGATGCAGGCCGTGCGCTCGCTGATGCCTACCCCCACGAGGCGAGGGTTGTCGAGGACCGCGGTCAGCAGGCGAGCCAGCCGGTCGCGCTCGACGAAGTGCTGGTCCACGATCACGCCCTTCCAGAGGCCCAGGCCTCGGAAGGGACGCATGGCTCCGCCGGTCAGAGCGCGGGGCTCGGGCGGCCCCGAGATCATCACGCGGCTCATGATCGCCGCTCCCGCGCTCGTGCCGCCCACCACCGCACCCGCGCGATGGCGCTCGTGGATGACCTGCACGACCTTCGCGGTGTGGAGGGCCTGGGAGAGCAGCTCCTGGTCCCCTCCGGGGAACCAGATCAGATCCGCACGGGCGATGCGCGCGGCGGCGGTGTCGTCGAGCGGATCGATGAGGTCCACCGTCTCCACCCCAAGCTCACGGAACATCTCGGCCGAGCCCACGCCGCGGTCCTCACGGCTGGAGGCCTGGGGCAGCACGACCACATGGGGCTTCGCAGCGCCCGTGCGCGCCAGCCCCTCGATCAGGACCTCGGGCGGCGTCCCCCCGCCCCCGACCACCACCAGGGCGCCGGGCGTCGGCGCGTCATCCTGGGCCGAGGAGCCGGTCGTGAAGGCCTCAAAGCCGCCGAGCACGGCGAGGAGCACGAGGAGGGGGCGGACCTGGGCGCGCGTCATCGGAGCATCATAGGGCCGCCGCCCGCGCGAACGCCGAACGACAGCGCGCCGGCCCCCTAGGAGGGGACCGGCGCGCTGCGGGGAGGGAAGACGCCCTAGTCCAGGGTGCGGATCAGGATGTCCTTGGCCTCGATGCGGGAGCCCGGGTGGTGCTGCTGGAGGGCAATGTGCCCGGCACCGTGACGCCGCTCCGCGTCCACATGGTCCGTGATGACCATGCCGTTCACCCAGATGGTCACATGGGTGCCGGCCTCCTCATCGACGCAGCGCACGCGGTAGTCGAACCACGCGTCGGCGGGGACCAGCCAGGTCGTGATGGGGTTCAGCGAGTAGAGGCTGCCCGTCTTCTGGGGATCGGGGAAGGTGGAGTTGATCTGGGCTTCGTAGCCCGGGGGCCAGCCCTCCTCGGGCTGCACGCGGAAGTAGAAGCCCGAGTTGCCGCCGTCGTTGATGCGGAAGCGCCCCTTGACCTCGAAGTCCTTGTAGTCGCCGCGCTTGCTGAACAGATGCCCGACCTTGCCAGTGCCAATGATGGCGCCCTCGTCGGTGAGCTCCCAGTCGGCCTCGCCCGTCGAGATCCACTCGTCGAACTCGTCCTCCGGGAAGACCTCGCTCCAGCCCTCGCCGCCCTCGTCCTCGTAGAGCGGGTGCACCATCAGCCCTCGGAACGCGCACTTGCCGGCATTGCCCACCAGGACCATCGGCCCCTCGGCGGCCTCCTCCACGAACGCGCCCTCATCAGGCCCCTCGAGGATCACGTTCTCGAGCAGGGGCTGAGAGTTGATGCGCAGGGAGCGAAGCACGGCCTTTGCGGTGCGGTTGCCCTCGGCGTCGAAGCGCGCCGCCTGGACATCCCAGGTGAGCTTCGCCCACTGGTTCGGCCCGCGCCAGCCGCGGATCGCGGGGTTCGGGAACGAGCCCTGCACATTGCCGCAGGTGGGGTCGGCCTCCAGGTTGATGGCGTACTGGCCGAGCAGCCAGAGCTTGGCCGCGCCGCCCTTGGGCAGCATGAACTCGATCTCGCCCTTGTGATCGCCCATGGCCAGCTTGCTGCGGAACGGCGCCCCGTCTTCGACGGGGACGAGCGCTCCGTTGCCCTCGGTGATGGCGAGGATGCTGTCGTCTCCCTCCTTGGGGTTCGCGTCCCCGAGGCGCCAGCCCGCGGCGTCCCACAGGGCCGTGGCGTCCGAGTAGGTCAGACGCAGCCAGCCCTGCATCTGGTTCTCCTTCGTCGGCGGAGGCTCGACGATGCGGGCGACCTGCTCGGTCGTTGCCGGGCCCTCGGGCAGCTGGTTGATGGTGTAGGAGAATTCGCGGTGGAGCAGCGGGCGGCCGTCCGCCGTCCGCAGGTCCGCGGGCAGCGCCACATCAACGCACTTGGCGGCCTCGAGGGAGCCGAAGTGCACCTCGAGGGTCATGCGATCCTCGGAGAGGGTCGCGGCCGTCGCCTGGAACGGGCGCTGGTGCTGCGGCGGGCAGCCGTACTCCCACCAGTAGTTGTAGTCGTATTCGAGGGCGCTGATGCTCCCGGGGTCGACCGTCGTGCCCTCGGCCAGCGGCTCGGTGAAGCGCACCTCGAAGCCGTCCTGCAGCAGGTGCACGCCGTGCACCTCGAGGGGCGTCTTGCCCGTCCAGCGCAGCCGCGCGAGGCCGTCCGCGGGGGCTCGGCCACCCCAGCCGCGGTTCGTGTAGCCCAGCATCATCGAGCCGTCGGGCGCGAAGGCCATCCGGCAGCTCGAGCCGAGCTCGGTGCGGAAGGGCACCACGGCGCCCTGGTACTCGCCGCGGACGCGCTCGAGCATGGCGCGCAGCACCATGCCGTTGGTCATCTCCGCCACGAAGAGCTGGTCGGCGAACGGACCGAAGGCCCCGGCGCTGGGGTCGTGTCCCAGGTTCCCCGTGGAGCGCGACCAGCGGTAGGGGATCCAGACCGCGGGCGGCTTGCGGTTGGCGGCGGCTGCCGAGGGGATCTCGTAGCTCGGCTCGCTGCCGGTGGCGAGGTACTCAGGCGTCCACTGCAGGCTGGCGGGGTGCCCGTAGACATCACCCTTGGTCACGTGGTAGATCGGACTCGTCGGGACCCAGTCGCCCTGGTTGTCGGTCACGAAGAGCTCGCCCTCCGCGTTGGTCCCGACGCCGCACGGACTGCGGAAGCCCCAGGCGAAGGGACGCAGCTCGCCCTCGGGCGTGATCTGCAGGCACCAGCCGCGATACGGGACCGGAGCCATGCCCAGCCACCATGTGGCGGCGAAGAACGAGACGTTCAGCGTCACATAGAAGTTGCCGTCGGCGTCGGTGGGGCACCCGAAGGCGAACTCGTGGTAGTTGCCCGAGACGCCCCAGGTGTTGCAGACCGTGTCGATCCGGTCGCAGACCCCGTCGCCGTCCTCGTCCACGAGGCGGCTCAGCTCGCCGCGCTGCACGACGAAGACCTGATCGTTCACGACGTTCAGGCCCAGGCCCTCGCGCAGGCCCTCGGCGAAGAGGGTGAAGCGGGCCTCGTTGATGTCCTCAGCGAGAGGGTTCTCGACGAGCCACACCTGCCCACGGCGGGTGCTCACGAGCAGCCGGCCGTCGGAGAGGAAGTCCATGCCGCCGACCTCGAGCACGCAGCCGTCGGGGGTGCGGTACTGCTCGAGGGTGTAGTAGGTGGACTCGGCGCCCAGGTCCTGGGTCGCGGCGAGAAGGAGCGGGAGCAGCATCATTTCGAGAGGTCCTCCATCAGCTGGAGCTTGGTCGCGTCGTCCCAGGTGCGGCAGGTCACCCGGGTGATGTCCACGGTCACGTCACGCTCGGCGGGCCAGACCCAGAAGCCGAGGTCTCCGAGGGGGCCCGGGACCGCTCCGCCCTGCATCAGGAAGTCGAAGGAGCGCAGGACGGTCACCTGGACGCCCGTCTCGACCTTCTGGACGATCCACGACTGCACCGCGTAGAGCTGGTCCGTGTGGCCGTCGAGCGCGGAGCGCAGGTCGCTCTCGAAGGCCTCGAGCGGGCGCGCGACGGCGTCCAAGCCGTTGAAGCGCAGCACGCGGTCGGGCGTGCCGTTGCGCACGGTGAAGACCCGCCGCCAGCCGACGCCGGCCTCGCTGGCGAAGTGGTTGACCGTCTCCATCACATAGCCCTTGGAGCTGCCCTGGTCGATGAGCTCGTACCCGATGCCGGCCATGGGGCCTCGCATCAGGGTCGTGCGCATGGCCGCGCCGAGGGGGCGCGCCTGGGCGCCGGCGGTGGGCTCGGCGATCAGCCACGGGGCCTCGGGCTGGCCGTTGCCCATCAGCTCGATGATGCGGCCCAGGGGCTGCAGCGAGTCCCCGCCGCGTCCGCGCCAGTCCTTGCGGTCCACGAAGCGCCCCGAGCGCACGGCGAGGAGCCGAACGTCGTCCGTGCGGTACTCAAAGGAGAGCCCGCTGGGCAGGCCGAGCAGAGCGCCGCGCGGCTGCTGGGGCGCGTCTTGCAGGACCGGCGGGAGGAACCCGCGTGCGATGAGGGCGCGGTCTGCGACGACCATCTCCGTCTCGCCCGCCTTCACCACGGTGCCCTTCGGACCTAGGGAGATCACATAGCGCGCAAGGGCCGTGCGCTGGTCCTCCGTGAGCGCCGCGTCGAACGCAGGCATGGGGGTACCAGGGATCCCGAAGGTCAGCGTCCGGCGGATGGCCTCCTCGGTGTTGCCGTAGGAGAAGCCGCCGTCCAGGAACGAGCGGGCGGGGCGGTCCAGGTCGGTGGTGCCCTTACCGTCGCCGCTCTCCCCGTGACACATGGCGCAGTGCGTCATGAACAGCTCCTTGGCCGTCTCCGCCTCCTGGGCGGCGGCGGGCAGGGACAGGGTGAGCAGGAGGGCAGGGAGCGCGTTCAGGGGGCGTCGCATGCGGCGCACAGGGTAGTCGCACGGCGGGAGAGCGCGCCACCGGGGGAGGCGCGCGCGCACGCCCGCGCAGGACCGCTCACGCGACGGGTGGCCGCGCCCCGCCCCGCGCCGATCAAGGTGCGCGCTGTCTCAGGTCGATACACCCTGGATGGGGAGCCCCAGGACCCGCGCAGCTCAGGCAACGCCCGCCTCGATCCACGATGAGCCCCTGCTGGGCGCCCTCCAGGCGGCCAAGGCAGGGAGGCACGCGGAGGCCGAGGCCACGCTGCAATCCGCCGCACAGCGCTTCCCGCGCTCCTCAGCGGCCCGCTACGCCCTGGCCCTCGTCCTCCAAGCCGCGGGGAGAGCCGCCGAGGCACGCGAGCAGCTCGCCGCATTGCTCGAGCTCGAGCCCGGACACCGGGAGGGCCGGGTCCTCCTCGGACGCATCCTTTACGACCTCGAGCAGGACGGCGCCGCGCGCTCGGAGCTCGAGCCCCTGGTGCAGGCCGACCCCGAGGACTTCGAGGCCGCCCGCCACCTGCTCACCGTCCTCATGCGCATCGCTGACGTGCCGGCGGTGCTTGCGCTCACCGCGCGCTGGCTCGAGACCCGGCCCGAGGAGCCCTTCCTGCGCGCGTGCCACGCCTGGGCCGTGGAGATGCAGGGCGATGAGGATGCGGCGGCTGCGACCTACTTCGACCTGATCGCCCGGGGCGAGCGCGCCGCGGACTCCTGGCACCGCCTCGCGCGGCTCGGACGGCCCCTCGACGCCGACGCCATTGCGGCCCTCGCCCACGATCCAGGCCTCGACGATGGCCAGCGGTCGGTGGCGGCCTTCGCCCTGGGCGAGGCCCACAAGAAGGCACGCCGCTGGGACGAGGCCTTCGAGGCCTTCGCCCTCGGCAACTCCCTGATGAACATCCGCCACGATCGCGAGCAGCACCGCGCGCTGGTCGAGCGGACTCTGGAGCTGGCGGATCCCGGCCTGCTTGCGCGCCTCGCCTCCCAGGGAGATCCCGACGAGGCTCCGATCTTCATCGTGGGCATGCCGCGCAGCGGCACGAGCCTCGTGGAGCAGATCCTTGGGGCCCACTCCTGCGTGCAGCAGCTCGGGGAGCGCTCGGAGATCGCCGAGCTGGCGCGAGACATGCCCGAGTGGCTTGGGATGGCCTTCCCCGGGGGCCTGCTCGGGATCAGCCGACGCCTCGCGAGGCGCCAGGCACGCGCCTACAAGGAGGCCGTCGGCGTGGACCCGCAGGCAACGCGCTTCACGGACAAGGCGCCCGGCAACTGGCTCTTCCTGGGCCTCATCGCGGCGCTCTTCCCCAAGGCGCGCATCGTGCACTGCCGGCGCAACCCGCTCGACACGGTCGTCTCGAACTTCTTCACGAACTTTGGCCCGACGCGCTGCCAGTCCTCGTACGCCCTCGAGGACCTGCGCTGGAGCTACGAGAACTACGCGCGCGCGATGCAGCGCTGGCGCGAGGTGCTTCCGCTGCCGATCCTCGACCTCGACTACGAGCGCCTGGTCCAGGAGGGCGAGCCCCAGATGCGGCGCCTGATCGAGTTCGCCGGGCTCGAGTGGGAGGAGGCCTGCGGCCGGCCCCACGAGTCCAAGCGGCGCTGCATGACGGCCAGCTCTCACCAGGTGAGCAAGCCGATCCACGGCGGCTCGGTTGCTGCATGGCGGCGCTACGAGTCCCATCTGCAGGACCTGCTGCCCCTGCTCGATCTCTGGCAGGACCCGCTCGCGGCCTCGGCCTGAGCGAATCGGACGGGCTCAGCCCGCGCGCGGGCTCAGGCGGTCCAGGCGCAGGCGCTCGCGGTCGTCGAACAGGAGGCGTCGCGCGGAGAGCACCACGAGGACTGCGCCCAGCGCGGTGCCGCTCGCGATCGCGAACAGGATGAAGAGCTGGTAGCGGGCGGCGATCCCGGGATCACCGCCGCCCAGGATCTGTCCCGTCATCATCCCCGGGATCGACACGACCCCGACCACGGCCATGGAGTTGACGATGGGCAGGGTGGCCGTGCGCAGCGCGTCCTGCACCAGGGCTCGCGTCGCCCTCGCGGGTGAGGCGCCCATGGCGAGCAGGCCCTCGATCTCGCCGCTGCGGCTCTCCAGCCCCTTGAGGGTCGCATCCAGGCCGAGGGCGATCCCGTTGAGGGTGTTGCCGAGGATCATCCCCATGATCGGGATGGCGCGCTCGGGGGCCCACCAGGGCTCGGCGTCGAGCACCGCCACCAGCCCATAGGTCGTCACCAGGAATGAGCTCCCCAGCATCGCGAGGGTCGTGGCGCGGCCGAGGCCAGGGGCGGTGTGGGTCGTGCGGCGCAGGGCCTCGCGCCCGGCGACGAGGCCCATCAGGGTCATCACGCCCAGGACCAGCACGGGCTGCTGCGCCGCGAAGACCCGCTCGAGGGCCCAGCCGAGGAGGAGCAGCTGCACCGTCGCCCGCACTGCGGCCACCACCAGGCGCCGCCCCAGCCCGAGCTGGAACGCCATGCTCGTCAGGGCGTGTCCTGCGATCAGCGCCGCCGCGAGCCCGAGGCCCACCGGTCCGATGTCGGGGGCCGTCGTCAAAGGCGCACCTCACGCGCACCGAGCCGCGTGGCGAGGCCCGCGTCGTGGCTGACCCACAGGACCGCGCCGCCGCCAAGCGCCCAGTCGCGCACCCAGCCCTCGGCCCGGGCCGCGAGCTCGGGGTCCATGGCGCTCGTGGGCTCGTCGAGCAGCAGCACCTCCGCAGGGCTCCGGAGGGCCATCCAGAGGGCGAGCAGCTGGGCCTCGCCCCCCGAGAGGCGCGCGACGGGCTGATCCTCGCGCAGCCCTGGCGGGACCTCCGCGCGCGCGGCGCCTGTGTTGTCTCGCGGGATGTCTTTCACGCCAAGGACCGTGTGGGCCAGGACCGGCGGCCTCTGGGCCACGAGTCGCACGCGCTGGCGCCAGAGGCCCGGGGCGAGCTCGCTCGCGTCCACGCCGTCGAGGCGCAGGCTGCCCGACTCGCGCGGGTCAAGGTCTGCGAGGGCCCGCAGCAGGAGGGACTTGCCGCTGCCCGAGGGGCCCCGCAGCACGGCCAGCTCGCCGGGGCCGAGGGCGAGGTCCACGGCGCGTAGCCAGGGCTCCCGCGTCAGCGCGTGCGCCTCCAGCCTTCTTGCGGGGACCTCGAGCGTCGTCACGGGAGCAGGCTAACCCCCAGGTGCTACCCTCGCGCCATGAGCTCCCCCGAGTCCCTGGCCGCCGGCCTCGCCGCCTGTCTGTTCCTCGCCGCTCCCGCGTCGGCCCAGACCGAGCAGTCCGGAGGAGCCCTGCGCCCGGACCAGGCCTGCTTCGATGTCGACCACTACGAGCTGGTCCTGGCGGTCGTTCCCGACCGCAAGCTCATCGCCGGGTCGCTCACCATGACGGCTACGGTCCAGCGCCCGACCAAGCTCATCGCCCTCGACCTCGACGGGCGCTTCAAGGTGCACCGCGTGACGGTCGGCGAGGCCGTGACCGATGCGACCCACGAGGAGGGGCGGCTGCGGATCCCGCTCCCCGGGCCGGAGCGCGCGCAGGGTGAGGAGCTCAAGGTGTCCGTCCTCTACTCCGGGGCCCCGCGCGTGGCGCCCAACCCGCCCTGGGTCGGGGGCTTCACCTGGTCCGAGACGCCCTCGGGCGCGCCGTGGATCGCGACCAGCTGCCAGATGGAGGGCGCCGACCTCTGGTGGCCCTGCAAGGACCATCCCTCGGACAAGCCGGACTCCTTCGACCTCAAGGTGACCGTGCCGGCGGGGCTCGTATGCGTCTCGAACGGGCGCCTCGCCGGCGTCACGCAGGGAGACCAGGGCGCGCGCACCTTCCACTGGCACACGAGCACGCCCATCGCGAACTACTCCATCGCGCTCAACATCGCGCCCTACGACGCGATCACGCGCAAGGTGAAGAGCGTCGCGGGGGACACCTATCCGGTGACCTTCTGGCACCTGCCGGAGAGCGCCGAGAAGGCGCCGGCCCTCTTCGAGGAGATCCTCGACCACCTCGCCCACATGGAGTCGGTTTGCGGCCCCTATCCCTTCCGCGTGGACAAGTACGGGGTCGTCGAGACCCCGCACCTTGGGATGGAGCACCAGACCATCATCGCCTACGGCAACCAGTTCCGGGGCGACCCGAACTTCGACTACGACTGGCTGCACCACCACGAGCTGAGCCACGAGTGGTGGGCCAACCTGGTGACCTGCGACGACTGGGCCGACTTCTGGATCCACGAGGGCTTCGGGACCTACATGCAGGCCCTCTACCTGGAGTCGCGCTTCGGCGAGGAGGCCTACCGCAAGAAGCTAGAGGTGGACTGGAAGCGGGTCAGCAACGCGGGCCCGATCGCGCCGCGCGCGCCGCGCGCGACCCAGGACATGTACTTCGCGGGCGAGGGCAGCGACGCCCCCGGCGGGGACATCTACTTCAAGGGTTCGTGGTTCCTCCACAACCTGCGCTGGCTGATGGGGGACGAGCCCTTCTTCCGCTTCCTGCGTCGCCTCACCTACCCGAGGCCTGAGAGCGAGCAGGACGCTGCCCATCCGCCCGTCCACTTCCTCGACACCGCGGGCGTGGTCAAAGCGGCCACCGCGGCGGCGGGGACCGACCTGCAGTGGTACTTCGACGCCGTCGTCCGGCAGAAGGAGCTGCCGGTCCTCGAGGTGTGGGCAGAGGACCGCACCCTGCATCTGCAGTGGAGGACGGCGAACGGCCGGCCCTATCCCATGCCTGTCGAGGTCCTGGTCGAGGGCGAGGCCGTGCGCGTCGACTGCCCCAGCGGGCATGGTCGGCTCGATGTGGGGACCCGCACCTGGGAGGTTGACCCCAAGCGCTGGCTCCTCCGCAAGCGCTGAGCACCGGGGCGCGCCCCGGCCCTAGCCGCCCAGGTGGTCGAGCACTCGGTCGACCTCGTCGGGCGAGCCCATGATGACGCTCGTGCGCTGGTGGAGCGCCTCGGGCTCGACCTCGAGCGTGCGCTGCAGGCCTGAGTAGGCCTTGCCGCCCGCCTGCTCGATGATCATGGCCATGGGGTTGGCCTCGTACATGAGGCGCAGCTTGCCGTTCGGTGCCTTCTGAGTCGGCGGATAGAGGAACACGCCCCCCTTCACGAGCACGCGGTGGACATCGGCCACCATGGCGCCGGCGTAGCGGCTCGAGTAGCCATTCTCGTGGGCCCATCCGAGATAGCGCTGGTACTCCTCGGGGAAGGTGGCCGTGTACGCCTCGTTCAGGCTGTAGGTCTTGGCCGCCTTGGGAATGCGCACGTTCTCCTCGACCAGCAGGAACGAGCCAATGGTCGGATCGAGCACGAACATCTGCACGCCGTGGCCCGTGGTGAGCACCATCACGGTGGACGGTCCGTAGAGGACATAGCCCGCCGCGACCTGCTGGGTCCCGGGCTGGCGGATCGCCTCGTGGGGGCTCGCGGCGCGGCGATCGTGCTGGAGGATCGAGAAGATCGTCCCGACCGAGCCGCAGGTGTCGAGGTTGGACGAGCCGTCGAGCGGATCGAAGAGGGCGATGTAGGGCCGCTCCCCGTCGGTGGAGGTGCGCAGGAGCAGGGGCTCTTCGTTCTCCTCAGAGGCCACGATGGCGAGGCCGGCGCGGGAGCCCAGGCACGAGAGCAGGGTCTCGTTGGCGATGACGTCGAGCTTCTGCTGCGTCTCACCCTGGACGTTCTCCGTCCCGAGTGCTCCGAGCACGTTCTCGATGCGCGCCCTCCGGCAGCGAGCCGCGATGAACTTCGTGGCCAGGCTGATGGCGGAGAGGATCCAGGTGAAGCGGCCGGTGGCACCCGGGTGCTTGGCCTCCTCGGCGAGGAGGTACGACTGGATCGACAGGAGCTTGGCGCTGTCGATGGGGGACTGCTGGGGCTGGGAGTTCATGGGCCTGCCTCCGGAGGGACGGAGCGAGCGTCTCCAGGTGAGATCGGCAGGCCGCTCGCGGCACTGGAGCCCCCAGGCTGGGAATGGCCCGGGCCTGTCCCCTGGGAACGCAGGAGCCCCCCTGCGCAGCGCGCAGGGGGGCTCCGAGCGGTCCGCCGTCCCGGCAGTCGCCGGGCTCAGCAGGCCAGGATCACTGGCAGAAGGTGACCGCCACGCCCGTCGTCGTGTTGGAGGTCGGGCCTGGGTTGTTGTCGCGGAACCAGAGCTGGAAGTTCCAGGTCGAGCCCGGGAGGAAGGTCTGGTTCTGCGGCAGGCTGTTGAAGTCCGGCGAGAAGCTGACCGAGCCGCCCGCGGTGATCATCACGTTGCTCGAGAAGCGGTAGAACGGCGCCCCGAGGCAGAGGTTGCCCTGGCTGCCGCCGAAGTTGGCGACGAAGCCCTGGGACTGGCTCATGATCATGTAGCAGAACTTGTCCAGCGGAAGGTCGGTGGCGTTCAGCGTCAGGTTGTTGTCGGCGGCGTTGGTGCTGCCGGTCGCCCCAAGCTGGGCCCCGATGATGCTGGCGGAGTTCATGTTCGAGGTGCAGTAGCCGGCGATGTCGCCGCCCGAGCAGCAGTTGGAGCTCGGCACGAACACGGTTGCGTTCTTGACGCCGCCGCTCTCGAACAGGGTCAGGGACGCGGTGCCCACGCCCGGCTGGGCGTCGGCCTCGAAGCTGAAGGTGAACATGGTGCCCCAGCGGATGGCGTTGGCGTTGGCGTTCTGCGCCGCCGTCTCGCCGTACCACTCGAGGAAGCCGCCACCCTGGTTCAGGGACCAGTCGGTGTTGGCCCACGGCGAGCCGCTGTGGTGGTCCACATCACGGAAGAACATGTTCGAGGGGCTGCAGTCGGCGGGGACGCTGAACGCCTGGATGCTGTCCTTCGAGTTCAGGTTCTGGACCGCGTAGTCGTAGCGGTACTTCCCGTTGGATTGCAGGGTCGCACGGCTGGCGACGAACATCCACGCGTGGACGCCCGGTCCACCCTCGTCAGTGTTGACGATCTCCTCGATCATCACGTCGGGGTGCTCGTCCTTCCAGGCGAAGATGGCCGGCTCGAACATGGTGATCGGGCCGGTGGTCACCAGGCTGGACAGGCTGGAGCTGTTGTAGCGCGCCTCGATGTAGGAGACGTTGTTGCGGCCGTTGCCCGCGAGCTGGTCGTGCTCGCAGATGTACTGCGACTCGGCGAAGTACTTCACGCCCGCCTGGGCGAGCTCGGAGGCCGGCATCTGCAGGCGACCACGGATGGAGGACGGGCCGGTGGGGCCGGGGCCCCAGCTGGCGGGCCAGGAGCCGGTGACCGGATCGACGCGGAACTTGCCGACGCCGAAGGCACCGTCGTTCAGGCCGGAGCCGTAGGTGTCGGCGCAGCCGATCCCGAGGGTGTTGCAGGGGGTCGACTGGCAGGAGCCGCAGCTGTTCTCGTTGACGGCACAGAAGCCCTCCTTCATCCACGAGTAGCCGAGCTGCTCGATGCGCCCGTCCTGGATCTTGAAGAAGTTCTGGGCGATCACCGGCGGCGGGCCCTGGCTGTTGCCCCAGGCGACGATCTGGTTGCCGACGTTGCAGGAGGTCGTCCCCATGCTGTACGCGGCGATGCCGTTGCTGGTGCCGTAGTAGGCGAAGTCCGAGGTGTTGTTGGCGATCTTCGAGATCGCGAGGTCCTGCGCCGAGGCCAGGCCCGTCAGGGCGGCGGCGGCAAGGAGGAGAGCGCTCTTCTTCATGGGGATCGGAGGGGGTTGGGCGCCAGGCCACGCCGGGTGCGTGGGCACAGGGGCCGTCTCCTCATTGTGGGCCATCGAGCCCGCCCTGGACAGGGGAGAAAGCGCCTCGGAGTGTGTCCGGAGCGCGACCGGTCCCTCAGCGCGCTCCGGCAGCCCCGATCTGCGACAGGGCGTCGCGCAGCGCGGGCTCGGTGGGGTTCACCTCGATGCCCTCGCGGAGGAGAGCTCGGGCTTCCGCGAGGGCCCCCCGCAGGGCCAGGACCTGCGCGAGCTTGATCCTGGGCGGCACCAGCTGGGGCTCCTCACGCACGGCGCGCTCGAGCGCGGCGAGCTGCAGCGGGCGGTGGATGCCCTGCGCTCGGGCCTCGAGGACCGGCCTGCGGACGGCCGACTGCTGGACCTTCTCGGCACGCTGCAGATGGCGCAGGGCAGAGCCCTCGAGGCAGAGG
>JBDQFW010000075.1:0-13866 GCA_040265735.1 Planctomycetota bacterium | reverse complement strand
GCTGGGGCCCTGCACATCGCGGTCGATCAGCATGATCCCCACGGGCCGGAAGATCTGATTGCCAATGAAGTCCGTGATCGAGTCGACCTTGATGTCGAGCGCGAAGGTCACCTGATCGAACCCTGAGAAGTCCCCGATGAAGCTCGAGTTCACGGGCTCGTTCACGCCGCCCGTTCGCAGGGAGGGGAAGAAGGCCGTCACGAAGTGGTGGGCGTTGCCGTCCGGGTTGCCGCCAGTGGCCTCGAAGAGAGCATTGCCGGTAAAGCCGCCGCTGCTGCCTCCGTCGAATCCTTCTACCCACGACGACTGGGAGAAGGCTGGAAGAGAGAGGAGGGCTGCTGAGAAGGCCGACGGGATCCAATGAGTGAGGCTCATTTGTGCACGGGTGCTCCGGGACTCCAGTGTGGACTGGCTTCGGAGAGCACGCAATCGGATCCGGCGCCTCGTCGGGATCAAGGTCCCGCGCGAGGAGCTTGGCGCGCGCAGGAGGGGCGTCCCGAACGAGCGAGGCCCGACTGCCTTAAGGCCCCTGGGACCGCTCCATGAGGTCGGGGGCCCGGGCATGCGCTGGGCACACCCGGACCCCCGTGGTCCCCGCCGGCTTCGGGAGCCGGCACCCCAGCCTCAGCTCTGCAGGTCGAAGGTCGAGATGAGTTCCTCGATCCGCGCCGACAGGGTGGTGAGCTCCTCGGCCGCAGACATGGTCTGGTTGGCCCCTTGGCTCGCCTCTTGGGCGTTGCGGCTGATCTCGTTGACCGCGGCGCTCTGCTCCTCGACGGCCGCGGCGACGCTGGCCTCGTGCTCGTTCACCTGGTTGATGATCGACGACACGGTGCCCATGGAGCCGACCGCGTTCGTGGCGTCGCTCTGGATGCCGACGATCTGATCGGAGATCTCACCCGTGGCGTTCGAGGTCTGGGAGGCCAGGGCCTTCACCTCGCCCGCGACCACAGCGAAGCCCTTGCCCGCGTTACCAGCGCGCGCGGCCTCGATGGTGGCGTTGAGCGCCAGGAGATTGGTCTGCTCCGCGATCGAGTTGATGAGCTTGATCACATGGCCGATCTCTTCGCTGGAGCTGCCCAGCTTGGTGACCACATCGCTGGCCTTCTGGGTGCTTACAACGCCCTCCTGGGCGACCTGGGAGGCCTTGGCAGAGTTCGACGAGATCTCGCGGATACTGGCCGAGAGCTCCTCGGTGGCGGACGCGACCGAGGTCGCGGTCTCGTTCATGTGTGCGGCGACGGACGTGAGGCCCTCCGCACTGCTGCCCAGGGTCCGTACGCTGGCCTGGATCTCGTGCAGCATCTCACGGATGGAGCGCTTGATCTCGCCGAGCTTCTCCGTCCGGTCCTGCTGGGTCGTGACCTCGATCTGGTCCACGCGCACCCCGATCGAGCGGAAGACGCTCAGGGTGTAGGAGTCCAGGATGGCCTGCATGTCGTAGTTGAAGATCTTGTAGATCGCCCTCTTGGCGCGGTCCTTCGTCTCCGTATCGGCGTCGTAGGACTCGTTCAAGAACCTCTCGGTGAGCTCCTGGTACTGCACGAAGGAGCCCACGAACCACTTGGTCGGGAGGTCGATCTGATCGTGGGTCCAGCCCACGCGCAGGCGGTGCTCGAAGTGGCCCACGCCCCAGTTGCTGTCGGCGCCGCGGAAGAGCGACACGAAGTAGCCGGCCTGGGCGTTCTCGAGGACGCCGCGCAGCTCGGTGAGGGAGACGCCCTTCTGCTGGGCCATGCCCTGGAAGAAGGCGAGGGTGTGGGGGAACTCGAACTGCCAGTCGTAGAACTCGCGCGCCACCTGCGGGGCCACGGTCTGGGCCCAGGACTGGAGGGAGGCGAGGAGCTGGCGGTCCTCTTCGGTGATCTTGAGGAAGGCGCGGCGCTGGGCGAGGTTCTCCTCGTTGATCCCGAAGCGCTCTGCGAGGGAGGTCTGCTGCGTCATGGTCGTGGTTGGGGACGGTCCGCGGCCACAGACGCTGGGCGGTGTGCTCAGGGTCCGGCCGTGGCCCTCTCCTTCGGCGTTCCCCCCCCGCGGCGAGAGCCCCATCCGTTCACCGAGCGCGTTCCCATCCCGCCGCTGGGAACGGTGGAGAGACCCCTACGCATGGCTGCGTAGATCGGCCTCGGGCAGCCGGAACTGAACGCCGGCGACTTCCCCGCCGTCGATTCCCACCTCTGGGTCGTCCGGCTCCATTGGACCCTCTGCGCAGCGCGCACCGTTCAGCCCGGGACCAGGGGTCTCGATAGGAGCCCGTGCTGACCCAGGCACTCCGCCTCGGCTGCCCACCCCCTCCCCGCCAAGCCAAGCACCGCCATGTCCGAGATGGATGACGTCATCTCCGAGTTCCTCGTGGAGAGCTACGAGAACCTCGATCGCCTCGACCAGGACCTCATTGCCCTGGAGGAGGCGCCGGGTGAGCTGCAGCGCATCGCGAGCATCTTCCGGACTGTCCACACCATCAAGGGGACCTGCGGGTTCCTGGGGTTCGAGCGCCTCGAGCGGCTGACCCACTCGGGTGAGAGCCTGCTAAGCCTCCTGCGAGACGGTGAGCGCGCCCTTGATGAGAGTGCAGCTACGGCCCTCCTGCGCATGGTCGACGCGGTCCGGGACGTCCTGGCCCACATCGAGTCGACGGGCGACGAGGGGGATCGCGACTTCCAGGACCTGATCGCGATCCTGGACGCCATTCGTGAGGGCGGGGGCATCGAGGCTGCCGCGGAGGAGGCGAAGGCCGAGGGGCCCGCGCCCGCCGCCGCTGCCGCCCCCGGCGCTGTGGAGCCCAGCGCGGAGGGCTCCGGTGAGGCCGCCTCGCACTCGGTTGCGGAGAGCTCGATCCGGGTGGAGGTCGGGATCCTCGACAACCTGATGAACATGGTCGGGGAGCTCGTTCTCGCCCGGAACCAGATCCTCCAGCATGCGGGCCACCGCGCGGACAGTGAGCTCGACGGCACCGTCCAGCGCCTGAACATGATCACCACCGAGCTGCAGGAGCAGGTCATGAAGACCCGCATGCAGCCGATCGGCAACGTCTGGAGCAAGATCCCGCGCATGGTGCGCGACCTCTGCCTGGATGTGGACAAGGAGGTGCGCCTGGTCATGGAGGGCAAGGACACCGAGCTCGACAAGACCCTCCTCGAGGCCATCAAGGACCCCCTGGTGCACATCGTGCGCAACTCGGTGGACCACGGCGTCGAGACGCGCGAGGCGCGGGCCGCGGCGGGCAAGCCCGAGGTGGGCCAGCTGACCCTGCGCGCCTACCACGAGGGCGGGCAGGTGAACCTCGAGATCAGCGATGACGGCGCGGGCGTGCGGCTGGATCGCGTGCGTGCCAAGGCCATCGAGCGCGGCGTCGTCACGGCCGAGGAGGCCGGGCGCCTGAGCGACAAGGAGGTGATGAACCTCGTGTTCATGCCTGGATTCTCCACCGCAGAGAAGGTGACCAACGTGTCGGGCCGCGGCGTCGGCATGGATGTGGTCAAGACCAACATCGAGAAGATCGGAGGCAGCATCGACCTGTCCACCGAGGTCGGCGTCGGGACCACGATCAAGATCAAGATCCCGCTGACTCTTGCGATCATCCCTGCCCTCATCGTGACCTGCCAGGGCGACAGCTACGCCATCCCCCAGGTCAACCTGCTGGAGCTCGTGCGCCTGGATACGCGCACCAACCCGATCGAGACGATCCACGAGGTGCCGGTCTACCGCCTGCGCGGCAACCTGCTGCCGCTCGTGGCGCTCGACAAGGAGCTCGGCCTCGTGGAGGCGGGCTCGGCCACGCGCTCCGAGGTCGTCAACATCGTGGTCCTCTCCGCGGACGACCGGCAGTTCGGCCTCGTGGTCGACGAGATCAACGACACCGAGGAGATCGTCGTGAAGCCCCTCGGCAAGCAGCTCAAGGGGATCTCGGCCTTCGCGGGGGCCACCATCATGGGCGACGGGGCGGTGGCCCTGATCCTCGACGTCTTCGGCCTTGCGCAGAAGGCCCATGTCCTGGGCGAGCTGCGCGACCGCAAGCGCTTCGGCCAGCACGGCGAGGCCGAGGGAGAGGAGCAGGAGCTCGTCAGCCTGCTGGTCTTCCGCCTCGGGGACAGCACGCGCATGGCGGTGCCCCTCGAGACGGTCGCGCGCTTGGAGGAGTTCGAGCGCAGCCGCATCGAGCGGTCCGGCCTGAGCGAGGTCGTCCAGTACCGCGACTCCATCATGCCGCTCCTTGACCTCGGCGGCTTCTTCGGGGCCGGTGCCCAGGGCGGCGAGGACTCCGAGGAGGTGCAGGCGATCGTGGCCCAGCACGACGGACGCAGCGTGGGCCTCTTGGTCTCGGCCATCGAGGACATCGTGGAGACGGCGCTCGACTTCAAGCGCGGCCCCGACAGGCGCGGCGTCCTCGGGTCCGTGATCGTCCAGGGCCGGGTCACCGAGATCCTCGACGCAGCCTCGGTCATCTCAGCGCTCGATCCCGCAGTGGCCCTCTGATCCGCGTCCTGGAGCCCTACCCACCCCGAACCGGGACCGAAACCACCATGAACCTGCCCACTCAGTACTGCACCTTCTACCTCGCCGGCCAGCACTTCGGCGTCGATGTCCTCGAGGTGCAGGAGATCCTGCGCTTTCAGGAGATGACCCGCGTTCCGCTGGCCTCGCCCGCGGTGAGCGGCCTGATCAACCTGCGCGGTCAGATCGTCACGGCCATCGACCTGCGGCGTCGCGTCGGCCTGCCTGACCGCGACGAGAGCGGACGGCTCCCAACCAACGTGGTCCTGCACTCGGACGGCGGCGCGGTCTCCTTCCTCGTCGATGAGATCGGGGATGTCATCGAGGTGGAGGAGTCGGCCTTCGAGCCGCCGCCGGACACCATGCCTGGGCACCTCCGCGAGCTGGTCACGGGCGTCTTCAAGCTCGAGGACCATCTGCTCCTCGTGCTCGACAGCGCGGCGGCTGCCGACCTCGACTCACGCAGGACAGTCGACCTCAGCGCCTGAAGCCATGACGTCAGCCATTCGCGTCCTGGTCGTCGATGACTCCGCGGTCATCCGCGGCGCGCTCAGCCGCACCCTGGACGCGGCGGGGGGCATCGAGGTCTGTGGCTCCGCCATGGACGGCGAGCGCGCCCTCGTCAGGATCGAGGAGCTCGACCCGGATGTCGTCGTCCTGGATGTGGAGATGCCTGGCATGGACGGGCTCGAGACCCTGGACCACATCCGCCGTCGCTGGCGGGAGCTGCCGGTCATCATGTTCAGCACGCTCACCGAGCGCGGGGCGCGGGTGACCACCGACGCGCTCTTCCGGGGGGCTTCTGACGTCTGCG
This sequence comes from Planctomycetota bacterium, assembly GCA_040265735.1. GTDB lineage: Bacteria > Planctomycetota > UBA1135 > UBA1135. The sequence continues at coordinate 8,558 of JBDQFW010000075.1, read as the reverse complement.
CCAAGCCCACGAGTCTCTCGGGTCAGGGTGGAGCGCTCGAGCAGATCCAGCGTGAGCTCGTCCCGCGGATCCGCGCCCTGGCGGGCCGCTCGATCACGCGCCCGCGTCCCGCGCCGGCCCCGCGCCGGCCGAGGGTGGGCCTGCCGCGCGCCCCGCGCGTACTGGTGGTGGGCAGCTCGACTGGGGGGCCCGAGGCCCTCGCCAAGTTCCTGACTGCCCTCCCCGGCGACCTCGCCGTCCCGGTGGTCGTCGTTCAGCACATGCCGCCCACCTTCACGCGCCTGCTCGCGGAGCGCATCGACGGCCAGGCGGCCCTCCAGGTTCGCGAGGCCGCCGGCGGAGAGCGCCTCGAGCGCGGCCAGGTCTGGATCGCCCAAGGCGGCTTCCACCTGCTCGTCCAGACCGAGGGCGGTGCGCCCGTACTCGCCCTCGACAGCGGGCCGGAGGAGAACTCCTGCCGCCCGGCCGTGGATCCGCTCCTACGCTCGGCGACGAAGGCCTACTCCGGCGGCGTCCTGGCCGTGATCCTCACGGGGATGGGGGCCGATGGCCTCGAGGGCTGCCGCGCCGTCGACGCGGCCAATGGCCAGGTGTTGGCCCAGGACCGGGAATCCTCGGTGGTCTGGGGAATGCCCGGCTATGTGACCGAGGCCGGACTGGCCGACTTCACAGGCACCCCCGAGCAGCTGGCGGCAGAGGTGACCCGCAGGGTTGGCCGCGGAGCGCTCGTGGCGCGTAGGACGGGGAGCTGAATCGAGCGTGGAATTTCGCAGCGAAGATCAAGCCTGGCTGACGCAGCTCGTCCTCGACGAGCTGGGCATCGTCGTCGGAGAGGGCAAGGGGAGCCTGCTTCAGGCGCGCCTGCTCCCGGTGATCCGGCAGTTCGAGCTGGACGGACCAGCAGGCCTCATGAAGAGCCTCCGCGTCCTACGCCAGGCCGAGGTTCGGCGGGCGGTGCTCGACGCGATGACCACGAACGAGACCTCGTTCTTCCGTGACCCGCAGTCCTTCGACAGCCTCAGGGAGCGCGTGCTCCCGGAGCTCCTCGAGGCGCGCCGCGGCGAGCGTGCACTCACCATCTGGGTGGCGGCCAGCTCGAGTGGGCAGGAGGCCTACAGCCTCGCGATGCTCCTCCAGGAGGTCGTGCCGGATCACGCCTCCTGGCGGCTGCGCATCGTCGCCACGGACATCTCCTCCGCGATGCTCGAGCGCACGCGTCAGGGTGTCTACAGCCAGTACGAGGTCAACCGCGGCATGCCCGCGCCGCTGCTCGTCAAGCACTTCGAGCGGCGGGGAGCCAAGTGGGCCGTCAAGGAGGACCTCCGGAAGATGGTGGAGGTGCGTGAGTACAACCTCGTGCGGCCGACCTCGCCTGCGCCGCGGGCTGACCTGGTCCTCCTGCGCAACGTCCTCATCTACTTCGATCTGCCGACCCGGCACCAGATCCTGGATCGCGCGCGTGCCGCGCTGCGTCCGGACGGCTACCTGGTCGTCTCTCGCACCGAGTCCCTCCTCGAGGGCCGGGACCTGTTCGAGCCCGCCTTCGGCGGCTCGGGCGGGATCTTCTCTCCCCTCCGCAACTCTCCCGCGGGGCGGCTCGCCTCCTGAAACCTCCAGAGCCCTCCGCGCACCCCTTCCTGAACCATGCGTGTACTGATCATCGACGACTCGCGGGCCATTCGCGTCATGCTCGGCCGGATGCTCACCGACCTCGGCCACGAGGTCGAGCAGGCGGCCGACGGCCGCGAGGCCCTGGACCACCTCGAGCAGTGCGGCAGCGACCTGCCGGACCTGATCCTGGTGGACTGGAACATGCCCGTCATGGACGGCTACTCGTTCCTCAAGGAGGTCCGGGGCCGTGGGGATCTTCGGGCGCTGACCATGATGATGGTCACCACCGAGGTCGAGTCGGAGCAGATGGTGCGGGCGCTCGCTGCGGGTGCCAACGAGTACCTCATGAAGCCCTTCGCCAAGGAGGACCTCCTGGCGAAGATCGAGCTCCTGTTCGGGAGGGCGGCGTGAGCGGTTCCAGCCCCATGCTCCCGATGGAGGAGGAGCTCGAGGAGATCGTGGCCCTCGTTTGGCAGACGGTGCTGGGTGGGGAGGCCCCGCCCCGCGCCTCCACGACCGATGCCCCCTGCGCGCTGCAGGTGGCTGAGCTCGGCATCCAGGGCGCCTGGAACGGCACCTTCGAGCTCGAGGCCGACCCGGTCTTCGCGCAGGCCGCGGCCGCGGCCCTCTTCGGGACGGACGGCGCGGATGCGGCCGAGCAGGAAGAGGCCCTGCGGGAGGTGGCCAACATGCTTGCGGGCAACGCCAAGGCGCTGCTGCCCGGTCCGTCCACCTTGGGCATCCCCGCCGTCCGCAGGCCCCACGCACCGAGCAGCCTGGCTACGCGCCTGGCCTACGGCGGCCCCCACACGGGGCAGTTCACAGTCACCCTCACTCCCGAATCGGGGTGGGGTGGAGGACCCGAGGCCAGTTCGTCCGGGTCCTGAATCCCTGAGCCAGGCGCCCTGCACTGCATGGCGTGCGCTCCATCCAGACCAAGCCGAGAGAGAGGCGAATCATGAAGAAGATCCTGGTTGTCGACGACTCCAGCACCATGCGGAAGATCATCCGAAGAACCCTGCGCCAGACCGGCCTCGCGTTCGACGATGTGCTCGAGGCTGAGAACGGCATCGAGGCCCTGAGCGTGCTCGCCAGCGATCCGGCGATCCGCGTCGTGCTGAGCGATATCAACATGCCCGAGATGAACGGGATCGAGCTCGTGACGCAGCTGCGCACGCAGCACGACGCCAGCGTGCTCGGCGTCGTCATGGTCACGACCGAGGGCGGCGAGGCGATGGTGAAGACCGCGATGGAGCGGGGGGCCAACGGCTATGTGACCAAGCCCTTCACCCCGGATGCGATCAAGGACGCCCTGGAGGTGCACCTTGGTTGACACCCCGCTCTCTCCGGAGGCGACGCGCCAGCTCGCGCCCGAGGAGCTGATCGACGTGCTCAAGGACTGCGTCCGTGAGGTCTTCGTCTCCATGCTGTTCTCGTTCGACGGCAGCGATGCCTGCGAACCCGCGGGGGAGGCCATTGCCCCTGCGCTGCCGTCGGACCCCGAGAGCTTCGACTGCGGCATCGAGGTCGAGTTCTCGGGCGCGGTCTCCGGGGCCGTCGTCCTGCGTGCCGGACGCCAGGCGGCGGAGGAGATCACTCGAAGCATGCTGATGATGGAGCCGGACGAGTCGCTCGAGGACGAGGATGTGGCGGACGCCCTGGGTGAGTGCGTGAACCTCGTGGCGGGGACCCTGAAGACCCGCGCGCTGGACCCCCTTGGGACCTTCCAGCTCGCCGTGCCCGCGCCCCTGAAGCCTGCAACCGTGGAACCCGCCCTGGGGGACCGCGAGGTGGCCTCCGGGCGGCGACAGGTCTATCGCTTGAGCCAGTGCTCCTTCTCGATGGAGATCTGGACCGACGCTGCGTCCTCGGAGGAGGCCTGAGCATGGCGGCGGTGCGTGCTCTGCCCTCGCGAGAGGAGCTGGCCCAGACCCTGCTGCGGCGGGTGGGCGAGGACCTGGGCCAGATCTGCGACCACGAGGTGGCCCTGCGGCTCCTCGGGCTCGAGGAGCGCCACGAGCGCGCCGCGGGGCGCGACAGGGTCCACATCTCCTTCCGGCTGCGCTTCCGGGACGAGCGTCCGGGGGCTGCGAAGGAGTCGTGGGGAACCCTGCTGCTTCCGCTCGCCGAGGCCGTTGCGCTCGCGTGCTACCTCCTGATGGTCCCGGACGAGGCCGTGGCCACCCACCGGAAGACCGTCACGCTCGACGAGACCACCAAGGACGCCATCATGGAGGTGGGCAACTTCATCGGCGGCGGGATCGATGCCTGCCTACGCGGCCTGTTCGACGGCGCCGTGACCGCTCGCTTCGGCGGCTGCCAGGGCGTGCGTGCTGGCATTCGGCCGGCTCTCCACTATCGAGAGGGTGAGCCCCTGCTGACCATCTCGGGAGAGGGTCGCGTGGCGGAGTTCCCCGCCTTCCCGTTCCTGCTGCTGTTGCCCCCGCTCGTCTGAGGCGCGGGGGGGACTGCGACGCGAACTCCTTGGCCCGGCGTCACCTTCCACCCTCAGGAGGTGTGCGGCCCGGCAACGGTCGCGCCTCAGCCGCGGTCGAGGAGAAGGTGCCCGGCTTGCACCACCCGCGCGCGCCAGCCGGCGGGCACCCAGGTCGTCGCCGTGCCTTCGGACACGATCGCAGGGCCCTCGAAGCGAGCGCCCCGCGGCAGCAGGGCGCGGTCCAGAACCGGAACGCGGCGGCGCTGTCCAAGGACCCGCACCTGATCGATCTGTGCCGCCTGCGGCGCGCGCCGCGCGCGCGGTAGGGCCTCCTGCTCGGCGCTTGCTCGCGCCACCACGGTGCGGCTCCCAAGGTGCACCAGCTCGACCTCGCCGTCGGCGGGCGCCCAGCCGAAGCGCTCGGCGTGCAGGGCGCGGAAGGCCTCCTCCACGCCCGGGCCCTCGGGCAGGGCGAGCTCGTGGCTCTGCCCGCGGAAGCGCAGCTCGAGCACGCGCTCGAAGGTGCACGACTGCGCGGCGTGCCCGGCCTCCCGCATGCGCTCTCGTCCGAGGGCCTCCAGCTCGCGGAAGGCCGCGCTCCGCCGCCGGCCGGACCACTGCGCAAGGGGCTCGAGCACCGTGCGCGCCTGGTCCAGGGACGTGGACGCATGGACCATGCCCACCGCCGAGAGCACCCCCGCGTGGGTGGGCACCAGCACCCTCGGCATGCCGAGGTCCTCGGCGAGCTCGGCCGCCAGCAGGCCGCCTCCGCCACCGAACGCGACCAGCGTCAGCGCCGCGGGGTCCTTCCCACGCTGCATCGTCATCACCGACACCGCGCGGCGCATGGCCGCCCGGGCGACCTCGAGCGTCGCGGTCGCGGCCTCGCCGGCGCCGCAGCCCAGGCTCCTGCCCAGCCGCGCGAAGGCGCGCTCGACCCCAGCCCGGTCCAGGTCCAACTCGCCGCCCAGGAAGCGCCCGCCGTCGAGGCGTCCGAGGAGGCATAGGGCATCGGTCACGGTGGGGGCCTCGCCCCGGCCGTAGCAGATGGGCCCCGGATCCGCTCCAGCGCTCCGCGGCCCCACCTGTAGGACGCCGGCCGCGTCGAGCGTCACGAGCGAGCCGCCGCCGCACCCGATCGTGTGCACGTCCAGCGCCGGGAGCGCAACGGGGTGTCCGGCGACGGACGCCTGACCCGTCGATCCAGCCAGGCCCGAGCGCGGGTCGTGGAAGGCCACATCCGTGCTGGTCCCGCCCATGTCCAGGGTCACGATTGCGCCCTGGCCTGCCTCGCGGGCTGCGCGTGCCGCGCCGACCACGCCGCCCGCGGGGCCGCTGAGCACGACGCGCGCGGGTTCGCGCGCGGCGAGGTCCGCCGTGATCGCGCCGCCCGAGCTCTGCAGCATCGAGAGGCGTCGCCCCTCGAGGCTGCCGCGGAGCCGCGCGAGATAGGCACCCATGACCGGTACGAGCGCCGCGTTGACGAGGGCGGTGGACCAGCGCTCGACCTCTCGGTGGAGGCCGAGGAGTGATGCGCTCGTGGTGACGGGCAGGCCGGAGGCACGCAGGGCGTCCGCAACCTCCTGCTCGTGCTCGGGGACCGCGTAGGAGTGGAGCAGGCAGACAGCGACACTCTCCGCGCCGCTCCTGCGCAGCTTGCGCACCAGGCGCGTGAGCTCGCCTGGGCTCGGGCGTTGGACGATCTCGACCGTGCCTCCCTCGCCCGGGAACGCGCGTGTCCGCACCTCGAACCGGTCCTCGCGGGCGGCCAGAGGCGCGGGACGCACGGGGTGCAGCGCGTAGAGGTCGGGGCGGTCCTGGCGGGCGATCTCGATGAGATCCCGGAAGCCCGCGTTGGTCACCAGGGCGACTCGCGCTCCGCGCCCGGTCAGCAGGGCGTTGAGGCCGACCGTCGAGCCGTGCACCACCTCCACGCCCGGGCCTGGCGCGAGGCGCTCGATTCCCTCGAGGACGGCCGCCTCAGGGGCGGACGGGGTGGAGAGGACCTTCTCGACGCGCAGGCCGTCCTCGTCCTCCAGGACGAGGTCGGTGAAGGTGCCGCCGGTGTCCACACCGAGGCGTCGTGACGGTCGAGGGCGGCTCACGCGGGGGCACTCTACGCTATGCTCGCTCGCCATGGCGCTGGCCCTGCTCCTCGCGTACCTCCTGGGCTCGGTGCCGTTCGGCCTCGTCCTGTCCCGGACCCTGGCCGGGGTCGATCCGCGCACCGTGGGCAGCGGCAACATCGGCGCGACCAACACGATCCGAGCCGCGGGCAAGCCGATCGGCCTACTCGCCTTCGTCCTCGATGTGGGGAAGGGGATGGCGCCGGCGCTCGTGCTGGCTGACGATCCCGAGCTCGCTGCCTGTGCCATGGCCGCGGCGGTCCTCGGGCACTGCTTCTCCCTCTACCTCGGCTTCAAGGGCGGCAAGGGCGTAGCGACCATGGTCGGCGGCGTGCTGGCCCTGGATCCTCAGCTGCTGCTCGTGGGTGGGCTGGTCTGGGTGGGCACCCTCGCCCTCACGCGCTGGGTCAGCCTCGCCTCCATCCTGATGACGGCGGGCTTCGCCGCGGGCGCCGCCGCGCGCTTTGGCATCAGCGACCTGCGAACCGTGGCGCTCGGGGCCCTCGCGGTCCTCGTGCTGGGTCTCCACCGCGCGAACCTGGGACGCATCTTCGCGGGCACCGAGCCGCGGGCCTTCAGCGGCGGCAAGGGCAAGGTCGAGAACGGGGGCAACCCCGAGGAGACCGGCGTTGTCTGAGCAGCAGGTCCTCGTCCTGGGTGATGGCTCTTGGGGCACGGCCCTCGCCCTCTGCCTCGCGCGCAACGGCGTGCCAGCGCGCGTGTGGGGCCGCAACCCCGAGCGCTCGCGCGCGATCATGGAGGCGCGCGAGAACGAGAAGTACCTCCCGGGCGTGGAGCTGCCCCCGGAGCTCGAGTTCACGGCCGATCCCGAGGCGGCGGCTCGCGACGCGAGCCTCGTGCTGTCGGTGGTCCCGACCCAGCACCTCCGCAGCAGCCTTGTTCCCTTCGAGGATGCCCTCGGCGGTGAGGTCCCCCTGGTCAGCGCGTCGAAGGGTCTGGAGGTCGACACCTTCCAGACCCCGACCCAGGTCCTGCAGGAGGTCCTTGGCGAGCGGCCCACCTGCGTCCTGACCGGCCCGAGCCACGCGGAGGAGGTGGCCAAGGGCCTGCCCGCCTCCCTCGTCGCCTGCGCGGAGGACCTCGCCCTCGCCGAGCGCGTGCAGGCCGCCCTCTCGAGCGAAACGCTGCGGGTCTACACCCACGGCGACCCCCGTGGCGCGGAGCTCGCTGCGGCCCTCAAGAATGTGATCGCCCTGGCTGCGGGGATCTGCGACGGCCTCGAGCTGGGGGACAACGCCAAGGCGGCCCTCATCACGCGCGGCGTCGTGGAGATGTCCCGCTTCGGCAGGGCGCGCGGCGCGGCGCCGGAGACCTTCTTCGGACTCGCGGGCATCGGGGACCTCATGACGACCTGCTTCTCGCGCCACTCGCGCAACCGCGCGGTGGGGGAGGCCATCGGCCGCGGCGAGACCCTGGACCAGGTCCTGGCTCGCATGCACATGGTCGCCGAGGGTGTCTGGACCGCGCGGGCTCTCTTCGGTCCCGAGGCCGAGAGCGCCGGAACCTCCATGCCGATCGCCGAGCAGGTCTTCGCGTGCCTCTTCGAGGCCAAGGACCCGCGCGCCGCCGTCACCGACCTGATGTCCCGCTCTCCGCGCGAGGAGCTGTCGGGAGTGCTCGAGCCCTGAACCATGCTGCAGCTGCCCCTCGCCTCGAACACCCACCTCCTGGGTCTGCCCGTCCTGCCCGGCTTCATCGGGATGTTCCTGCTCACGGTGGTGCTCCTGCTCTCCGTGGCCTGGACCGGGCACAAGGCGCTGCGCAGCGCGCACCTCAAGCTGGTCGTCGTGACCGTGGTGTCCCTGGGGATCACCATTGCCTTCGCGGAGCGCCTTGGCCGCAGCTATGACCTTCAGGCGGCGGGGCGGATCTATCCGATCCACCTGTTCCTCGCGAAGACGGCGACGGCCTCCTACCTACTGCCGGTCGTCACCGGCATCGCGACCCTGCGCAGCCAGCGCTGGAAGGGACTGCACGGCAAGATCGCCGTGATCGTGATCCTGCTGACGGTCTCCGCCGCGGTCACCGGGACCTGGATGATCCTCCAGGCGCCCCTCAAGCCCGCCTGAGCCTGGCCGGCGAGCGGGCTCGCAGTGCGTTGGACCTCGCCGCCAAGGCGGCTCGCAGTGTGCTTGGGCCTAGCCGCCAAGGCGGCTCGCAGTGTGCTTGGGCCTAGCCGCCGAGGCGGCTCGCGGCTCGGCATGCGCCCCTCACCTCAGGGAAGGGTCCGCAGCAGCCCCTCGAGGCGCTCGGAGAAGAGCAGTGGCAGCGCCAGCAGCAGGCCGTTGGCGAGGATCGGGATGCTGGCGAGGAAGATCCAGACATCCTTCGCTCGCACCGTGAAGAGGCCCAGGGCGAGCCCG
>JBDQFW010000074.1:0-13903 GCA_040265735.1 Planctomycetota bacterium | reverse complement strand
CCCCTCGCGATCTGGAAGGCGGCGGTCGAGTGGGGTAGCGCGCTGCACGGGGACGGCACGGGGGACCCGACGCAGCCGGATGGCCTGGGTTCGGGCGAGGCCAACTTCGACTTCTCCTGGCAGGGTCTGGCATCCGGGCCGGGTGGCCTGACCGACAACACGCACTCCTCGATCCATGCGGACGATGTGGGCGTCCTGGCCTTCGCCGAGTTCGGCCAGGGCGGCTGGCGCATCCGCTACTACGAGAACTGGACCTGGGACGACGGGCCGGGCGCGATCCCCGCGCAGCACTACGACCTGCAGTCCTGCGCCGCGCACGAGCTCGGTCACGCCCTCGGGCTTGGGCACTCCTCGTTCCTGACCACCATGTCGGCGGTGCAGTCGGGTGGAGACACCTCCAAGCGCTCGCTGCTGACCGACGACCGGCTCGGCGTGCAGGCGCTGTATGGGGTGCGGAGCGCGCTCAAGCCGCGCGTCACAGGCGCGAGCTGGAACGGGGTCACCCTGACGCTGACCGGGACCGGCTTCTCCGCCACGAACAACGAGGTGTGGTTCACGCGCGCGACGCCGGCCGCCTCCGGACAGATCCCGAAGGTCACCGGGGTGCCGTCGTCGGGCAGCGGGACCCTGATCACCGTCGCGGTGCCGCAGGACGCGGGCAGCGGAGACGTGCTCGTGCGCATACCGGGGAACAGCGGAGCCAGCCTCTCCAACGCCTGGCCCCTGCTGATCGGCTGCGAGCCGATCGTCCCCACCTGCCCGACCACGGCCAACAGCGCCGGTCCGGGAGCCGTGCTCTCCGCGACCACCAGCCAGAGCGTGGCGGCGAACGATCTGGTCCTCTCGGCGACGGGCGTCCTGCCCGGCCAGTTCGCCCTGGCGTTCTACGGAAGCTCCCCCGCGAGCCAGCCCGTCGCCGGCGGGACCCTCTGCATCGGGGCGCCCCTGCATCGCCTGCCCCCCGTGCAGGCCGACGGCCTAGGACAGCTCGTCGTGCCCGTGGATCTGACGGCCCCGCCCGCGCCCGCGGCCACGATCCAGCCCGGCCAGACCTGGCACTTCCAGCTCTGGTATCGCGACCCCGCGGGCGGCGCGGGGAGCGACTTCAGCAACGCGCTGGCGATCCCCTTCTGCCCCTGAGCAAGGCCTCGCCCCTCAGGCCGCGGGCGCGGCTCCGCGGGCGGCGGCCTTGGCCTTGCGGCGCGCCGACGCGCGCAGGTTCAGGAACTCGACGAAGAGCGAGAAGCCCATGGCGAAGTAGATGTAGCCCTTGGGCACGTGGAAGTGCAGCCCGTCCGCCAGCAGGGTGACGCCGACGAGGATCAGGAACGCCAGGGCGAGCATCTTCACCGTCGGGTGCTTGCCGATGAACGCGCTGACGCGCCCGGCCGCCATCAGCATCACCGAGACGGCGATGACCACGGCGAGGATCATCACGCTGATGTGCTTGACCATCCCCACTGCGGTGATGACCGAGTCCAGCGAGAACACCACGTCCAGGAGCACGATCTGCGTCAGCACGCTGCGCACGCTGACGGTGCCCTTGGCCTCGGTGTGGTCGGGCCCCCCCTCCATGGTGTGGTGGATCTCGCGCGTCCCCTTCGCGAGCAGGAAGAGCCCGCCGAACACGAGGATCAGGTCCTTCCCCGACAGAGCGAGGCCCGCCACCGAGAAGAGCTCCTTGGTGAGGCCCATGACCCAGCTGATCCCCAGCAGAAGCACGATCCGGCCCACCATCGCAAGGGTCAGGCCGATCATGCGCACGCGCGCCTGATGCTCGACCGGCAGGCGCTGGGCGAGGACGGAGATGAAGACGATGTTGTCGATGCCGAGGACGATCTCGAGGGCGGTGAGGCTCGCGAGGGCGATCCAGGCGTTGGGGTCGGAGAACCAGTCCATGGTCGAAGGGGCTGCCGAGAGGGCAGCCGAAGGGGCTAGCGGAGGCGTTCGAGGACGGCCGCCGCGTCTCCCTGCACCGCGCCGGCAAGGCCGGCCTGGTCCAGGGCGTTCAGGAGCAGGCCCACCAGGCCCGCATCGGTGGGGTGCAGCTCATCCCCTTGCAGCGCGTCCTCGTCGTCGGGAGGCCACGGAACGCCGAGCGCCGTCGCCTCGCCGTCCACCGTCTGCGCGTGTCCGCGACGCAGATCGAAGAAGGCCACGGTGTCCCGCTCCTCGGCCCAGGCACGCACCTTGGCATCGAGCTCCAGCTGGGCCTCTTCGCTGGGCACCTGCTCGCGAGTCAGCATGATCCCCACGGCGTCCGCCATGTCGGGGATGCCGCCGACGATCATCGGGCACTTCAGGCGGTCGAGCTGGACGAGGCCGCGCTCGAGCGACGCCCCCCGCTGGCCGTCGGGCCGGTCCCCGTAGGCGAACCAGAAGGGGAAGTCGAGGGCGAGGACCAGGGTGGGTTCGAAGGCCAGGGCCTTGTCCACGGCAGCCTGGCCACGCGAGACGGGAGAAGTGAAGAAGAAGGAGTCGCCGGCGTCGAGGACCTCGACCACGCGCTCCCCCAGGGCTGCTTCGACCACGCCTCCGAGCCGGACCTCGAGACCGAACCCCGCGGAGGCCGAGGCCCCGATGACCGCGACGCGCTCGAAGAGGCTCGGCTCCTGCCAGAGCGCACGCTTGGCGGGTCCGGCGTCCGCGGTGGAGGCTCCCTCGGCCCGAGGCGCACAAGCTGCGACCAGGGCAGCACCCGCGAGGACGAGCGAGAGAGCGGTGCGGGAGAGCATGGACTGGGGAGTCGGCGTCGGCTGACGGTCGCTGTGTGGCTGCTACGGCGCGGGCCCTGGGCCCGCCGGCTTCCCTCCACGGGCCGCCGCCCCGCGGGGTGAGGCCGTTCCTCTGGGTATCGTAGCGGCCTCGACCCGAGGACTCCCCGGGTCTTCGATCCCCCATGAACACGCGCAGCCAGGAGCCCTCGACCTCGCCTGCGTGCGGGGCCGTCTGGCGGAGGCGGGCATGACGACGGGCAAGAGGGAGGACCGACCGGCGCCCGCCGCGGCGGCGGAGACGGCAGAGACGCCGGCGCTCGAGGGCCTGACGGCGGGCGTGCGCCTGCTGCTCGCGGCGGCCCTCGCTGCGGCGGTCGCCTGGGTCCTGCTGCCGGCGCTGGGAGGCGACTTCGTCTACGACGACCTCACCCTCGTGCAGCGCAATCCCTGGATCACGAGCCTTGGCCGGGCGCTGAGCGCGTGGGACGAGCCGCTGTGGGGCTTCGAGAGCGAGCGCTATGCGGGCCAGGTCGGCTTCTGGCGCCCGCTCACCGTGCTCGCCCTCGCCGCAGGACGGGCCCTTGGCAGCGGAGAGCCCTGGGGCCACCACCTCGTCTCGGCCGCCGCCCTGCTCCTCGCGTGCCTGGCCGCCTGGCGGCTCGTGAGCCAGCTGACGGGCTGCTCCTGGACCGGGTGGGCCGCGGCCCTGCTGTTCGCGTGCCACCCGATGACGACCCAGGCCGGCGCCTGGATCGCCGCGGTGAACGATCCGCTCGCGGCCGCGCTCGTGCTGGCCGCCCTCGCCGCGCGCCGACGCTGGCAGGAGGGGGGCAGCCGGCAAGGAGCGCCCGTGGGCTCGGGCCTCCTGTTCCTGCTCGCCCTGCTGACCAAGGAGCAGGCTCTCGTCCTGCTTCCCGGCGCGCTGCTCCTGGACCTGCTCTGGAAGCGCGGCCTCCGACCCGGCGCGGCCGGCCCGCGCAGCTGGCTGCCCTTGGCGTGCGCGCTGGTCCTGTGGTGGCTGCTGCGCTGGAGGGTCTTCGGCGAGCCGAGCGGAGGCCTGGGCGGAGCCCTCGTGGACCTAGGACTCTCCGCGGGCCGCACCTGGGAACTGCGCGCGGAGGCGCTGGGTGCGTGGATCGCCGGGGCCATCCTGCCCTTCGAGGGGCAGCCCTTCTTCCGCGCCGTGCGGCCCGTGGCGGACTGGTCGGAGCCGGCCGCGCGGCTGGCCCTGCTCGCCCTGGTGGGCTGGGCCGCGGCGCTCGCCGCTGCCCTGGGCCTGGGACGGCGCGGGGCCGCGCTCGCGCTCGCGGCCATGCCGGTGGCCGTGCTGCCCGTGCTCGTCGACCCCGAGCGCGCAGGGGCCTTCCCCATCGCGGACCGCTACGCCCTGCTGCTCGTCCTGGCCCCTGCGCGCTGGCCGCTGCAGGTCTCCTGAGAAGGCTGCCCCGGGGCGCCGCCCTGGGGCTGGCCGTGGTCGCCGCGGCGGGCATGTCCACCGCCGCGCGCGACCGCGCGGCCCTGTACGAGGACAACCTCACCTTCCACCGGGCCGCCACCCTCGAGTCGCCGGATGTGGCCCCGGCCTGGTGGGGCCTCGGCCGCGAGCTGCTCATGCGCTATCAGGTCTCCGCGGAGACGGGCCTGGTGGACGAGGCCATGGCGGCCTTCCTCAAGACCCTCGCCCTCGGTCACGACTACGGGGAGCGCCAGCCGCGCCTGACCGCCGACGCGCCGGTGCCCGAGCGCCTCGCCGAGCTGCTGCCCCTGATCAACGACACGAGCGCCAAGCCGCGGCCGGATCCGCGCGTGATGGTCAGCGGCTTCGATCGCCTCCAGGGGAACCTGGGACAGGCGTGGTGCTACCTCCTGAGCGCAGCCATCTCGCCGGACCCCGACTTCGAGACGCCGGAGGCGGTGTTCAAGGCGGTGGCCCAGGCGATGCCGAACGAGTCCGAGCCCCGGGTGGGCCTCGGCGCGACCCTGCTGGCCCAGGGGGACCTGGCGGGCGCGGAGCGCGAGCTGCGCGAGGCCACGCGCCTCGATGCGCGCAACGCAGAGGCCTGGTTCAACCTGGGCTCGACCCTCTCACGCGCGGGCAAGCACGACGAGGCCATCCAGGCCTATCGCGAGGCCGTGGCCCTGCGACCGGACCGCCGCTCGCAGGTGCGCCTGGTCTCCACGGCCATCGACGCGGGGCGTCTGGACGAGGCCGCGCGCCTCCTCGGGGAGCTCCGGACGGCTGCGCCCCGCGACCCCGAGCTGGCCTACCTCGAGGGCGTGCGGGCCCTGAGTGCGCGTGACCTTACGCGCGCGCTCGAGTGGTTCGACCGGGCCATCGCCGTAGAGCCCGACATGGGCGAGGCGCACCGCTACCGCGGCACCGTCCTCGCGCAGCAGGGCCAGCGCAGCGCCGCCATCGACGCCCTGGGCCGCGCCTGCGAGCTGCTGCCGGAGAGCTTCGACGCCCACTACCGCACCGCCCAGCTGCTCCTCGCCGAGCCGGCCACGGCCGCGAGCGCGCGCCCCTACCTCGAGGTTGCCTACAAGCGCTCTCCCCCCGGCGAGCTGCGCGCCGCCCTCGCGGAGTTCATGGCCCAGTTCGCGGGCGCGGACCCGGATGCCCTGATGGGCCTCGCCGCCCTCGAGCAGGCCCGCGGGGACTGGCCGGCCGCCTTGCGGTGGACCGAGCGCGTGCTGGGGAACCCGGCGGCCTGGCAGGGGCGGCCCGGTCGCGAGGGCAGCCTCGCCAAGGTGCACGAGCTGCGCGGGATCCTCTTCGAGCGCCTCGAGCGCGCGGCCGAGGCCCAGGTGGAGTACGAGGCGGCCCTGGCCCTCGACTCGACGGCCTTCTGGCCCCAGCACAACCTGGGGATCCTGCTCGTGAAGCTCGGCCGGCCCGACCTGGCGCGGCCCCTGATCGCCGGCGCCCTCGAGAACCTCGACGCCCTTGGGCGGGCAGACGATCCCGAGAGCCTGCGCAGCGCCGCCGAGAGCACCCTGCGGGGCGTGCTCGCGGCTATTGACCGCGGTGAGGCGGAGTTCATGGGTCCGCGGCCCGAGCTGCCGAAGGCGCCGCGCGACCGCTGAGCTGGACCCGGCGAAGGACGCCGGGCGGTCAGTGCCCGACAGCGGCCACGTCGATCGCGTCGGTCGCGAACACGGGACCGTCGACGCAGCACTTGGCAAACGGCCACGAGCCGAGCGGGCCCTCCTGGGCCGTCGGGACCGCACAGCCGTTGCAGATGCCCACGCCGCACCCCATGTAGGTCTCGAGGCTCATCCAAGAAGGCAGGCCCGCGGCGCGAGCGGTGGCCACCACGGCGCGCATCATCGGATCGGGGCCGCAGGTGAGGATGCGCCCAGCGCGGGGCAGGTCGCCGCGCTCCCAGGTGGCCTCGAGGGCCTGGACCACATTGCCGTGGAACCCGCGGCTGCCGTCGTCGGTGCACGCGACGACCGGGACGCCGAGGGCCTCGAACTCGGCGAGGTCGTAGAGGAGGCCCTCGTGCCGGCCGCCGTAGACCAGGCACAGCGCCTCCGGGCTCGCGGGCGCGGCCCCGTCGACGCCGGCGAGGGCGTCCTCGATCGCCATGTGGAAGGGCGCGGAGCCGATCCCCCCCGCCACCATGATCAGCGGCTGTTCAGGGGTGGCCTCGAGCACGGGCCAGCCGTTCCCCAGGGGCCCAACGGCCACCAGGCGGTCGCCCGGCGCGCAGGCCGCGAGGGCGCGGGTGCCCGGACCCATCGTCTTGATCAGGAACTCGAGGCCCCCGTCCGCGCGCTGGCGGAAGACCGAGAAGGGCCGCGGGATCGCGGGGGAGAGGGCATCGTCCCGCCGCAGCATGAAGAAGCGGCCCGCGCGCAGGCGCTCGACCGGCTCGTCGAGGTCGAGGATCAGCACGACCCCGTCGGAGCCCGACGGACGGACCTCCCTCACGGTGGCGCGCTGGCTGCGGGCATCGGGGGGCGGGGCCGGCATGGCGGGGATTGTAGGGACAGCCGTGGCCGCCGCTCCGCAGAACTCCAGAGAGCGATCGTGCCGGCGCGGACCCCACGCGTCCGAGGGACGCGGTACCCTCGGGCCATGCGGCACCAAGCGCTTCTCCTCGGCGGAGCCCTCACCCTCGCCACCGCCTGCCAGGCTCCCCTCCGGGGCGCGGCCGACACGGGCCTGGATCCGCTGGGTCGCGTGCAGCCCGCGGTCGCTCCGAGCGCGGCGGCCGAGCAGGCTCTTGCCCAGGCGCGGAGCGCCTTCGAGGAGGAGCCCAGCGAAGAGACGGCCATCTGGGTCGGCCGCCGGC
Organism: Planctomycetota bacterium; assembly: GCA_040265735.1. Lineage (GTDB taxonomy): Bacteria > Planctomycetota > UBA1135 > UBA1135. The sequence goes on along the minus strand of JBDQFW010000074.1, from coordinate 6,885 downwards.
TCGGCTACCTCGGCCGCTACCAGGAGGCCGTGGACTGGTACACCCAGGCCCTCGAGACCTGGCCCGACTCCTACCGCCTGCGCCGCCACCGCGGGCACCGCTGGATCACCCTGCGCCGCTTCGCCGCGGCGGAGGCCGACCTGCAAGAGGCCTGGGAGCTGGCGTGCTTCCACCCCGACCAGGACGAGCCCGACGGCGCCCCCAACGCCTTCGGCGTGCCGCGCAGCAGCGACCACGGCAACATCCTCTACCACTGGGCGCTGGCCGTGTACCTCCAGGGTCGCTTCGACGAGGCCGCCCTGGTGTGGCAGCTGGCCGTGGACCACGCGCGCAATCCCGACAGCGAGGTCGCCGCGCGCTACTGGCTGGCCCACGCCCACCGCGCGGCGGGTCGCCACGCGGAGGCGCGCGCGGCCCTGCGCCCCGTCCAGCCGGACTGGATCCTGCTGGAGAACCACACCTACCACCGCCTGTGCCTGGTCATGAGCGGGCGCGCGGACAGCGCCGAGCTGGTGCGCGGCGGGTCGGACTCGTTGGTCCAGGAGGCCACGGTCGCCTACGGGCTCGCGGCGTGGAGGCTGCAGCAGGGCGGCGACACCCAGCGGGCCCGGGCGGCCCTGGCCTACGTGGCCGAGCGCGGGGACTGGGCCTCCTTCGGGACCATCGCCGCCTCGGCGGACCTGGCGCGCCTGGGGTACGGACCCCAGGGGGCGGGAGCCGAGCGCTAGACTCCCGCGCCTCCTGGAGCCGCAGGAGCCGCCATGTCCCTGCTGATCCTCGAGGACCTCAAGAAGCACTTCGGCGCGCAGGAGGTCCTGCGCGGCGCGTCGCTGATGGTGGATCCCGGGCAGAAGGTCGGGATCGTCGGCCGCAACGGCGGCGGCAAGTCGACCCTGTTCCGGATGATCACCGGGGAGGAGCACCCCGACTGGGGCAAGGTCACCCTGCGCCGCGGCGCGCGCCTGACGGCGGTGGATCAGCGCCCGGTCTTCGGTCCGGGCGTGACCGTCCGCGCCCATGTGGAGGGCGGCCTGGACGCTGCGCGTGCCGCGAGCGACGAGCTGAACCGCATTGGCGAGGCCATGGGCACCGCCGAGGGTGAGGCCCTCGAGCAGCTCATGCGCGAGCAGGACCGGCTGATGGGCGAGCTCGAGACCCTCGGCGGCTGGGACCTCGAGCACAAGGTCGAGAAGGTCCTCTCGGGCATTGGGCTCGCTGAGCGCCTGTGGGAGCGCGAGGCCGACACCCTCTCGGGCGGCGAGAAGAACCGGGTCTCCCTGGCGCGGGCCCTGGTAGGCGGAGGCGACCTGGTCTTGCTCGACGAGCCCACCAACCACCTCGACCTTGAGGGCATCGAGTGGCTCGAGAAGTACCTGCGCGAGCTGCAGAGCGCCGTGCTGGTGGTCTCCCACGACCGCCGGCTGCTCAACAACTGCGTCGAGCGCATCCTCGAGCTCGAGTTCGGGCGGCTGAACTCGTACCCGGGCAACTACTCCAAGTACCTCCAGCTGAAGGAGGAGCGCTACCAGGACGACCTGCGCGCCTTCGAGCAGCAGCAAGAGTTCCTGCGCAAGGAGGAGTCCTTCATCAAGAAGCACATGGGCTCCCAGCGCACGGCCGAGGCCAAGGGGCGGCAGAAGAAGCTGTCCCACGTGGAGCGCCTGCAGCGGCCTCACCACGACGTGCGCCGCCCGCGCATCAAGGCCCCCGAGGCCGCGCGCGGAGGGGAGAAGGTGATGGGCCTCGAGGGGCTCGCCGGGGGCTACGACGGCTCTCCGCTCTTCGCCGACGCGGACCTGCGCATCGGCCGCGGCCAGCGCATCGGCATCGTGGGGCCCAACGGTGCCGGCAAGTCGACCCTGCTCAAGATCATGGCCGACCGGCTCGAGCCCCTGGCGGGGACCGTCGTGCGAGGTCACGGCGAGTCGGTTGCCTACTACGACCAGAACACGAGCCACCTGCGCGACGACGGGACCCCCCTCTCGGAGGTCTTCCGCCGCTATCCGCAGATGACCGACCTCGAGATCCGCAGCCACCTGGCGCAGTTCCTGTTCCGCGGGGGCGAGGTCGAGAAGTCGGTGGCCGCGCTCTCCGGCGGTGAGCGCGCCCGCCTCTCCCTCGCCCTGCTCGTCCTGACCAAGCCCACCTGGCTGGCGATGGACGAGCCGACCAACCATCTGGATCTTGCGGGGCGCACCGCGCTCGAAGAGATGCTCGGCGAGTTCCAGGGAGCCCTCGTGTGCATCTCCCACGACCGCGAGTTCCTCGACGGCCTCACCACCCACACCTGGGAAGTCGCGGACGGAACGGTCGAGGAGTTCGAGGGCAACTACTCCGCCTGGCGCAAGGCCCGCGAAGAACGCGCCACCGAGGCTGCCCAAGAGCGCCAACGCCAGGAACAAGAGCGCAAGCGCCAAGAGCAGGCCCGCGCCGAAAAGGAAGCCCGCAAGGCCCAAGCCGCTTCCAAGCCAAAGAAGCCCAAGAACCCTTGGAAGCTCGAACGCCTCGAGGCGCGCATCATGGAACTCGAAACCCAACTCGAGTCCCTCAACGCCGCCCTCACCAGCGAAGAGATCTACAAGGACTCCGACAAGCTCCGCGACACCCAATTCCAAATCGCCGAAGTCGAACGCGAACTGGAAGAGGCCAACGCGGAGTGGGAGAGCTTCGCATAGCTCAAGGCGCCCCCCACAACATCAACTCGCCTGCTCTCGGCAGCACCGCCTAGGAACAGCTGGGGATCCCGCCCGGCAAGCGTGGGTCTAGGCCTGACTGGATGCTTCCTGCGAACTCCTGCGCCCTTGGTCCACCATGCACGAGAGACTGGTGACGATGATCCCCACAAGCAGGCTGAGGTGAGGAATCGTGGACAGTTCGTGAGCGCCAAGGCAACCACAGCTTCGCGCCCCATCCCCCGTGACAACCGAGAAGGTGGTTGCCCCAAGGAAGGCCAGTCCTAGGACTAGACTCACCACGAGTGCGTGCGCCCGCGTCCTCCTCACGAGGAGCAGGCCAGCAACGCCGACCTCCAGAGTCGCCACACACATTCGAACGAGATGTGAGTCCAGAATCTGATCTAGGGCGCCACCAGGCTCAGCGGAGATACCTGACATAGGGCCGGCCACGATCTTGCTCACTCCAGCAAGGAGGAACACACCAGCAAGGAGAGCGACTCGGGCCATAGCCGCTACCGAAGAAGCGTCACCTGCGTGGTCTCTCCAGAAGACACGCGGAAGACGCCGAACCGAGCCCCATTGGAGGTGAAGCCGCTCGGAGTCCCCAACTGAAAGGAGTAGGTTCCCGGCGGGAGGCGATCGACACAGTACGGAGCGCGAGTGAAGACTAGAGAGCCCAGCCGGTGCGCCCCAGCTCGCTCTTCTCCGTAGGGGTCCCCCTTGCCCAACTCTAGGTAGACGTCGCCTCCGTGCAGGCCACGATTGGTGTCGTTGAACACAAACTCGACGACCCCACAAGCGGTGCACGGGATCGACAGTTTCGCCTGCTGGCCATGCTCTATGGAGAGGGGGATGAACTCAGATCTCTTGGCCGGGTACCGAAGTCCCCTGACCTCGGACACGTAGGCCACCTGGTATTCCCCCGCCGGGATGTTCTCGCAGGACACAGCCCCGGATCCTGCGGCCCTCAGGAGGAACTGTGACTGGCTCCCGTCCTCAGCACGGAGTTCCACATACTCCGGCAGAGGAGGGCTTGCTGGCTCGAGCACCTGCGCCGGATCGAGATGATCGCATGCGAACGAGACCTCGAGACTCCCCCAGCCAGTCACCGACTGCTGGTACTCCACCGTGTATTCGCGCAAGCCGCCGGTGATGGGCAGGAGATCAAACTCCAGATGGATCGGCGCGTACCCCGGAGCGCTCACCCGGTGCACGAGGGGCCCAATGGATCCAGCGTCAATCGAGTGGCAGCCGAGGTGGAGCCGTTCGTCGGCTCGAGGTTCGAACGCCTGGAGGGGGACACCGGCAAGGACTGCTCCACATGCGCCTCCCCTGTACATCTTCGCTCCGGAGCCGCCCAGCGACGAGCTTGACCTCCCGTACGGCAAGGCAACACCTCCTAGCCGCGGAGCGTGACCGTCTTGATCAACGGCGCGTAGCACTGCCCCGTAGAGAGTCTGCGTTCGAACCTGCACTCGATCCGACCCCGGCTTCAGCCCGACCATCGGCATGGGAGCGACATAGCCACGGCCGCCAACAATGAGCTTGTAGACTCCGTGTGGGTCGAGGCCAGTGATCTGAAAGTGGCCGGACTCATCAGACAGGGCGCACTCTGGCCCGAGCTGTCCTGCAGCGTAGCGTGAGAACCTCTCAGGGTCGGGCCGTCGGTTGTCCACCGAGACAGCCACCACAACAATGCCCGAAAGTCCCACATCTCCCGAAGGTGCCACGACTCGACCCTCGATATTGCCCGCCTCCCGAAGGACGAGGACGACTTCCTCGCGAGCCCGAGCCTGAATGGGATAGGGGTCAGAAGCCAGTTCATCGAAAGTGGCAACGAGCTCGGAGTCCTCAGCTAGAGGAAGACTCGCGACAAGCGATCCATCCTCCCCGCAAGACCCAATCAGACGACTGGGTCCCGGACCGAAGGCACGGACAACTGCCCCTACGGCAGGCGCGCCACTCGGCAGGACGCAGATCACCCTCAAGTCCCAAGTGGAGTCCCGTGGGAGTTCCCGACTCGTCGACTCCGAGCCGGGCTCACCTGGATCCGCAAGGAGCGAGCCCTGGAGCGGCGTCGTGCCGGTCGGGTTGCCCTGCCCAAGTTGCTGGGGCCTGACATGCTGTTCCCCCTTGGGCATCCACGAGGCAATCAGGACCAAGCATGCCCCAGTGAAGAGCAGTGAGCCCCATAACAGTGGGGATCGCGAGCGGCTGCGAGAGTGTGACATGTCTTGACTAGCTACGATCGGGGGTTACGTCCGTCATCAACGGCGCACGGTGTACGCGCGTCCTTCGTTGCCGGCCGTTCCCATCAACCGGGAGCTGTGTGGCAAGCTGCTTGATAGACGCGTGGATAGTCGACCGGAAGCGGCCAAGCGAGACCACACACATCACCCGTGGGACAGCTCCCATTCTCGTTAGAACACTTGCCCTTCTGCCCGATGGCCCCGGCGTAGGGGCCACTGACCACTACATGCGGAGAGCAACAAACCGTTGGAGTGCTCCCGGTGCAAACGCAGGTGTGAGCCGGTCCTAGGACTGTGCAGATCTCGTAGTCACCCTCGCAGCCGGCGCTGCAGGGGCTGAGGCACCTGACCACGGGGTCCGCACCTTCACTGGCGACAACGACAACTGTCACGCATTCCTCCGGATCGGTTGCGCCCCAGATGCTCAGGGCGATAGCGGGGACCATGAGGGAAGGGCCAATCAAACAGGCGAGTCTGTTCATGAACATCAGCGAGACATCCGGCGGCCGGAAAGTTGGCGAGCAGAGGAGGCCGCGTGGGAGCGCACAGGCAGGTCCTCCAACCCGACGGTAGCCCCCCCCCCCACAGCTGTCAAGCGAGGTGGCCACGGCATCAGACCACTCACGGCCATGGGCTGGGCGAACTGCCTGTGAGCACCAGGCGAGTTGTGGGCGTACTCCCGCCGAAGAAGCCCCAAGGTGGTGTGCGACACCGCATGGGAGTCAGAACGACCGCGAGGCAGTGAAGAGGACCTGCCAAGCGTCGAACTCGGACAGGCCGGCGGGGCCGAAGTCGATCTCGCCGTCTAGGGTGCGGAAGGAGAGGCCCATGGTGCTGCCGGAGCGGAGGCCGAACTCGATGCCGGCGCGGAAGGTGAGGCCGTGGCCCCAGGCCTGCGACTCGACTTCGTAGCCGAGGTCGCCGGGGGCGCTGCGTTCGAGGGTGCCGTAGACGAGGGCGGGGGCGAGGCCGGCGTAGATGCGGCCGCCGCGGCCGATTTCGGCTCCGACCCAGGGGCCGGCGAAGAGGTCCACGTTGGTGAAGGCGGCTTGGACAGAGTCGAAGCCGCCGGAGCCGTCGCCTTGGTAGTAGCGGCGGAAGCGGCGGACGCCGAAAGCGCCGCCGAGCTCGAAGCCGGCGTGGAAACGGTCGCCAACCAGCTCGAACTGCCAGGCTGAGAAGAGGGTTGGTGTCTCGGCGAGGCGCGGGAAGGTGTCGTAGGGCGCGGGTTTGCCCGCGAGGGTGGCCTCTTCCACTTGGCTGAAGCCGACGCCGCCCTGGAGCCAGCCGGCGCGATCCTTCAGGGCATAGGGCGACGGCGGAGCCACGCAGGCGGTGAGGCCTAGGCCGAGGAGCAGCGCACGGAGACGAGAGGGCACAGGACCATCATCCAACCCTGGGCCGCAGGGCGCTATCCTGCGCGCCTGCCCAGCGGCGACTTGCTGCCGAATTCGAGCTGGGAGAGACTGATGGAAGCCTTTACCGACGCGATTGTGGCCGCCCTCGCCGCGGAGACCGGACTGCCGCTCGAGGACCTGCGCCTCGAATCTCCGCGCAACCCGGACCTGGGGGACTTCGCCTTCCCGTGCTTCCCCCTGGCCAAGGTCCTGCGCAAGGCGCCGCCGGCGATCGCTGCGGAGCTGGCGCCGCAGCTGGCGGAGCGCCTTGAGGGGATCTCCGTGGAGGCCACGGGGCCCTACCTGAACTTCCGCGTGGACCGCGCCCTGCTGGCGCGCACCCTCGTCGGCGCGGTGCTGGCCGCGGGTGAGGCGTACGGCTGCTCCGACCAGGGCGCCGGGAAGACCGTCGTCATCGACCTCTCCTCGCCCAACATCGCCAAGCCCATGAGCGTCGGGCACCTGCGCTCGACGGTGATCGGCGCCGCCCTGCAGCGCCTGCACAACGCCCTCGGCTACACGACGGTCGGCATCAACCACATCGGGGACTGGGGCAGCCAGTTC
>JBDQFW010000073.1:0-14026 GCA_040265735.1 Planctomycetota bacterium | reverse complement strand
CACCGGGATCTCGCGCGACATCGAACAGCCTCAGCTCGTCGCCCTCGTGCAGCCACATGAGCTTTCGGTCCCCCTGGATCAGAGCACTCTGCGGCCCTCCCAGCCCCTGGTAGTGCGGGAAGTGGAAGGCCAAGAAGGGCTGCGGGCGCTCCACGGAGTCCGCATCCCCCGCCAGGAGGCGCGCGAGGCTCCCTCCCTCAACGCCAGCGGGCAGCGCACCTCCGTCGCCGGCCCACTCTAGAAAGGTCGGGAACAGGTCGAACCCTGCCACCGGCACGCGCGAGACCGAGCCCGGCTCGATGCCGGGCCCGCGCACGAGCAGCGGGACGCGGATGCCCGCCTCCCACAGGTCTCCCTTCCCTCCCTCGAGCAGGCCCGCGTTCGGCTTGGCCCCGTTGTCCGACATGTAGAGGACGAAGGTCCGGTCCGCCAGCTCGAGCGTCTCCAGGGTGGCCAGGAGCCGCGCGACGCCCTCGTCCAGGTCCTGGGTGAGGGCAGCCCTCCCGAGCTCCTTGGGGTTGGCGCGCTCGAGCCTCGGGCGGACCGCCTCGAGGCTGTGGGCCGACGCGTTCTCCGGGTAGTGCAGCGCGTACAAGGAGAGTTGGGCGAAGAACGGACGCCCCGCGTCGCGCGCCTCGCGCATGAAGGCCTCGGTGCGCTCGACCATGCCGAAGATGTCCACGGGGTTGGGGTCGGTGTGCGGGGCGGCATCGTTGTTGCCGGTCTCCCCGTCGTGCACCCGGTACCCATGCTCCCCAGGCCCTCCGCCCTCGAGGTGCCACTTGCCGAAGTGGGCCGTGTCGTAGCCGGCCGCGGCCAGGCGCTCCGCCACGGTGACCTCCTCCGACGAGAACCGCTTCGCCGTCTCCCCTGGGATCAGCCGATAGGACGGGCCCGAGACCACCGGCGCTGCCTTGGTCCAACCCAGCTGCCCCGGACTCTTGCCCGTCTGCAGGCTGGCCCGCGTCGGGGAGCAGACCGGCGAGGGCGAGTAGGCCCGAGCCAGGCGCATCCCCTCAGCGGCAAGCTTGGCGAGGGCTGGGGTCTGGACGGCGTCCCAGGAGCTCTGGGGCACGGCAGGGTCCATGGGGACCGAGAGCCCGTCCCAGGGCTGATCGTCCGAGAGGAGGAAGAGGATGTTGGGTCGCTCGGGACGCGCCGAGGACGATGCCTCGGTGCGCTCACGCCGCGCGCGGCGCCGCCTCTCCTCGCGCTCCGCGCTGGGCGCCTCGGGAGCCTGCTCAGCCGACTGCGACTCGGATGCGGCCTCCCCGGCGCCCTGCCCACCGGCGAGGAAGCGCACAAGGGCCCCCCGAAGGGCCGGATCCGGCAGCCCGCGGAAGCCCATGGCGGTCCCCGGCAGGTGCTCGCGCGGTGACGCGATGAAGCGGCTCAGCTCGTCCTCGGTCCAGGTGGCTCCGCGAGCGCCGAGGGCCTGCATCGCGGCGGAGTAGGTGTACCCCGGGACGCTCCCCACCCGCCGGCCGACGATCCCCTCCAGGGACGGCCCGATCGCGCGCCCCTCCCCCTGGGGAACATGGCAGAGAGCACACAGCCGCACGAGTCGGCGCCCGGCGGCAAGGGGGTCCTGGGCGACCTCCTCGGGACTCGGGAGGTCGAGGTAGCGCTCGCGAAGATCGAGCAGGGCAAGCGCCTGCGCGTCCTCGAGCTCATCGCGCACATCCAGGAAGGCGAGCGCCTGACGCCAGGTCATCCGCGCCTCGGTCTCGCCCTGCAGCTGTCCCTGGGTGACGAGGACCTCGTCACGGATCTCGGCTCCGGCCAGGCCCCGCTCGAGCTCACGGTTGATCCCTGCACGAGCCGCGAAGAAGCCGTCGAAGTCCTCCCGGCTGTCGCGGACGACCTCCTCGAGGATCGCGGTCAGGTCCGCTCCGAGGACCTCTTGCACCGCCTCAGAGACGCCTCCGCGCGTGATCGCGTGTCCACTCTCCACGCGCAGGCTCACGAAGCCGAAGTGCTGGCTCGGCTTCCCCGCGGTGTCGAAGTCGTTCCTCTCGGGGGTCCCCGTGAGCCAGGTCAGCAGGCGCGTGGCGAGGCTCCAGAACTCCTGAACCTGATCCTGGGTCGCGCCCTCAAGCTGCCTCCGCGCGACCTGACCGGTCGCTGCGCGAGGCCGCCGGCGTCGCGCTCCCCCAGTGTCCCCGTCGGAGGAGGCCTGGTCACGCGCCCGGCCCGCCTCCGCGCGCTCTCGCAGGTCCCTGAGGGCCGCGCGCTGATCGTCGTCCAGAGAGGCCGCGACCTCCGAGAAGGCGCGGGCCAGCGTGCCCCCGAGCAGCGCCTCCTCTCGTCCGAACTCACGCCCGAGGAGAACGAGGTCCTGCTCGGCGGGCTCGGCCCCCTCGTCCAGCATGGTCTCCAGCAGGTCGTTCATCCGGACGCGCGCCTCCCGAACGCGCACCAGCTGGGGCTCCTGGCTCCGATTCAGCTCGAGGAGGACGGCCACCTGCTCCGGACGCAGCAGGTCCACGACGGCGCCTCCAAGCCCGGCCCGGTCTACGGTGTGGCCGGAGCTGATGCGGAAGTGCACGAATCCGAAGTAGTTCGCGAGCCTCCCAACGGAGACATAGTCGTTCTCCTCCCCTGTCCCGGTGAGCCAGGTGAGGCAGCGCGTCAGGACCGCGGCCTCCTCTTTCCGCGGCGTCACGCTCAGGCGACCGCTCTCCCGACTCCGGCCCTCCTCACGCCGCCCGCGCCCGCCCCGCGACGAGGGCTCCTGGTCGGGAGCCCCTGCATCCTGGAGCGCCCCGACGGAGAGGAGGGAGAGAGGGTTCGGCGGTGGGGACGGAACAGGGAGCGCGAGCGATAGCGCCAGGGGGAGCATGGCGGGGAGCATGGCGCCGGCAAACCCCGCGGCAGCAGCAGGGTTCCGCTGGGAGCCGCGCTCGTCGAACCCAGGGAGCGCGCGCCAGACATCAGTCGGACGCAGAGTGCCCACCGCTCAGCGGGAGGGGGCCTCCAGCACCTGTCCGTCCGCGAGCAGCCGTGCGCGCAGTACCTCCCAGGGGACCTCGTGGAGGTCGAGGTCGCGCTGGAGGGCGAGAGCCGCCAGGGTCGCCGCGCTCTGCCCCAGGACCATGAACACCGGCTCCATGCGGATCGAGCCGAAGGCGATGTGGGACGCCGAGACGGCCACGGGAACGAGCAGGTTCCGGACCTCCTCCCTGCGCGGGAGGATCGAGCCAAGCTCGATCGGATAGGCCCTGCCCGGCGAGACCTGGATGTCCCCCTCGTTGAGGACGAACGCCTGGCCATCCTCATCGAAGGCCACATAGCGCTGCACATGGTGGCTGTCCATGTTGTACGAGCCCATGCCGATCGAGCGCGGGGTCGGATCCTGCCCCCGCAGGCAGCGCTCGGTCATGACGAACTCGCCCACCATGCGCCGGGCCTCGCGCACATAGATCTGGTGCGGCCAGCCGCCGTTGTCGGTGAACTCGTCGGCCGCAAGGCCCCAGACCCCCATCCGCTCCCGAACGGCCTTGGGTACCCGCGGATCGTGCTGCAGGAACCAGAAGTAGCCCTTCTGATACTGCTCGTGCTCCGCCAAGATCTCGGCCCGTCGCGCATAGCTCGCCTCGGGATAGTCGTAGTTCCGCCCGATGTTGTCGGTGGAGAACGAGCCGTGGTTGTTCGTGTCCGTCTTGGAGTTGGGCGCGGGATCGAACTTGCCGAACACGTGCATGGACCCGGCCTGCAGGTCCCGCAGCAACAGCTCGTACTGGAGCGGGTCGTAGCCCGCGGGGCGCGGGAACGGCAGGCGATTCGAGGGGTCATTCGTCAGGCAGAGGCGGTAGTTGTAGGCCTGGATCCGGTGGTCGCCCTGCCCCTCCTGGCCCGGAGGGTCCGCGTGCACGCGCGGCAGCAGACCGCTGGAGGGGGCGCCCGCAACGACATACGGCGACACGCGATTCTTGAACTGGTGGCTCCGAGCGTTGCGGGTCTGAACGCCGTTGAGTGTCTCGCCGTAGACGGCGTTCCCCTCGCGCCCCACGACATAGCTCACCCCCGCAGCCGCCATGAGGTCCCCCTCATAGGTGGCGTCGAGGAACACGCGCCCACGCCAGGTGCGCCCGTCGAGCCCCGTGATCGCCACGACCCTCCCATCCTGCACCTCGACGCCCCGCTCGCGATCGAGCCAGAACCCGCGGTGCACCGGCACCTCCAGCCCGGCAACCCACGCCTCGAAGGTCTGCTCGGCCACATGGGGTTCGAACACCCACATGGCGTCCGCGTCCCGCTGGTAGCGCGAGTACTCGTCGGGTCCCTGCTGCCGCCAGGCCTCCGGCCGGTCGTAGTGGGCCTTCACCCGCCGATAGAACTCGCGCGCGAGGCCTCCCACCACCTCCTTGCGACCGCTGTCCGTCCAGCCCAGACCGCTCGCCGTCAGGCCGCCGAGGTGCTCGTCCGGACAGACAACGACCACGGAGAGCCCCATGCTGCGCGCTTGGACGGCGGCGACGATCGCAGCCGAGGTGCCTCCATAGATGACGAGGTCGTGCTCGGGGTCCCCGCCGCCCGAGCCTCCTCCGCCCAAGCCTCCTCCGCGCGGACCTCCGCCACGCACGGAGCCACAGCTCGCCAGGATCAGCCCGGCCGCGAGAGCGAGGGCGAAGTGCCTCCGGGGGGCCGGCGCCAGGCGGCGAACGGGACCGAGCAGAGCGACACGGAGGGAGCGCATGCCCCCGAGCCTAGCGCCCGCAACTCGCTCCTCAGACCATGAGGGACGGGATCGGACCTCGCTGGTCGAGGCCGAAGCGGTCGAGCCCCGTGTCCAGGGCCCCGAAGTGCTCCACCGGATTGCCGTACGCGTTCAGGAGAGTCGTGTGCAGGTTCCCGAGCGTGGCATGCCCCGGCGCGCCGTAGTTCGGCAGCCGGATGTAGCGGCGGCCCAGCTCCAGGGGGCAGTTCCTGCCCGACACGACGACGAAGGGGTACTCGGTCCCGTGGCTGTGGTGCGCCTCGCCCCCGTCCGGGAAGTAGAGCAGCAGGGTGTTGTCGAACATGGACCCCTCCCCCTCAGGCACGGCCTTGAGGCGCGCCACGATGTGCGCAACGAGCTCCATGTGGTGGGTCCGCGCGCGATCCCGGATCTCTTCGGCCGAGACACCCCCGAAGGACTTGCCGTGCCCCACATCGTGCATGTTGACCTTCTCGCCCTCGATGCCGCGGATCCCCGTGTAGTCGTGGCCGAGCTCGTCGACCGTGAACGCGACCACATTGGTGAGGCCCGAGATCAGGGCCCCGAGCAGGACCTCTGCATGGCCCCGCTGGCGCTCGATGGTCGTCATCTCGCCGCTGAGGATGCGCTCGTCGAGGACGGGGACATGCCGGGCGATGCGCTCGGCCATCCCATCGATGCGACGGTTGCGCTCGCGGATGGCCTCGATCGAGTCGGCATAGCCCTGCACCTTGGAGCGCTCCAAGCCCTGGAGGTGAGAGGCTCGCTCTCCCTCGCCGCGCCCGAGGAACGCGAGCAGGCTGCGCTCGAGGGCATAGCGCGTGCGGGCATCCGCCTCCGTCGAGACCGACTTGAACAGCTCCTCCAGAGCCACCTTGGGCGAGCCGAAGGCGTAGTTGGGCTGCTGGGGCCCGCGGGCCGAGAAGCCCGTGGCAATGCCGTCCAAGCTCCCGCGCGCGTTGCCCCCCCCTAGGGGGAAGCAGGCCAGCTCGATGTGCTCGGCGGGCGTGGGATGGAGCCTGGCGAGCTCGAAGTCGACCGTGGCCCACGGGATCGAGCTGATGCGCTCGTTCGCTTTGAAGGCCCCCAGGGCAGAGCACCAGGAGTGGTGCCCAGTGGTGCACATCTTCCCTGAGATCCCCTGGAGCAGCGTGAGCTCGCTGGCGTGCGGCGCCAGCGGCTGCAGCCAGCCAGGGAGCTCCTGGCCGTCGAGGTCTGCAACGAACGCCTCCTTGCGACGCTCGGCCTCCTGCTCGGCCTTGCCGAGGCTCGGCGGCACCATCACGCGCGGCCAGAGGCCATTCCCGCGGTGCATGAAGATGAACCGCATCGGAGGTCGGCCCTCATCCCCGAACGCGGGAGCGGCACCCGAGAGCGCGAGCGCACCGGAGCCCAGCAGGCTGGTGCGAAGGAAGTCGCGACGGGTGGCTGAGGTCAACATGGAGCGGTGTCGTCCCGGGGGCTCACTGGCCCGGGTCCCTACGGTAGCGGAAGGAGTCCGAGCTGAGGAGGGAGACCACCAGCGCCCGGAAGCTGCCACCGCTCTGAGTGTAGGCCTGGTCCGCGGCTTGGAGCGTGCGCGCATCGGCGAGCGTCTCGTTGCGCCCCATGAAGAAGCGGAAGGCGTACCGGATCATGGACTGGCGGACGCGATCGGAGGCTGCCAGACGCTCGATCAGGTCGAAGGGATCGGCCACCTGGCCGTCGAGGGTGGGGTCCCCAGTCCCCTCCAACGCTCCAGTCGTGGAGATTAGAGCCGTCGGGTAGACATCGAAGGTGGTCTTGCCATTGCCTCGCTCCAGGAGGTTGTCCGGGTGCTCGAGCACCTCCTCCAGTCGATAGCGCCCGAAGTCGTCGAACGCCTGGAACGGCAGTCCGAGGGGATTCATGAACTGATGGCAGCTCCAGCACTCCGGCGCCTCGGTCACTGCCACCAGGCGCTGCCTGAAGGTGTGCTCAGGATCGTCGGGAACCGTCGCGTCCACGGTGATCGGGATGTCGGGGACGCGGCCGGCGAGGAGCTTCTCTCGGATCCAGCGGCCGCGGCGCACCGGGTCGGGCTGGAAGTTGGTCGAGTGGGCGATGAGCCAGGAGGGGTGCGTGAGCAGCCCCATGCGGTGCTCGATCCGGAACGGCTGCTCTGCGGGGTAGTCCCAGAACTCCCGCGGCTCGACCTTGTCCCCGCGGTACTCCGTCGACTTCCACGACCCGTAGCGGTAGATGCCCGGGGTTGGCGGGAGGTTGTAGAGGGGCGCGTGGTGGAAGGTGTAGCCGTGGGCCCAGGGCACCGTCGTGAAGGGCGCGCGCCCCTGGCCGAAGGACTCCTCGAAGAAGTGCAGGAGATTGACCAGCTCGCCGGGGCGCGAGGTGTCCTGGATGCGGAGGGACGGGAACCCCTTCAGGAACTCGAGGTGCTCCTCGAGGACGCGCTCGGGCTCCGTGCGCCAGGCCGTGCCCTTGAGGCGTTCGTGGACTGCGCGCCACTCGTCCTGGATCTGCTGGCCCTCCTCGTTGTCGCGGTCGTGGTAGACGAAGAACTCGTCGCTCGTGAGGAGCCTCCGGAACACATCCTCGTCCTGCTCGAGGATGCGCGTCACCAGCCGGTCGGTCTCGAGGATCAGCCGTCCGGGAGTCGCCGTGGTTCCGCGGCCGGGGTTCTGGTAGATGCCGCCGCTGCGCGGGGGATCCTTGAAGACCTTGGTGGCCGCGGGATACCCGAAGAACTCGCGGAAGAAGCGGACGAGGCGGGGGTGGCTCGTCTCGTTCGAGCGAAAGTGCTTGCCGTTGAGCGCGGGGTCGATCTGGCCCCGGTAGTAGGCCGGGTCAGCGAGCAGGCGCCGTGCCTCGCGAGCATAGTCCTCGGTGCTGCGGAGGCGCCCCTGGTCCGCGGCCTCGAGCAGCGCGGCGTCGGGCCGCCGATCTCCGAGGGCATAGGACAGGGCATAGGCGGCCTCGCGTGGGGCGAGCAGGCGGCGGCCGTGCTCGTCGGCGGGGCCCTCTCCGAACTCGAGCCGGTACACGAACTCCGACTCGAGCAGGACGGCCACGAGCAGCTGCCGCAGGCCTTGGGGACCGCCCCCCAGCTCGATGGCGTCCCGGGTCAGCTCGCCGTAGCGCTCCAGCTCCTCCGCGGTCGGCTCCCGCTGCAGGACGCGCAGGAACTGCTCGCGCACGGCGGCCTCCACCGGAGCCGACGCCGCGCTGAGGCCCTGCTCGAGGAGCGGGGCGAAGGCCCGATAGCCCTCTGGGATCGCCCTCGGCATCCACCGATCCTTGGGGTTGGGGAACTCCACGGTCTCCCCCGCCTGCCTGCGCGTCATCAGGATCTGACGATCTGCGATCCACCGCGCGTTCCCGAGCATGACGAGGAGGTCGCCCCCGTCCAGCGCGCCCGTGTCGTAGTCACGCACGCCAGAGTGATCGCTCAAGAGAAACGGATTGGTGATGCCGTCGAAGGCCCGGTGCTGGCGGTCGCTGCGGTCACGCCCCTCGAGACCAAACACCTCCATCACTCGCTCGTGGAAGAGCTGCGGGCTGACCAGCCAGCGGCGAGCAGGCGTCGAGGCGGGGGGCCCATCCCCCGAGGAGAAGAGAGCCTCGTGATCCACCAGGTTGCCGTATTGGGGGTAGCGGAGCTTGTCGGCCAGCGCCGCAGCCTCCGAGTCCTCCCCCAGCTGCTCGGAGACCCAGCCGAGGATCAGCGCCCGCTCGGAGTCGGTGGGCTGAGCCTCGTCGGCGGGCGGCATCTCGCGCAGCTCGAGGACCTCCCCCACCAGGCGCAGTAGGGCCGTGCGCTCGGCACCCACCGCTCCGGCGAGGTCCTCGAGCTGCACGCCCCCCTTGACCCGCGGTCCGAAGTGACACGAGGCGCAGAGACGCTCGAGCAGAGCAGGCGCGTCCTCGCCTAACGAGGTCGCCGGCGGTGCCTCCTGCCGCAGGCCCCCGGCCAGGACGACCCCAAGGGTCACGAGCAGGCGGCGCAAGCCCCCGGTGGACAGGGTCCTCCGCAGGGGAGGTCGCGCCCCGGCGGGGATTCGCGAACAGCCAGCGCCCCGTGTCGGCACTCCCTCAGCGCCTCCGCGGGGTCAGGGTGAAGTCCTTGATCGTGACGCCCTTGACATCGCCGGAGCGCGTGAAGCGCAGCGTGTTGCGCCCTGCCTCGAGCTCGACGCGCAGCGCCTCGGTGGACTCCCACATCCCGACCGTGAAGGGCAGCGGCCACTCGACCGGCTTGGGCTCGCCGTTCACGGACACCAGCAGGCTCTGCCGCCAGCTCGGCGTCACCACGCGCGCCACGAGGTCGTAGGTCCCCGCGGTCGGAGCGTCGAACGCGTACTCGAACTCCTCGTGCCGGCCGTTGCGGCCGTAGTGGAGCTGCTTCCCGCCGAGGGCGCTGTCCATGAAGCGAATCTTGCCCGTGCTGCGGGTCGGTCGCGAGGTCGCGGCAGCGGGGAGCGTGATCACGCCCGCGGGGTCCACGGACACCTCGAGGTCGGCCTGCTCGAGCTCCACCTGAACGATCTGGATCGGCTCGCTCGTCTCGTTGGCCTCGGCGATGTCCTCGCCCACAGCGGCCAGCGTCTCGGCATCCGCGATCAGAGCGCGCTGGGTGTAGAGGGCAACGGCGTTCCAGAACCCCGGCTCGCCGCGCTCCAGGCCAAACACCCGCTGCTCTCCGACGGCGTCCGCGATCCAGTGCGCGCGCTTGATGCTGAGGAAGCGCTCCCCCGTCGCCCGCGCCTGCGTGGTCGCAAGGAAGTCGCGGTCGCGGTCGTAGCGGGTCTTGGTCCAGCCGCTGCCCCAGCCGCCGCCGAGGCACACCACCCAGCCCTCAGGCGTCCAGTGGGCCAGCGCGGCGTGACCCCGCTGGGGCCGCGCCGTGGTGGGGATCCCGAAGGCTCGCAGGATGAAGCGGCCGAAGAACGCTCGACGCCCGCAGACGCCGCCGTTCATCAGGATGTTCTGGAAGAACTGCAGGTCGTCGCGGTCGTACTGGTTGTCCTGCGAGCCGTAGCGAATCTCCGTGCGGACCGCATCCACATAGCGCCAGCGCATGTCGGGCGTCGTGATGTGGTCGGGTCGGTAGTTGCGCAGCATCTCCCGCCCCCAGCTGAGGATGGCGTCCGGCTCCTCGCCGTTCACGACCATGCGGTAGTCCCAGGTCGTCAGGGTGGGGAACGCGGGGTCCAGCTCGCCGCGCTCGCTGGCCCGCTCGAAGTGCAGGTAGCGCTGCACGGGATCCACGAACTGGGGAGCGTCCGCGGCGCCCACCGCGCTCCGCTGGGCGATGGGCACGGCGTGCTCCAGAGCGACCGCGAGGGCCAGGCGCTGGAAGTGCCCCTCCCTGGCACGCGGGCTGCGCTGCTGGAGGTCGTGGTAGAGCTCGAGCGCACGCCCGTAGTTGCCGTCCGCGGCCCCGTCGGCGACGGCGATCTGCACCAGCAGCTCGCCGTCCTCCAGGAGGCTCTCGAGCTGCCTCTGCTGCTCGGCCCCACGGCCCGCGAAGTCGGCCAGGCTCGCAGGCCCGGCCTCCAGCAGCACCTGGAGCCGTGCCAGGTCCTCGTCGAGCGCGGCGCTCGACAGGAAGCGCTCGAGGTCGAGGCGCACCAGCGCCTCCTCGAGCCGCCCCTTCGCAGCCTCGAGACCTCGCGCGCTGCCAGGAGCTCTCGCTCGAACTCCGGCTGCTTCTCCAGGGCTGCGTCCAGCGCCGCCTGGCGCTCGCGGAGGGCCTGCTCGCCGTCGCGGCGGTTCTGCTCCCAGTGGGCGAGCTCGTCGCGAGCAGCCTGCTCCTCGGCAGGGGTCTTGGCCTTGCTGAGCCTCGCCCTGGCCGCGGCGATGCCGCGGTCCGCTCCGCCGATCCACTTGCCCTTGGCGTGCTCGACGAGCCCGCGCGCCGAGGCGACCTCCCCCATGCGCGACTCGGCAGCCTGGATCCGCGCCTTGGCCTCGCGCTCGGCGCCCATGGCCTCGAGGAAGGCGTCTCGGCGGGCCTCCGGGATCCTCGGCAGGGCCTTCAGCACCCTCGCCCGCGTGCGCTCCTGCAGCTCGCGCAGGTCCTCACGCAGCGTCCGAGGAGGTGAGTGCGGGACTCCGAGCGGGTCCGGGGTGCCCAGCGAGGGGTGGACTCCCGCGAGGAGGGGACCCAAGAGCACCCCCCCTGCGGCGAGGAGGCGAGAGATGGCGACGCGTTGCATGGTGTGGCTCGGTCCGCGCGGACGCCCATGGATCGAGCGTCCCCCGGGCCCCTCACCCTAGCCGAACCGCTCCAGGTCCCCCTTGCGGACCGGGCGGTCCGGGGTGGAGGCCCGACTGGACCGCGTGACTGGACCGCGTGACTGGACGCCGGGCGCCCAGTTGCGAGGGCCTCGCGGTACCCTCACGGCCGTGGACCTGGCCTTCGAGCGTCCTCTCCCCGCCGCGGTCGCGCTGGCCCTCCTCGCCGCGCTGTGGGTCGCGCTCGTCTCGCCCGTCGGGCTGAGGGCGCGAGGAGCCTGCGCCGCGGGCCTGGGCGCGCTCGGCTCACTCCTCGCGGGCGCTGGAGACGCGGCCGCGCTCCATGTCCATCCCGGCCTGCCGCTCGCCCTCTGGCTCGCGGGCGCGGTGCTCGCGGGCTCCCTCCTCCTCGGCGACGGGGACGCCACGGGGCGCACGCCCGTGCTGCTCTGGTCGCTCGCAGTGGCAGGCCTCTGCCTGTGGAGCACGGCCAGCCTGCTCTGGATCGCGACCGTGTCCGCCGGCGGCGTGTGAGGCCCAACGGCGAGCGGCCGCGTCCCCTCCCGCGCCTGGCCCTCCGCCAGGCCTAGCTGCCGTGGGTCCTGCGCCCCGCCACCCAGCTGGAGGCCACGGCGATGTCCTGCAGCTTGGTGGGCTCCACCTCGAAGGGATCCTCCTCGAGCACGGCCAGGTCCGCGGCCTTCCCCACCTCGAGGCTGCCGCAGAGGTGGTCGAGCTGGCACTGCCAGGCCGCATCGAGGGTCATGGCGCGCAGGCCCTGCTCCACGGTAATGCGCTCCTCGGGAGCCAGGATCTCCCCGCCGGTCCGCATGTCCCGCACGACCGCGTTCTGGATGCAGCGCAGGGGGTCGATCGGCGTGACGTTGTAGTCCGAGTGCAGCGAGATCCGGAGGCCCCCGGCGAGGGCCGAGGCGCACGGATCCAGACGCCGCGCGCGCTCCGCACCGAAGAGCTCGTCCCGGAAGGCCCTGCCCCAGTAGTGCACGTGCCCGATCAGGAACGAGGGCGAGATCCCCAGGCGCGCCATCTCCCTGATGTGCTCGGGGTGCAGCACGCTGGCATGCTCGATGCGGTGCCGATGGTCCGCCCGAGGACGGGCGGCAAGCACCTCCCCGAAGACCTCCAGCACGAGGTCGATGGCCGCGTCGCCGTTGGCATGGACGCCCACCTGCCAGCCGTCGTTGTGGGCTCTCTCGACGACCGCCCGGATCTCCTCGGGGGAGTAGTTGAGGGTCCCGCGCCCGGTGGAGCCGAGGTAGGGCTCACGCAGGTAGCCGGTGCGCCCCTGGTTGGAGCCATCGGCCCAGGCCTTGATCCCGGTGAGGTGGAACGACTCGGAGCGCTGCCCCGGCCGCAGGCCCAGCTCGTCCCAGCGATCCATGTGGGTGGAGACGAGCATGCCCGCGTAGCGCACCGGGGCCTCGCTCTCCAGGGCGGCGTCCAGGAGCGCCAGGTCCTGCTCGGCGAACAGGCCTCCGATCCCGCAGTCGTGGAGGGTCGTGCAGCCTCGCCGCGCTCCATCCAGCAGGTCCTCGCGGATCAGACCCACCAGCTCGGTGGCGGTCGGGGACGGCATCACCTCGACGAACGGCTGGAACGCCGGAGGCTCCTCGAGTCGCCCGGTGAGAGCTCCCGCGCCATCCCGGGTGAATCGTCCCTGCGGCGGGTCCGCCGTGTCCGCAGTGACCCCGGCCAGCTCGAACGCCCGCGTGTTGGCGTAGGCGAGGTGGCCGTTGGACTCGAGGATGAACACCGGGACCTCGCCCGCGAGCTCGTCCAGGTCGGCCCGGGTCAGGGGGCGCCCCGGCTGCAGCGAGGGGTCGAGCATCTTGGCCTGGAGCCAGCCGCCGGGTGTCACCCCACGCGCTGCGGCACGCAGCTTCGCTCGCACCTGCTCGAGATCCGAGGTGGTGAAGGGTCCGACATCGACCCAGTGCCGAATCCCCGAGAAGTTCGAGTGCATGTGGGGGTCCACGAACCCCGGCACGACGACGGCATCCCCGAGGTCGATGAGGTCACTCCCTCGCCCGAAAGCGCTCAGGATCTCCTCGCGGCTTCCCACGGCGAGGATCCGGCCCCCCTCCGCAGCGACGGCCTCCGCAACGGGCTGGGCCGGGTCCATCGTGTGGATCCTCCTCGCCAGGAACACCTGACGCTCTGCGCGCTCGAGGCCGACGGAGGCCCGACAGCCCAACGCACTCAACGCCGAGCCCATGGCCCCGACCTTCAGCAGGTTGCGGCGAGAGACCGCCCGGAGGGCAGCCAGCGTCTTGCGATCACATGCGTGGCACACGGTGGTTCACCTGGGATTGCGGACCGCCTCGCGAGTCTCGGGGTCCCCGGGACCACAGTAGGCCTCGCTGGAGAGCCCGCGAAGGACCTGCCGAGGCACCCCCAGTCCCTGGGCCCCTGGGCCCGGAGGCGTCGCAAGGCAAGGGGAGCGGGGCGAGAGGGTCCGGACCGTCACTCCTCGATGATGCCGAGCCCCATCAGGACGCCTGCCACGAGCAGCCCGGCGCCCAGGGCCGCGTAGACCGCACGCGCGCCGCCACGCCCGAAGAGCCGCACGAGTCGCTGCGCCTTGCGGTGGTTCATGAACCAGTCCCAGTCGAGGGCCGCCCCCGCCACCGAGAACAAGCCTGCCGCTGCGATCACCCATCCCATCAAGAGCACCTCCGAGACATCGAGGAATACGGGCGGCGATCGCCCGCGGTCTCGGACAGGGTACAGGCCCTGTGCACGCGAAGCTCGGCCCGGGCCACCCGCCCCTCCTCGTCGAGTGCGAGGAAGGGGAGGTCAGGGTCGGGAACCCGTGTTCCGCGGCCCCCGCAGGACTGCCCCCACAGTCCTGCCTGCCCAGTGCGGCGAGTGGGGTGCGCGGAGTGGCGTGCGCGGAGCGGTGCGACCAGACCTGGGTCTGCCTGCTCCCCTACTGGAACGACACGGCCAGGGAGTCCGTGAAGTTCGAGGTCGGGCCCGGGTTGTGGTCGCGGTGCCAGACCTGGAAGTGCCAGGTCTCGCCGGGGGCCACCGCGGAGAGTGGCGTGGTGGGGATCGCCGTCAGGTCGACGCTCACCTCGAAGGCACCACCTG
>JBDQFW010000072.1:0-14110 GCA_040265735.1 Planctomycetota bacterium | reverse complement strand
GATTGAAGGCATAGGCACGCTACATCGCATCAAAGGACGGGCTTCCGTGTAAAGCGAGCGGCGATCTCGGAGCGAGGGTATAGGGGACGGGCGAGGACGACGACGAGGCCCTGCCCCTCGCCATGCTCACCGGGGCGCGTCTCGAGGAGGCCCGGCAGCTCCTGGCCCGCATCGAGGTCGAGGGGCGCAGCCTCTCCGCGACCGAGCTGGGTCAGCTGCGAAGCCTCCTGAGCGCAGCCGACGCAGAGGCACCCGGGGAGTCGGGAGCCCCCCGCTGAGGCCTGGCATCGCCGGCCCTTCGGGGCCTCGCCGCCCCTTGAAGCCTCGTCCTGCGGCGAGCCCGCTCAGGCCCCGTCGCTCGGGGGCACCGCGGCTCCGCCGCCGGGCTCTGCGCCATCCGTGCCTTCGGCGCCTCGGGGGCCGTGCGAACTCCCCGCGTCCCCGCCGCCCCCCGCCGCGAACTGCTCGAGCGCCGGGACGACCAGCTCGCGGAACAGGATCAGCGCCGACGCCGCCAGGGGCAGTGCCAGGAGGAACCCGAACATCCCCAGGGTCGCGCCGCCGATGAAGATGGCGACGAACACGAAGAGGGGGTGGAGCCCAAGGGAGTCCCCGAGGATGCGCGGCATCAGCACGTACCCCTCGACCACCTCCGCGAGCCCGAAGACCGCGCTCACGAAGAGGAGCGTCAGCCCCAGGTCCGCCCCGGGCTCGAGGAGGGCCACCAGAAAGCTGAACAGGTAGCCCGCGAGGGAGCCCACGAAGGGGGCTAGGGACGCAAAGCCGCTGGTCATCCCAAGGAACACCGCATAGGGCGCGCCAACCACTAGCAGCCCGAGGGACAGCAGGACTCCCTTCAGGGCGCAGATGGTCAGGCGGCCGCGAAAGAAGGCCGTGAGGACCCGGCCGATCGAGCTCGCGATGCGGGCCACGCGCTCCTGCTCGGGCGCGGGCACGAAGCGCCGCACCACGGCGTGGATGCGCTCCAGCTCGAAGAGCAGGTACCAGGCGTAGATCGGAGTGAGGACGATCAGCGACAGCAGGCCCGCGGCGGAGCCGAAGAAGTGGCCCAGGGCGCCCGCTCCGGTCGCGGCCAGGTCCCCCTCGCGCCCCGTCCCAAACTCCGCCCACAGCTGCTGGGCCATCAGCATGAGCGCTGAGCCCTCGCCGTCCCCGGACTCCCCGGCCCCGAGCCACGCGAGCCACCAGGAGTCACGGTGTCCCTCGAGGAACTCCCCGAGGCGCAGGTCCAAGGTCGCCAGGAGTCCGGCATTGGGGTCGAGCACCCTGGCCGCCAGGTGGCTGCCCTGGGCCCAGACGGCCACGAGGGTCCCTGCCGTCACGACGGCCAGGACCGCGTAGATCGTGTTGACCGAGCGCTGGCGCGACCAGCCGCGGCCCTCCAGCCGCAGCACGAGCGGGTGCGCGATGTAGGCCAGCACATAGGCCGCGACCAGCGGGTTCAGGATCTCCCGCACGACCCAGGCTCCCCAGGCGGCCAGGAGGGCCAGGGCGCCGAGGGCAAGGTTGCGCTGCGAGCGGGGAAGCCTGTCGAGCATCAGTCGTCGTCCCCCCCACGCTCGAGCAGGTCGGCCTGCTCGGGCAGGGTCGGGCTCCAGGCGCCCTCGAGATCCTGCTCGAAGTCATAGACCCCGGCGAAGTCCTCGATGCTGTCGCTCTCCTGCTTCGAGAAGATCCCGTGGCCGATCAGCACGAACACGATCTCGCCCCAGTCACGGGTGCCCCGCAGACCCCAAGTGTTCCACACCTGCCGGGCGAGGGGTCCGTAGACCTCCAGGGCAAGGAGGCGCAACGCCTCCGCAAGCTCCTGCCCGGTCACATGGCGATCCTCAGCTCCCATGCGCCCGGTCATCTTCACGGCCCGGTCCAGGCCCTCGAACAGGAACTGGTAGGCCTCGAGCGCGTAGCGCCCGTCCTCCCGTGCGGCTCTGCGGATCGCTTCCATCTCAGGCCCTTCTCGACCGCGCGGCGCAGGTCATCAAGGTGGTGTCGAGGACCCGCTCCAGGACGGAGGCCGGGTTCAGATTCAAGTCCAGGTCTCCCCTCGCCTCGAGCCACGCCTCCAGCAGCCGGCCGAGAGCGGCGGGCACCGGCGCGCGGTCGGGGAGGCGCTCGCCGTGCACCAGGTCCGCGGGGCGGATTCCAGCCGCGTGGCGCTGGAGGTCCCGGACCAGCTCGAGCCCAAGGTCCAGCCATAGGCGCACCCGCTCACGGTCCCGCGCCCGGTCGGTCCTGCCGGGGAACTCCCCCTCGACCTCGAGCAGGGCCTTCACCAGTCCGGGAGCGTCGCCACTCCCGCGCAGGGCCTGCCCCAGGACCTCGAGCGCGCGGGGGGCGCCGCAGGCCCGCAGCCCCACCGCGCGGCCCGGAGCCCCGTCCGCGAGCCGCAGCCAGCCGGCGTCGGATACCAGCTCCGGAGCAACTCGCTCCAGCACCTGCGCGACCTCGTCCACGCCGAGCCGGGTCAGGCGCCGCTCCACTACACGGCTGCGAATCGTGGGCAGGAGGGCGCTTGGCCGGCTCGTCTCCATGGCCAGCAGGACCCCAGGGCCAGGCTCCTCCAGGGTCTTGAGGAGCGCGTTCTGGGTCTCCTCGTTCATGCGATCGGCGTCGCGCACCAAGACGATGCGCCAGCCCCCCTCACCCGCCACGAGGCGCAGGAAGCTCTCCACGGCCACCCCGCTGAAGGCGCCGGACGGGCGGTTCTCGCGCTCGGCGATGAAGTGAATGGTGAGCTCCGCGAAGCCCTCCGACACCGGATCCACCCGATGCAGGTCCGGGTGCGCCCCCGCGGCCACGCGGCGGCAGGCCGGACAGACGCCGCAGGCGGGAGCAGGCCCCTCCTCACAGAGGAGCCCCCGAGCGAGCGCCTCGAGCAGGGCGAACTTGCCGATCCCTGTCGGGCCCGTGACGAGGAGCGCATGACCGAGCCGGTCTGTGCGCGCGGCTGCGAACAGCTCCTCGAGATCGGGCGCGTGCCCGACGAGCCCCTGGGCTGAGGGCTTCACCATCTCAGCCAAGGAGTTCCTCCACGGCGGTCCAGACCCGGGCCGCCACCTCGTCCTCGGTGCCTCCGGCGTTCACGCGCCGGGTGAGCTCGGGCGCGAGCTCGGCGTAGCGCTCGAGCCCCGTGCGGACGGCCTCCTGGAACTCCAGTCCGCGATCCTCGATGCGGTCGGTCGCGGCGCCGCGACGCGAGGCGGCCTCGGGTACCGGCAGGTCCAGCAGGAGCACGCGATCGGGCGCCGGCGTCCCGGCCCAGGTGTGGAGCAGGTCCAGCAGCGGGCCCTCCGGCAGACCGCCCGCGGCGGCCTGGTAGGCGAAGGTCGACGGGTGGAACCGCTCGCAGACCACCGCGGCCCCGCGCTCCAGGGCGGGAGCCACGCGGCGCTCCAGGAGCTGGCGTCGCGCCGCGCAGAACAGCAGCGCCTCCACGCCGGCGGACAGCTCGGAGTCCCGCCCCAGGATCAGGGCGCGGAGGGCCTCCCCCTCCGGAGTGCCGCCGGGCTCGCGCAGGTGCTCCACCTCCAGGCCTCGCCCGCGCAGGGCCTCGACCAAGCGCGCCGCCTGGGTGGACTTGCCGCAGCCGTCCACGCCGTCGAGGACCACGAAGGGAGGCCGGCCGTCCATGGCGCCAGCCTAGTGCTCTCCAGCCCCGGGGGACACCTCGGCCCCGCCGTAGCCCAGCGCCTGGAGGCGCGCCTCCTCGTCCTCCGAGATCGCGGCCTGGACGCGCGTGCCGGTGGAGCTCGCCTCCAGCCACCGGGCCACGGCCGCGCGCAGCTCCTCCACCCGCGCCCCGCCCGCGGCGGCGAGGTCGCGCTCGAGCCCGGGATCCTCGCGGGGGTCGAACAGGACCTCGTGCCCCTCGGGGAGCACGCGGTCCGGCCCCAGCTGATCCCAGGGCCGCAGGGTGCGGACATAGTGCTCGCGGTCGCCGCGGCAGCCGGCCTGCAGCAGGGCGCTGTGGACGAAGTGCACGCGGCGATCCCCTGGCACGCGCCCCGCCGCGAGGTCAAGCAGGTTGGCCCCGGGGAGAGCAGACGACGCGCCGAGACCGAGCTCCTCGATCAGGGTCGGCGCGAGGTCCAGGGTCGAGGCGCGCGCAGGCACCGCCGAGGGGGCCACGCCCGGGAACCGCAGGGCCAGCGGCACGCGGAGCACCTCGGGATAGCAGAGCAGGTGGTTGAACCAGATGCCGCGCTCGCCAAGGGCCTCTCCGTGGTCGCTGGTGACGGCCACCGCGCCCTCGCCACGTCGCGCATCGAACGCGCGCAGGAGGCGGCCGAAGAGGGCGTCGGTGTAGGCCACCCCCGCGCGGTAGAGGTGCTCGGCATAGCGCAGGTTCGACACGCCCTCGAGGAACCCTCCGGGCTTCGTCGATTGGTTGGGGGCGATGCTCGACGGCTGCGCCTCCCGCGGCGGAGCCGGGTGCTCGGCCTCGTACTTCGCCAGGAACTCCGCGGGCGGGCCGTAGGGCGTGTGCGGATCGAACAGGTGCACCCACAGGAACAGGGGCACGTCGCCCTCCTCCTCCCCAAGCCAGCGCTCCACGGGCTCGAGGGTCAGTGCCCCGTCCACCACGGCGCCCCGCCGCACGCGGTGGTAGAGGTCGAACCCGCGCCCGAGGCCGGAGTACGCAGCCTCGAGGTGATGGACGCTGACCGCCGCCGCGGTTCGGTAGCCCTGCTCCGCGAAGGCCTGGGACAGCGTCCGCACCGACTCCCCCAGGCGGCTGCGGTTGTCCTGGACCCCGTGGGTGGGAACGGCGAGGCCGGTGAGGATGGAGGCGTGGCTCGGCAGGGTCGAGTTGCACGCGCTCCAGGCGTCCTCGAACGCGAGCGACGAAGTCAGGAAGGCCGACAGCTCGGGCGTCCCCGCGCCCAGCGCGTCGGCGCGCAGGGTGTCGAGCGTGACGAGCAGCACATCTGGGCGCTCGCCCAGAGGCCGATCCCCCACCACGTGGGGCGCCCCGAGCCACACCGGGGTGCCCGCCTCCGCGCCCTCGCCGTCGACCGCGAGCTCGATGCGGTAGGCCTGCCCCGGACGCACGAGGGGCAGCTCCTCCTCGAAGCGTGCCCAGCCCGCGGAGCTGCTCTCCGTCAGCCCTGCGATCAACTCGAACTCGGTGACCTGGGCCCCGCTCGAGTCCACGACCCGTGCGGAAAGCTTCCAGAGGTCGGTCGCCCCGCCGAGGCCTCGGGGGGCGCCCACATCGAGCACGAGCCGCGCGCCCGCGACCCCCTCGAAGGACGCCTCGAGCGTCGCTCCAATGGCGGTCACGACGGTGCGCCGCAGATCCCCGCCGAATCCCAGGAGGCCGGAGTCCGCGGCTGGCGTGCCGAACTGGGCGCTCGGGTCCACCCCGGGCCGGAATCCGGACCTCAGCGTGCGCAGGGAGGCGATGGAGTAGGCCTGTGGGCCCCCGCCCGCCGGGTACAGGCGCACCTCGCGGATGCGTCCGCTCCAGGCGGGCTGGGTCGCGAGGTCGAAGCGCGCGACGGCCGTGCTCGGGTCCACCGGAAGGCCCAGGCGGTGCGGCTCCTCCTCCCCCTCCCGCACCCAGAACAGCACGGCCTCGGTGCCTGCCGTCCAGGAGCCTGCGAGCTCGAGGGCGTCCCAGTCGCGCGCGTCGAGCGGGCCCTCGAGCACCCACCACGCGTGGTCGAGACCCTCCTGGGGGGCGTAGCGCGCCGCGCGGACCGTGAGGCTTCCCTGATCCTCCAGCCGCCCCACGCAGTTGACGGGGCTCCAGGGCGCGAGGCTCGTCAGCGGCCGCTCGCCGCTGGGGCGCCAGGCGCGAACCTCCAGGTCCTCGGTGCCGAGCGTCTCCGCGAAGGGAGCACCGCCGGCAAGGCGCAGGTCCAGGCGCTGGATGCCGAACCGCGCCGGCGCGGGGTCCTCTGTGCACGCGGCCAGCAGCAGCGCCGCGACCAGGGTCAAGGAGCGCAGCGACACCATCAGGAGCCTCCCAGGTCGGCGGCGGCGGCGCGGGCCTCGGCCGCGGCCTTGGCGTCGCCGAGCCCCTCGAGGGCCAGAGCGCGCAGCTCGAGGAGCTCCGCGCGCTCGGCGTCGGTCAGCTCCTGGATGCGGAGCGCCCCCTGCTGCTCGAGCTCGCGCCGCAGGCGCGGAGGGAGCGTGCCCGGAACCGCTCCCCGCGGCGCGGCCCCGGGCGGCGCGAGGACCTGGCCGTGGTCGGCATCCAGGGCCGCGGGAACCGCGAGGGCCACGCGGAACTCCCGCTCGGCCTCCGCGAAGCGCTCCAGCTCCAGGAGGGCCTCACCCCAGGAGCGGTGCAGATCGCGACGGAAGGGATCCACCTCGTTCGCCTCGGCGAGCAGGCGCGCCGCATCCGCGTGGCGGCCGCCCGTGGCGTGCCAGCCCGCGACGCGCACCCGCAGGTCGTACTCGCCGGGGTTCCAGGCGAGCCAGCGCTCCCACGCGCCGAAGGCCTGCTCCTCACGGCCGGCGGCCTCGTGCAGCTGGGCCTGGGCTCGTTCGGCAGAGAGCTGGGGCTGATCGAACCCCGGGAACGCCTGCTCGGCCTCGGCATAGCGCGCGAGGGCATCCTCCGCTCTCCCGCGCTGCTCCAACAGCTTGCCCAGAGTCATCAGTGCCCGGAACTCCGTCCCTCCGGCGGCCACGCCCTCCTCGAGCAGGGCGAGGGCTCCGTCCCCGTCGCCGTCCGTGAGCCGCATCTCCGCCTCGAGGAACAGCCCGCGAGGAGGGAGCGGCCCAGCCTCGCGCGCCCGCAGGAGGGCCTGCTCCGCGTCCAGGCGCGCCTTCTGCTGCCATCGGCCCCAGGCGATGCCCAGCCACTCCTGCTGCCAGGCCTCGCGCTCCGGCCCCTCCTCCGGGACCTTGCGGCCGGCGCGCAGACCGCGCAGGGCGAGGCCCGCAGGGTCATGGCGCGGCTCGATGTCGAGGTTCGCGACCTTCCGGCGCACGAAGGCCTCGAAGCGCACATCGACCTGCTCGGGCGTCGCCCCCAGCTCGCGCTGGAAGGCCTGGTCCAGGTCCAGCCCCTCGTCGAACGCCTCCAGCAGACCGACCAGCGGCGCGAAGCCCTGCTCGCCGATGAGCATCTCGCACAGCAGCCCGCCCTGGTAGTAGCCGAAGAGGATGCGCGGACCGCGGAAGGCGCGGTTCAGCTCCCGGACCGGGATGAGCGTGCCGCAGGCCAGGGCATCCACCAGGTCCCGGCGCATGTTGCGCGTCCAGCTCGGGTTGCGCTCCGTCTCCTCCCATGTGGCGAGCCCCTCGGTGATCCAGCGCGGGCAGCGGTTGTGGGAGAGCCCGAGGTGGACCACGTGGCTGAACTCGTGCCAGGCCGTGCGCGCCCACGAGAAGGTTCCACGGATCTCCGCCAGGGGGGAGACGCTGGTGACCACCGGACCGAAGCAGACCCCGAGGGCCGGGAACCCCTCGAACCCGACCGAGCGCACGCTGAAGTCGGAGAAGCGCCGGAAGACTTCGACGCGCGTGCGCCCCGGCGTGTGCCCATAGCGCGCGGCGAACTGCTCGCGCGCGTCCTGATAGAACGGCACCAGGTAGGCCTCGAACACCGCTGCAGCGTCCTGCATCCAGACGAACTCGAGCTCGCCGCCGTCGAAGGTCACCGTCTCGGAGAGGGTGCGCTCCAGGACCAGCTTGAGGTTGTGGCGCTGAGCATCCTGGCGGCCGGCAGCCGCCGTCTCGGCGCGCTCGAGGGCCTCGAGGCCGCCCTCCTCGTCGCCCGCATTCGCCCGGGCGCGCCCAAGCAGCCCCCAGGCCACATGGTCCGAGGGGTCGCGCTCCACGGCCTGGGCCAGGAACGGAACGGCCTCCGCGAAGCGGTAGAGCTGCAGCAGCAGCTCGCCCACGGTGCGCGCGGGGACGCTGTCTTGCTCAGCGCCGGCCGCCAGCTCCTCGAGCAGAGCCATGGCGTCCGGACGGCGGTGCTCGATCCAGGCCAGCGCGGCCTGCAGGGCGCGCACCTCGCGCCGCATGGGCGCGAGCTCCTCCAGGCGCCGCAGCCGGGCGCGCGCGCGGACGAGCTGGCCGTCGGCCAGGTCGTTCTCGGCCGCCTTGATCAGGCCGCGCACCGAGCCCGGCCGGAGGTCCAGCAGCTCACGCAGGATCTCCTCGGGCGTCCGGCTGTTGCGCCGCCGGTTGAGGCGGTGCAGGTCGAACTGCAGCAGGAGCCCCTCCTCGTGTCCGGGGCACAGCTCGAGTGCCTCGCGCAGGAGCAGCCCGACCGAGCGCTTGCCCGCGGCCTCCACCTCCTGCTCGCTCTCGAAATAGACCGCGGCCAGGGCGACGAGCGCGTCCGCACTGCGCCCACCCGAGGCGCGATCCGCCTCGACCAGATCGCGCGACGCCCCCACCAGGTCGCCGGCGCGCTGGCGGCAGCGCCCGCGCAGGATCAGGGAGCTCGCGCCCTCGGCGGAGAGCGCGGCGCCGGCACGCGCGGCGCGGAAGGCCTCTTCGCGGCGTCCCAGGGAGTCGAGCACCGCGACGCGCGCCCAGGCTCCCTCGAGCGTGGTCACCTCGGGCGGGAGCAGGGCCTCCGCCTCGGGGCCACGGCCCAGCTCGGCGAGCAGCCGCGCCCGCGTCCGGTCCGCGGCCGCGCGCGCCCGGCTGCCCGCAGCTGCCGAGGCGCGCTCGGCCTCCTGGAGGCCCTCCTGCGCCCGCCCCTGGTCCCAGCGCACCCGGGCCAGCAGCTCCCGCGCGGCGCTGTCGTCCGGATCCTCCTCGAGGTGCTCGGCCAGGATCCGCTCAGCTGCCGCGTGGCGCCCCCGCGCGAGGAGTCCCTCGGCCTCGGCACGCTCCTCGGCGAGGAGCGCCTCCAGCTCGTCGTCGAGGTCCTGGCGAGGCGCGGCAGATCCCGGCACCGCAAGGGCCACCGCGAAGGCCACCGCGAAGGGCACCGCGAAGGGCACCGTGAAAGGCACCGTGAAAGGCACCGCGACGAGGGCCAGCAGCGCACGAGCCGCCCACCGGGCAGGCCTGCTGCCGCGCCAGGCTCCGCGCCCGTCTCCCTGCAGAGGTCGCCCCCAGGGCGTTCCCCGCCGCTCTGTACCTTCCCGCATGGACGGATCGTAGCTGGCCCAGGGCAGTCTCCCCAGCCCCGCCTGGACGCACAGCCTGCGGGCGGCCCGAGAATGCTTGGATCCGCCTCTCGCGAACGCTTGACTGGGAGTCATGCGGATTGCGTCTCCCCGCCGTCACCCCGGGCTCCTTGCGCTCGGCCTATTGGCGAGCACCCTGGCCTCCAGCTGCGCCGCACCAGGCAGTGTCCCGCCGGAACCACGCCCCGTCCCCGGCCCGATGGCCACCGCCCCCGGCTCGGCGATCCCCTCCTGGAGCCGCTCCGAGGCCAGCGCCTTCGACTGGCAGACCCTCGGCGCCATCGAGGCCTGGCTGTCCTCCCTGGACGCGAGCCGCATGGAGCACTTCCGGAGCGAGGCACGACTCAAGCTCGGCACTGGCCTCATGGGCATCGACCCGACGGCCGCGGAGACCGTACGCGCCGACCGCTGGGAGCGCGCCGCTGAGCAGTTCAGCCTCGTGCAGGAGGATCCCCAGGCAAGCCGTGACCAGCTCGACCGAGCGGGAGAGCTCCTCGCCATCGCCCAGCGCGGCCCGCGAGGGGCGCGCTCCGCCTCCGCGCCCCCGACCGCCGGCGCCATCGCCCCCCTGCCCGGCTTGGTGCGGCGGGTTACCTGGGCCAAGGCTCCACCCATCGTCTCGCGCCTGAACCGGATCGACCGTCCCTTCGCTGAGTTCACGATCCACCACTCGGACACCTCCCACCGGCCCGGCCCCGAAGGCATCCGTCGCGTGCACGTGGACAGCGAGCGCTACGGGGACGTGGGCTACCACTTCCTGATCGGACCTGATGGGACCGTCTGGGAGGGTCGCAGCCTGCGCTACCAGGGCGCCCACGCCGGCGAGGGCCGCAATGAGGGCAAGCTCGGCATCTGCCTCCTTGGGGACTTCGAGGTGGCGCGTCCCACGCCAGCGGCGCTTGCCTCGCTCGAGCGGCTCGTGCGCCACCTGTCGAGCGAGCTGGACATCCCCCTCCGCGCGGTGCGCGGTCACGGAGAGGTCAAGGCCACCCTGTGCCCGGGCCGACACCTGCAGCGCTGGGTCGACGCCTGGCGCAGGGGCTAGGGCCATGGCCCTGCGCCCGTCCCCCTGGTTCGCCGCCCTGCTCCTCGCCGCCGCGGCCTGCGGGACGAAGGGCGAGGAGGGAGCCCAGCGCAGCCATGTGGAGCGCTACGAGGACACCGGCGCCGTGCGCGCCGAGTTCCAGCAGCGCTTCAATGGGAAGGACTGGGTCCACGACGGTCCCGCGCGCTTCTATGACGAGCAGGGTCGGCTGACGCACTCCGGCAGCTACAGGGCCGGGCTGGAGGAGGGCCTGTGGCAGGAGTTCGCCCCGGACGGCTCCCTCGGCGAGGGGCCCTACCAGGACGGATCCCGCAGCGGCACCTGGACCTGGTACCACCCCGCCCGTGAGGGCGCGCGCCAGCCCGCGGAGCGAGGCCGCTACGAGGCGGGCCTGCGAACGGGCGCCTGGGAGCGCTGGGACAGCGAGGGCGTCCCTCTCGAGCCCACCCAGTGGAGCGCAGGCGAGCAGTTGCCCTGAAGGCACCGCGCCCCCGATCCAAAGCCGCCTCCGCTCGTAGGCTCCACCTAGCGGGCCGCCGCGGCCGGACCGAGGGACCGGGCCTCTCGCTCCAGGTCGGCCTCAACCATCTCGCGCACCAGCTCCTCGAATGAGGTCCTTGGCCGCCACCCGAGCGAACGCTCGACCTGGGCGGGGTCGGCGATGAGCTGGTTCGGCTCGGCGGGGCGCAGAAGGGAAGGGTCCTGCCGCACAAACTGCCGCCAGTCGAGTCCAACGCAGCCGAAGGCCGCCTCGACCAGGTCCTGCACCGAGCGGGTCTGGCCAGTGCCCACCACCTGATCCCGCGGCTCCGTCGCCTCCATCATCAGCACCATCGCCCGCACCGCGTCCCGGGCGTGCCCCCAGTCGCGACGGGCCGAGAGGTCCCCGAGCAGGAGCTCACGCTGCAA
The DNA here is from genome assembly GCA_040265735.1 of Planctomycetota bacterium. Classification (GTDB taxonomy): domain Bacteria; phylum Planctomycetota; class UBA1135; order UBA1135. Next base: position 3,025 of record JBDQFW010000072.1, on the reverse strand, counting down.
CCCCAGGTGAATCCTCGCCACCGCGCGGGTCACCTTGCGGGTCACGAAGGCCTCCCCGCGACGCGGGGACTCATGGTTGAACTGGATGCCGGAGACGGCCCAGGTGCCATGGCACGCGCGGCAGGTGGCCACGTGCCAGTGGGCCTGCAGCTTGGCCGCGCCGTAGGGCGAGCGCGGTCGGAACGGCGTCGAGAGCGACTGGGGACCAGGCGAGGTTCCGAACATCTCCGACGAGGAGGCCTGGTAGATGCGCGCGTCCGGCGCCAGCTCCCGCGTGGCCTCGAGCATGCGCACTGCGCCCGCGCCCGTGACCTCGGCGGTCGCGACCGGATCCGCGTACGAGGTGCGGACGCAGGTCTGGGCAGCGAGGTTGTAGACGCGGTCCGGACGGGCCAGGGCCACGGCCCGGCGTAGCGACGCCCCGTCGCGAAGGTCCCCCGCCAAGGGCACGAAGCAGCCCCCGAGGTGGGCTGCCTGACCCAGGCCCTCGCCACGAACCAGTCCGAAGACCTGGAATCCCTGCTCCAGGAGCAGCTCCGCGAGGTAGCTGCCGTCCTGGCCCGTGATTCCGGTGATCAGGGCGCGCTTCGCCATGGCTCAGTGGGACGCCTGGCTGCCCTCGCTCTTCCCGGGAGGCGGGAACTCCAGCTCGTACATGCGGTAGTGGGCGGGCTGCATGCCAAGGGCCTCGTAGGTGGCCTGGGCACCGGCGTTCTCCGTCTCCACGTAGAGGCGCACGCCGCACACGTCCCCCTCCGCTCGTGCGCGCTCGAGCACGGCCTGGTAGAGGGCGCGGAAGACTCCGGTCCGACGCGCCGCCTCGTCCACAAAGACGCTCTGGAACCACCAGAACCACGCCCCGCGCCAGTCGCTCCACTCGCGGGTCCACATGGCACAGCCCACCGCCGCGCCGTCCCGCTCTGCCAGGAGGTAGCAGCCCTTCACCGGATCCTCGAGCACCTGAGCCAGCCCCCTGCGCAGCACGGCGTCATCGAGCCGCTTGCCCTCGGTCTCGAGGGCCATGGCCTGCTGGAACCCGCACAGGACCTCCAGGTCCGCGGCGGTGGCCGGCCTCGTGGACAGCGGCGCGGTCATCGGGCCACTCCGTCCCCGGCCGGCGGCCGCAGGCGATGGTGGCCCGTGGCGACCTGCCAGGCCTCCACGACCGCGAGCAGGAGCCCCTCGTCGTAGAGGCGGCCCGTGAAGCACACGGTCGGCGGCTGTCCGCCGGCCTCCTCGGGCGCGATCGGCGCCACGACGGTGGGATGGCCGGTGAGGTTGGTGATGGCGAGGAGCCCTCCGGCGTAGGGCGGGTGCACGAGCAGGTCCACCTCTGCGAAGACGCCGTCCATGGCGCGGCACAGAAGGGTGCGCTGACGCTGGGCGTTCACGTACTCGACCGCCGGGAGGAAGCGCGCCGCGCGGAACAGGTTCGGCCACGCATTGCGGCCCTGCTCGGTCAGCGCGTCGTCCTGGCCGCTGCGGGTCAGCTCGTCGAAGGCGCCCCCGGCCTCGGCCATCAGAGTGATCAAGATCCCGTCCACCGGGTGCTCGGGGATCGTCACCGGGACCAGCTCGTGGCCCAGGCCACGCAGTTCGTCCAGGACTCTCGCCCAGGGGCTGCCCTCCCGAAACGCACCTTCCGGGACCCCGATGCGAACCGGCCCGGAGGAGAGCAGGCGCGGCTCAATGAGGGGCTCCGCGCTCACGCTCGGATCCAGGCCATCAGGGCCGGCGATCGCCTTCAGCACCAGGGAGGCATCCCGGGCCGTGCGCGCGATCGGCCCGACCTTGTCCATGCTCCAGGAGAGCGCCATGGCCCCATGGCGGCTGACCCGCCCGAAGGTCGGGCGCAGGCCTGTCACGCTGCAGCGCGTGCAGGGGCTGACGATCGATCCAAGAGTCTCCGAGCCCAGGGCGAAGGGCAGCACTCCCGCCGCCACCGCGGAGGCCGAGCCCGCGGAGCTGCCGCTGGAGCCGCGGCTCGGATCCCACGGATTGCGCGTGCGCTCCCCGAACCACCGGTCCCCCATGGCGAGGGCCCCGAGAGTGAGCTTGGCCACGAGCACGGCCCCCGCATCGTCGAGCCGCTGCACCGCGGTGGCGTCCAGCTCGAGCACCTGATCCCGGAAGGGCTCGGCGCCCCAGGTGGTCGGAGCGCCCGCCACGGCCAGCAGGTCCTTGGCCCCCCACGGGATCCCGTGCAGCGGCCCGCGGTCCTTCCCCTCGGCGAGCTCAGCGTCCAGGAGCGCAGCCTGGGCGAGGGCGCGCTCCGGCAGCAGCTGGATGGAGCAGTGCAGAGCGGCATCCACGCGCTCCAGCTCTTGCAGGGCCCAGCGCGTCAGCTCCACGCAGCTCACCTCGCCCGATCGCAGCAGCGCACTGAGCTGCTCGATCTCCGCGAAGGCCAGGGTCTCCGAGGTGCGCGTCCCGAGGTCTGGACCCGGCCTCGGCGTCGCGTCCTTGGCGGGCCGTGCGGCGCGGCTGCGCAGGGGCGGGACGAGCGGGTGGAACACCAGCGCCGGGGGCACGGCGTTGTCGATCGGCACGCGCAGCTGCGCGAGCGAGGCACGCTCACGCTCCAGCACCCGCACCATGGGCTCCAGCTCGCCCTCGGTGAACTCGAGGCCGAGGACCCGCGCTGCGGCCTGAACCTCGGCGGCCGTGAGGCGGTCCTGCTGCTGGCCCGTCTCCGAGCCCGTCTCCTGGACCGCCTTCGCGAGGGTGCGGTCACTGGCGGGAAGGAGGAGCAGCAGGAGCAGAGCGACGCGGCGCAGGACGCGAAGAAGGCGCAGGAAGTGCGGGGTGACCGGTCTCATGGCAAACAGGCTCACAGTCAGCGGTTCAAGAGCAGCGTCACGACGCCCAGCGCTCCGGTGTAGAGCGCGAATGGCGCCAGCCGAAGCTGACGCAGGAACAGCAGCAGGAGGCGCAGGCTGAGGAGGCCCACCCCGGCGGCGACGACGGCGCCCCAGCCGACCTGGGCGGCGGTGACCGGTCCGAACCCGGCCTCCAGCGCGTCGGG
>JBDQFW010000071.1:0-14110 GCA_040265735.1 Planctomycetota bacterium | reverse complement strand
GGACACCTGCCCGCTGAGGTCCCGAACCTGGCGACCCTGCTCGCAGCAGAGGGCTACCGCACGGGCCACTTCGGCAAGTGGCACCTGGGCACCCTCACGCGCGAGGTTCGGGACAGCAATCGCGGCGGGCGGACCCAGCACGCGCACCACTACGCACCGCCCTGGGAGCGAGGCTTCGACACCTGCTTCTCCACCGAGGCCAAGGTGCCCACCTGGGATCCGATGGTGCACCCCGAGACGGGCAGGCCGTTCGGCACGCGGTATTGGACCGGGCCCGGGGAGAGCGTGGTGGAGGACCTGGACGGGGAGGACGCGCGGCTGATCGTGGAGCGCGCGCAGAGCTTCGTCGATGGGGCCCTGGACGAGGGGCGCCCCTTCCTGGCCGTGCTCTGGTTCCACGGCCCGCACCTTCCCCTCGTGGCGCCGGAGGCCGCGACCGAGCCCTGGGCCGGCTCGGCCGATGCGACCTACCACGCCGTGGTCGCGGGCATCGACGCGCAGGTCGGTCGCCTCTGGGACCGGCTGGAGCGGCGCGGCGCGGCTCGGGACACCCTCCTTTGGTTCTGCAGCGACAACGGGCCCGAGCGGGCGCCTGGTCAGGACGACCGCCTCTCCGCCGAGGCCTACGGCCGGCATCCCTACGGCTCTGCTGCGCCCTTCCGCGGGCGCAAGCGCAGCGTGCATGAAGGGGGCCTGCGCACGCCGGCCTTCGTGGTCTGGCCTGCGGGGCTCCCCGCCGGCCTGCGCGTGAGCCAGCCCGGTGTCACCACCGACCAGCTGCCGACCCTGCTCACGCTCCTCGAGCTGCCCCTTCCGGAGGCCCTGGATGGCGTCTCCCTGGCCCCGCTGCTGCGCGGTGAGTCCTGGCGGCGGACGAGGCCGATCCCGTTCCTCTCGGGGCGCCGGCGCGCCCTCGTGGACTGGCCATGGAAGCTTGTTCAGGACGGGGGCGGAACGGCGGGCCTGTATCACTTGGAGGAGGACCCAGGGGAGACGCGCGACCGCACGCCGGAGCACGGGGGGCTGGCCAAGCGCATGCGGGATGCGCTGGCACGGGAGTCCGAGCGGCTCACTCCGCCGAGCGGGGGCGACCGGGAGGTACCTGGCTCCCGACCGCCCGAGGCCGGACGCTAGGCCTTGGCCGCCTGCACCCGCACGGCGCTGCGGTGGGTGCCGAGCGCCCGCATGGGGTCCAGGCCCTCGACCCGCAGGGGCATGCGCGTGGCAGCGTCCATGGCGAGGAAGACTCCATCGATGGCGGTGTGGTCCACGACGCGGACCTCTGGCGTGAGCTCGATGGTGACATCCTCGACCGTGCCCGACTCCTGGGAGGCGTCCAGGCGCTCCATCAGCTTGTAGGCGTTGAAGCAGACCAGCGGCCGGCCCACGCGGTAGCGGCGACGCTCCCCGGAGCCGACCTCCTCGATCACGGGGTCACGGAAGAGATCAGCGAGGATCCCCAGCACCCCGGGGCGTGAGGTCGGGCCACCAGAGCGCAAGGCGTAGGCCGTGAGCAGGGCGAGCTTCAGGGCCGTGCCCACGAGCACGCCCACGAGGAGATCCGTGAACAGGGTCACGACCAGCGTGACCGTGTAGAGCGCGACCTGCTGGCTGCCGATGTGGGCCAGGTGGCGGGCGATGCGCGGGTGCATCATCTTCCATCCGGTGTAGACGAGCACCGCGCCCAGGGTGGCCTTTGGGATCAGGCTGACCAGCGCCGGGGCCACGAAGAGGAACACGAGCAGGCAGCAGGCGTTGACGAAGTTCGCCCACAGCGTCCTGCCACCGGCCTCGATGCAGGTCTTGCTCTTCACCCCGCCGGGGATCACGGTCAGACCGCCGAGGAGGCTGGAGATCAGGTTGGAGAGGCCCATGGCCGCCAGCAGGCGGTTTGGCTCGGAGCGCCGCTTGAACGGGTCGATGCGGTCGATGGCCTGCGCCGTGGCGAGGGACTCGACCCCGTCGATCATCGTGAGGGTCATCACGCCCAGGAGAGCGGCCTTCCACAGATCCGGCCGCTCCAGCATTCCCGCGAAGTCCGGTAGCTGGACGCCCGAGAGGGGGTTCGCCGGGACCGAGATCAGGAACGCGTCCTCGAGCCCCAGCAGGGCTGCCAGGGCAGCGCCCACCACCACGGCGAAGAGGTGGGGGGGGACCGTCCGGAAGAGCGCGAGCCTCTGGCCGAGCGGGCTCACCAGCGTGAACATCAGGACGAGGGACACCGCAGCCACGGTCAGGGCGCTGCCGTCCGCTCCCGTCACCCAGTGCGGGATCTCGGTCAGGTACTCGCTGAAGTGGTGCGCGTGGATCGGCTCGAGGTACCCGAAGAACAGGGGCAGGGCCTTGATCAGGATCAGCACGCCGATCGCGCCGAGCATGCCCTCCACGACGCTGGCCGGGAAGATGGCCGCGTAGCGGGCGAGCTTGAGCCTCGCCATCACGATCTGGATCACCCCCACGATCGAGATGACGACCAGCAGCAGGGGATAGCCCGCACCGACATGATCGGCATCTCCCGCGCCTCCGAGGGCGGCCATGATGGCGAGGAGCGCCGGGGCCAGTCCGGCGGCGGGCCCGGAGATCGTCACGAACGAGCCGCCCACGAAGGGGAACACGAGTCCCGCGATGATGGCGGAGATGATCCCGTAGATCGGCGGGGCGCCGGACGCGATCGCGATCCCTGAGGACAGGGGCAGGGAGACGAGGGAGACGACGAGGCCGGCGAGCGCGTCGTGGCGCCAGTGGCGGAGGCCGGCGAGCCCGTTGGCGGGCTTGGGTGCGACCGAGGTCGCGGGGGCGGAGTGCATGCAGCACCTCCAGTGGGTCGAGGGGCACGGGACGAGGCGGACCCTGGTGGGTCACGGGACGCTGCGGAGCGACCTCGGCCTCACTGCGCTCCCTCTCCGGGCAGCGCGGCTCAGCCCGCGGTCGATCCGCGGCGGGCCGGCGGGCCCCTCGACGCGCACGACCGGCCGTGGACCGAAGAGGCCCCGCTGCGGATCACCTGCGCCAGCCCGAGGTCCCGGCGCGCGCTGGCCCAGCGGTCCGTGCGAAGGTCCACGAAGCCAGGACCGCCCTCCTTGGACTCCTCCTCCTCGCTCTCGTCCTCCTCGGCATCCACCGGGGAGGTCGGGTGCGGCGACTGCGGGGCCTCATCCTCGTCTGCGGCGAACCGCTGGCCGAGGCGCACGGGGTCCTGCTCTGCCGGGGCCCCAAGCTGTCCTGCCCGTGCGGCAGGGGCCGCCACGGTCAGCAGGATGAGCGTGAGGAGGAAGAGGAGGCGCCGCACGAGCGTGAGATCAACTCACCTCATCGGCGCCGTCAAGGGGCCAGGGGATGACGATTTCGACACGCGAAACCCTCGTCGCCCGGGGTCGGGGAACCAAGCCCCCTAGGGCCGCGTGGCGAGCCAGTAGAGGGTGTTGGCCAGGGTGTTGCCGTTGTCCCAGCTCGACAGTCCCTGGGCCATGGTCCACGCGCCGTCCGGGTCGAACACGCCGCGCCCCATGCAGATGAAGTTCGCCCAGGTCCCTGCGGCGGCCAGGTTCGAGGAGAAGTCCGGGTAGCTCTCCTCCATCCACACCGGATCCAGCAGCTGTTCGGTGATCGGCGTGAAGGGCAGCATCTGGATGCCGTGGATCAGCTCGGGCGCGTTGCCGAAGAAGGTGGAGTGGTCCACCTTCATGCCCCAGAGCACGCCGACCACGCGCTGGCTCTTGAACGGCTCTGCGTAGATGTCGCTCGTGCTGGGGATCTGCCAGTAGCGCCGCGCCGAGCGGATCTCCGTGGCGAGCATCAGGCGGCCGAGGTCGCGCACGCGCTCGTCACCCGTCGCGAGCCCCCACAGGGCCACCGCGTACCAGGCATTGACGGCCTCCGAGGTGGACTCCTGGTTGCGAGCGTCCCCGAACGCGAACAGGCCGCTGGCCCACGAGTGTCCCGCGAACCAGTCCATGTGCCGCTGGCGCGGGTAGTGCGGGTCCTGGCCCGAGGGGTTGGCGATGTCGCGGATCAGGTGCAGGACCGCGTCACCCCGGGCCTCGACCCACTCGGGATCCACGCGCGCCAGACAGGCCGCCGCATAGATGTGGTAGCCGTAGTGGAAGTGGTGGTCGTTGTAGTACCCCTGCCCGAAGGCGAGGCCGGGGTCGTTGACCGCATCCGCGACGACCACGCCGCCCCAGGTCCGGTCGAAGGCGAGGGGCTGGCTGTTCGTCCCGGTCAGCCAGGGCTCCAGCGCGGCCTCGAGCCGCGTCCGCACGAGGTCGGCCGCGCCCTGCTCCTCCAGCTCGTCCGCAATCAGCGCCAGGCGTCCGAGCTTGGCGAGCTCCTTGCCGCCGAAGTAGGGATCCGGGGCCTGCACGGGCGTGCCCGTGTCCGCGAGCAGCGCGGCCCGAACGGCCGGCTCCTTGTCGGGCGCGATCGGGCGCGGTGCGCCCCAGGTCACCGGAGGCAGGGGCTGCTTCAGGACCCACTCGGTCCCCTGCACCGCGCGCATCTCACCCTTGAGCGTGGAGTAGGTGAGGTCGGTGGTCGTCGTTCCGCTCAGGAGCTCGCGATGGTGGGGGAGCGTCGCCATGAGCAGGGGGCCCGTGCCGACGGTCCTCCACTCGAACCGCAGCGTCCCCGTGTCACCCTCCACGCTGCCGCGGACCCGCCCCCCGACGGGGATTCGACCGGCGCAGGCATCCAGCACCGGCTGGGCCGTGGCGCTCGTCAGCGCGACCCTCAACGACCCGCTGAACGCCGCCGTCGCGCGCACCCGGTTCCCCGGCTCGATCGTGAGCGTCATGGGCTCGGAGGCGTAGAGGACCCAGGTCTGGCCATTGTTGAGCTCCAGGCTGTGCTGGGTCCCGGTGGAGCTCGTGCCCGGCGCGCCTCCCTGGCCGCTGAGCGAGAGGACCGCGTGGATCGTGGTCAGCTCCGGCGTGGCCTCCTCGAAGAAGCAGGTGACGAACGGCATGCCGCGCACGAGCGGCGCGCGCATGGCCTCGTGCTCGCCAGAGCTCCAGCAGAGCTCGACGGAGAGGGGGTCGTACGCCGCGACCTTGCGGGAGGTCAGGCCCTCCACGGCGCGCACCCGGAGGTTGTCCAGGTGCGTCTGCATGACGAAGGTCTCCTGCGTGTTCAGCGCGGGCCGGCAGATGGAGAGGCCGTCCTCGAAGGCGCGCACCGAGTAGGGCATCGGGTTGATCGGCCAGTCCCCCGAGCCGAGAGCGGCGTTCAGCCACCAGGCGTTCGTGGGCAGGGGCGCCTCGGCGTCGAGCCAGAGGGGGCCGGGGCCCGCCGGGTGGTCGAGCTCGTTCCAGGGGGCCGGGGTCGTGCCCAGCGGGGGACCCTCGAGGACCTCGCGTGCGGCTCCCGGCCGGCGTGACCCCTGGAGGGTCTGCTGGGCGAGGAGGCCGGGAACGAGGAGGAGGGCGGCTGCGGTCAGCGCGCCCGCGTGGCGAGGGGCTCCCATGCCTGGACCCTAGTCCGCCCTCGGCATCCCGTCCATCGCGCTGGCAGCTCGGCGTGGGATCGCGCCCCCGAACGCGCGATCTCCTCCCGCTATCATCCGGCCATGCTCTCCCACGATGTCTTCTTCACCCTCAAGGACAGCTCCGATGAGGCCATCCAGAGCCTCATCTCGGCCTGCCACCGCTACCTGCGTGATCACGAAGGGGTGGAGTGGTTCAGCGTGGGGGGGCTCGAGCCCGAGCTCGATCGTGAGGTCAACGATCGCGCTTTCCATGTCGCCCTGCATGTGACCTTCACGGACCGGGCGACCCACGACGCCTACCAGGTGGCGCCCGAGCACGAGCAGTTCATCGCGGAGAACCACGAGAACTGGGCCCAGGTGCGCGTGTTCGACTCGATCGTGGACGGCGGAGCCGGCCGGGCGTGAGCGCTCGAGGCCTCGCTGCTCTGGGGCTGGCCCTCCTCGCGGCCTGTGAGAGCCCTCCCCGTGGCCTGGGTGCGAGCGCGGAGGTCATCACCCTCCCGAACATCGTCCTGATCCTCGCCGACGACGCGGGCCTCGAGTGCTTTGGCTCCTACGGAGGCGAGAGCTACTCGACGCCGCGCATCGACCGGATGGCGGCGGAGGGCCTGCAGTTCGACCACTGCTTCGCCCAGCCCCTGTGCACGCCGAGCCGCGTGAAGCTCCTCACCGGGCGCGGCAATCTGCGCAACTACACGCGCTTCTCGATCCTCGATCCTGCCGAGCGCACCGTGGCCGAGCTCCTCCAGGAGCGGGGATACGCCACCGGCGCCTTCGGGAAGTGGCAGCTCCTCGGGGCCGAGCACTATGGGGAGCACGCCGGCACCGGGACTCACCCCAGGGATGCGGGCTTCGACCGCTGGTGTCTGTGGCAGGTGGAGCGCCTGGGCTCGCGCTACCACGACCCCCAGGTGGACCGTGACGGGGTCCTGGAGACAGTGGAGGGGGCCTACGGACCCGATGTGTTCGTGGACGCCCTGCTCGAGTTCGCCGCCGAGCCGCACGGGCGGCCCTTCTTCGCCTGGTACCCCATGGCCCTGCCTCACGATCCGTTCGATCCGGTTCCGGGCGCGCCCGAGGGGCAGGACCGCGCCCAGCGCTTCGCCGGGATGATCGGACGCGTGGACCATCAGGTTGGGCGCATCCTCGACGGCCTTGCGCAGCTCGGACTGGCGGAGGACACCCTGGTGCTGTTCACCAGCGACAACGGCACCCACCAGAGCATCACCTCCCGCGCCTGGGGCCGGGAGGTGCAGGGTGGCAAGACGCGCTCCACGGACGCGGGCACGCGCGTCCCGCTCGTGGCGTGGGGCTCTGGGGTGGCCGGGCCCGGGCGCCGCTGCAACGACCTGGTCGACCTCAGTGACTTCCTGCCCACTCTGTGTGAGGTCACCTTCACCTCCGTCCCTACGGACCGCCCTCTCGACGGGGTCTCGTTCGCACCCCAGCTCCGCGGGGAGCGTGGCGCTCCCCGCGAGGTGCTGACCCAGTACTCGAACCCGCGGCCGCCTGGCAGCAAGCGCAACCCGCGCGCGCGCTGGGCCAGGACGAAGCGGCACAAGCTCTACGACGATGGCCGCCTGTTCGACTGTGTCGAGGATCCGGACGAGGAGCAGCCGCTCGCGGCCGAGCAGGAGCCGAGCGGGCTGCGCGAGCTGCTGCAGGGCGCGCTGGATGGCATGCCCGAGGAGCCTCTGCATCTGAGGGCTCGCGAGTGAGCGCACCCCTCGCCGTGGGGGTCGATGCGGCCAAGGTCGGCGGGGTGCTCGGCTGGGTGGCGGTGGCGCTGGCCTCCGGACGCGTCCACGGCGCTCACTTCGCGGCCACCCTCACGGAGCTCGTCGAGTGGTCGGGGGATGCGAGCATCCTGGCCATCGACATTCCCCTGGGCGCGGCACGCGCGCGGGACGCGAGCCGCGCCGAGCGCCGCTGCGACACGCTTGGGCGCGCGCGCCTGGGTCGCCGTCGGAGCACGCTCTATCCGATCCCGCCGCTGGAAGTCCTCGAGGAGCCCGACCATGCGCGTGCGAGCGCTCTCTGCCGCGAGCTCACGGGCAAGGGCGTCTCGCGCCAGAGCCACGGCCTGAGGCGCCGCATCCTGGAGGCTCTCCCGCTGCGGGATACGGGCAGGGCGTTCGAGGTCCACCCCGAGCTCTCGTTCCTCGCGCTCACGGGCCTGCCCGAGCTGCCGCCCAAGAAGACCTGGGAGGGTGCTCACCTGCGGCGGGGAGCGCTCGAGGCTGCCGGGATCGTCCTGCCAGGAGACCTCGGCCTCGCAGGAGCCGCGCCCGTGGATGACCTCCTGGATGCGGCCGCCGCCGCATGGACCGCGGCCCGCATCGCCTCTGGGGAGGCTGAGTGCCTTCCGAGTGACCCGGAGCCGGGAGAACCCGTGATCTGGATCTGAGCGCGGCGCCCGTTGCCTCCACAATAGGTGCGTGGTCGTTCGCCCGCACAGGCCCCTCGCCGTCGTCGCGCTGGAGGGAGGCTCACTACTCGCGTTCTCGTCCTACGCCGGCGTGCTCGCCGCACGGCTGTTCGAGGCCGTCGCGGGCGCGGCCGAAGCGCTCACCCTCGTAGGCAGCGCTGCGGTGGGCTGGCTGCTCGCGGACCTGCTCTCGGGTCTCGTGCACTGGGCTGGCGACACCCTGGGCAGCGAGCGCACGCCCGTGCTGGGGCTCAGCGTCATTGCACCCTTTCGCGAGCACCACGAGGACCCTCAAGCGATGGTGGCCCATGGCACCGTGGAGCTCGTCGGCAGCACGGCCCTTCTTGCGCTGCCGACCCTCGTGCCGGTCACGCACCTCGTCGAGTTCGACGGGCCGGTCGGGCTCGCGCTCGGCGGCGTGATCCTCTTCACGCTCCTGGGCGTGGTGGTGACGAACCTCGTCCACCGATGGGCTCACATGGAAGCTCCACCGGCTCCCGTCCGCGCGCTGCAGCGTCTGGGGGTCATCCTCACGCCCGCGCGGCATGCGCGGCACCACAAGGCGCCCTTCGACGGCTGGTTCTGCATCAGCTCGGGCCTGATCGACCCGCTGCTCATGCGCGTGGGGCTCTGGCGACGCCTGGAGCGTCTCCTGGGCCGCGTCTAGCCGGCGAAGGACGGTTCTGGCAGCTCGCGGTGGACGCCGGCGGACGGAGGGTATGGGATCTCGACATGCGCTGCCTCCTTGTCTCTGGCCTCGTTGGACTCGCGTCCTGCCTCGCACCCAGCCGCGCCCCCGAGCCCTCTGAACTGCTCGCCACGGTCGGCGCCCATGCCCTCGAGGGCGCGCCCATAGGCACCTATGGACGGCCAGTCTCGGGGGCGAGTCCGGAGGCGCAGGCGTGGTTCGACCAGGGGCTGCGCCTGCTCTACGGCTTCAACCAGGATCAGGCCGCGGCCTGCTTCGCGCGCGCGGCCGAGGCCTCACCCGAGTGCGCGATGGCCTGGTGGGGGCTGGCGATGGCGTACGCCGTCGACATCAACAATCAGTCCGTGAACGCGGAGGAGGCCGCTGCGGCGCATGTGGCCGCGGAGGAGGCCCTGCGCCTCGCGGGCGGCGCAACCGCGGTCGAGCAGGCCCTGATCCGTGCGGCTGCGACCCGCACGCCTCTCCGGATCCCCGGCGATCGGCGCGCGCTGGACGAGGCCTACCACGCGGCGATGCGGGCGGCCTGGGAGGCTCACCCGGAGGACCCGGACGTGGGGACCCTGTACGCGGACGCGAAGATGCTGCTGCAGCCCTGGGACTACTGGACCTGGGACGGGCTGGCTCTGGGGCAGGCCGAGGAGACCGTAGCCGTGCTCGAGGAGGTCCTCGACCGGCACCCCGAGCACCCTGGGGCGAACCACTTCTACATCCACATCGTGGAGTCCTCGTCGGACCCGTGGCGCGCTCTGGCCGCGGCGGATCGGCTGGCGAGCCTGATGCCGGGGAGCGGTCACCTGGTGCACATGCCTTCGCACATCTATGCCAACACCGGACGCTACCAGGACGCGGTGGAGTCGAACCTGCGCGCCTCCGCGCTCGATCAGGAGTACTTCAGCGCGTATCCGGAGCCGACCTTCTACCTGAACTACTTCGTGCACAACCTGCACTTCGTGGTCTACGCGGCGATGATGGAGGGGCGGCTGGCGCTGGCCCTCGAGTTCATCCAGCGCATGGAGGACACGCTGCCCGACGAGCTGCACAGGTCCTTCGCGCCCTTCATCGACGGGCACTTCATGATCCACGCGCACACCCTGGTCCGCTTCGGGCGCTGGGACGAGCTGCTCGCCCTGCCGGAGCCCGCGGAGTTCCGCCGCGTGTCGCGCGCCGCCCGCCTGTATGGCCGCACGGTAGCCCTGGCGAACCTCGGGCGGACCGAGGAGGCTCGCGCAGAGCTCACGGCCTTCGACGAGGCCTGCGCCGGCGTGCCTGCCGGCTGGAGGATCAGCTTCAACCCCGCCCAGGTGGTCCTCGGGCTCGCGCGCCAGGTCGCCGAGGCGGAGCTGCTCTGGCGAGAGGGAGATCCGGACGCAGCCCTCACCCTCCTGAAGCAGGCGGTCCTGGTCGAGCGCGAGCTCGTGTACACCGAGCCCCCGCCCTGGGCCGTGCCTGTCCGTCACGCGATCGGCGCGATCCAGGTCGCGACCGGCGACGGCGTTGGCGCCGAGGCCACCTACCGCGCGGACCTCGCGAAGCTGCCCGGGAATGCGTGGAGCCTGCTCGGCCTCCAGCAGGCCCTCACGCTGCAGGGACGGCTGGGCGAGGCCGAGGCCCTGCAGTCCGCCGTCGACCAGGCCTGGGCGCGCGCGGATGAGCGGGCTCCTGCCAGCTGCTACTGCGGCGTCGCGCTTGAGGCGCCTTGAGGCCTGACCCCGCGCGGCGGCCAGGCCCAGGGTCTGGGTCTCAGCGCCTGGCAGCGCCCCGGATGACGCGTGCGACCTCCTCACCGAGGGCCTTCGAGCCCTCGGCGGTGAAGTGCACATTCACCGGCTCCTGGATCTCCTCAAGGCGCGGGAGCGCGAAGGCGTAGAGGTCGTCGATGGCGATGCCGCGCTCCTGCATGAGCGCGCGCGCGGCGTCGTTGTAGCGCGGCACATCCTCCGGATCGCGGTGGGGGCGCACCCCGCCCTCGGGAACGGGCGTCGTGGTCGCGAAGATCAGATCGGCTCCGCTCTCGAGCAGGGCGTCCGTGATCACGGCGAGCTGCTGGCCGTAGGTTGCGAGGTCTGCCTGGTTGGGGTCGGCGGGATCGTTGGAGTTCTTGCGGGTCTTGGCGTCCACGCGCTTGAGGTCGTGGAGGCCGAAGTTGAAGTGGACGATGTCCCAGTCCCCACCCTCGAGTGCCAGCCAGCGCTCGATCGCCTTCACGCCCTTCGTGGTGCCCTCGCAGTTCTCGGCGCGGCCCTTCTCCGGGTTCGCCATGGGACGCACGACCGTGAACTCGGGACCGAGGGCCTCGACCACCGCGGCGTGGTAGCCGATCGAGATGGAGTCTCCCAGGAGCAGCACGCGCGTCGGAGGCTCTGGTCCGCTGAGGACCGCGCAGGCGCTGAGGAGGACGCTCGTGGCCGCGAGGAGCAGGTGATGGAGGGCGGACTTCATCCACAGAGCCTGCCCGCTCGGAGGCCTCCTGCCCTGGACGCGCGGGCAATGGCGGGCGGGGGACCTGGATTCCCCGGGCTAGGGATCCTGACAGGGGTGGGTTTGGGGTTAGCCTCAGGCCCATCGCGGGCAGGAATGCTGGCTCTCCGGAGCCCCGAGCCCCTGCCGCGAGGGACGACAGCAGAGTCCCGCGCTGCACGCAGCCGGAGACCAGGTCCCGACAACTCTCGCCTCACCTGTTGCTGCTGGATGGGTCAGGAGCCGCTTCCTCGCAGGGGAGCGGTCACTCCAACCCCATCATCAATATGACTGCAGCGAACCCCAGGAAGGGTTCGAAGGGCGGCTTTGCCACCTTCGGACTCGATGCGAACATCCTCAAGGCCGTCCAGGAGGCTGGCTACGAGGAGCCCCGGCCCATCCAGGCCAAGACCATCCGCCAGGTCGTGGAGGGGCGCGACGTGCTCGGCCTCGCCCAGACCGGCACCGGCAAGACCGCGGCCTTCGCGCTGCCCATCCTCCATCGCCTCAGGGAGGGCCGTGGGAAGAACCCGCGCGCCCTGGTCCTTGCGCCCACGCGCGAGCTGGCGATCCAGATCCACAAGGAGTTCGAGACCTTCGCCAAGTACACCGGGATGCGCGCCATCACGGTCTTCGGCGGCGTGAACCAGAACCCCCAGATCAAGGGCCTGCGCGCGCGCCCCGAGGTCGTCGTCGCCTGCCCGGGCCGCCTGCTGGACCTGATGCGCGAGGGCTACGCCAAGCTCGACGGCGTCGAGATCCTCGTCCTCGACGAGGCGGACCACATGCTCGACATGGGCTTCCTGCCCGACATCAAGCGCATCCTCGCCAAGCTCCCGCCGCGCCGGCAGAACCTGCTCTTCTCAGCGACCATGCCCCGCGAGATCCGGAGCTTCGCGGACTCCCTGCTCCAGAGGCCCCACACCGTTGAGCTGGCCCACTCGGCCCCCGCCGAGACCATCGACCACGCTCTCTACCCCGTGGAGGAGCGCAAGAAGACGGCCCTCCTGCGGCACCTGCTCGGAGAGCCCGACTTCGTGTCGGCCATCGTGTTCCTGCGGACCAAGCACCGGGCCCGCCGCCTCGCGCGGGACCTGGACGCCATGGGACACCGCGCCGTTGCCCTGCAGGGGAACATGAGCCAGAGCGCGCGTCAGAAGGCCATGGACGGGTTCCGCAAGGGGCAGTTCGACGTGCTTGTCGCGACCGACATCGCCGCCCGCGGGATCGATGTGGCCCAGGTGAGCCATGTCATCAACTACGACGTCCCGAACACGCCCGACGCCTACACCCACCGCATCGGGCGGACGGGCCGCTCCGAGCGCAGTGGCAAGGCGTGCACCTTCGTGACCCACGAGGACTTCTCCGCGGTCAAGGACATCGAGCGCAAGCTCAAGATGTCGATCCAGCGCATCAAGCTGCGCGACTTCGGCGGCGAGGACGGCGCCAAGCTCTCCGACCGTCGCGGGCCCGCTGGCGGGCGCGGGGCCGGTGGCCGTGGAGCTCGTGACGGTGGGGGCAGCCGCCGCGGGGCGAGCGAGGGCGGCGGCTCTGCCAGCCGAGGCGGCGGACGCAGGAGCGGCTTCGGTCGCGTGGGCGGACGCCTCGAGGCGCCCGCGCCGCCTCCGGTGCAGGTCAGCGGGGAGGACCCCCCGCGCCTGAAGCGGTCTCGCCGCGGCGAGGGCGCTCCCCGGGAGGCCTTTGGCGCGGGGATCGAGGGCGGCGGCGAGCGCCGTGGGGGCGGTGCCTCCCGCGCGAGCGGAGGCGGTGGTGCCTCTGGTTCAGGCGGTGGCGGTCGCCGCCGCAGGGGCGGTCCGCGCCGGCGCCGCCGCTGAGGCGAGCCCAAGACGCGCCCTCGAGAGCCAGAGCGAAGTGCGCGGCTCCCTCACCGCAGGGAGCCGCTCACATCCAAGAGCTGCGTGTTCGGAACGGAGTTGCCGAAGGTGTCGTAGCGGTCGAAGGTCCACAGCACCTCCTTGGTGGCGCGGTCGATCTCGACCAGCAGTGGCTGCCCTGGGCCTGCATGGCAGTTGCCGATCACCAGGCTGCCGCTGGGCAGGACCTCCAGGGTCGTGACCCAGGCGAGGCGAATGCCGGGCAGGTCGTCCTGGTGCAGGCTCCACACGATCTCCTTGGCCGGAGTGACCTCGAGGACGCTGTGCCCGTTGCCTGTCCCGATAAGGGTGTTGCCGTTGGGCAGCCGCAGGGCGCTGAAGGCCTTGTTGCCGAAGGCCGCGAGCCCGTGTCCGCCCGCGGGCTCGCGGCCGAAGAGGGGTACCTCGTACTCCCAGACGACCTCCCCGTCGGGGGCGTACTCACGGACCTTGCCGTCGCCCTCATGGCAGACGAGATAGTGACCGCTAGCCAGCTTGCGGGCGAGGCGCGTGTCCGTGTGGGGGTGCGGTCGGTCCACGGTCAGGGGCACCTCGGCGAGGACTGCGCCCGTCGCGCGCTCGATCTCGAGGAGACGCGCAGGACCGCTCTCCGCAATCATCAGGCGGCCCTCGGCCAGGGGCTGGAAGGCGTGAACCTCTACGGCCTGGCCCTCGTTCCCGTTGCTCGACGCGCTGTCGTAGGACCAGACGACCTCCTTAGTGCTGCGATCGATCTCCACCACCTCGTGGGCTCCGCGCTGCACCACCACATTGCCGCTTGGGAGCACGTGCAGGTCATGGATCCCGCCCCAGTCCATGCTCCAGCTGATGGAGCCGTCGGGCTCGACGATCGCGAGCCTGCCGTTGCCCTGGACCAGGACCCGGTGCTCAACGGGCTGAGTGACACAGGCGCAGAGCACAAGGGTGGCGGCCAGGCAGGATGAGGCTCGGAGAGACCAGGCCTGGAGGAGGGAGGGACGCATGGTCCCAGCCTAGGGTTCCACTCCTCGATCCGCGCTCTTCAAGGGAGTCTTGGTGGAGTGCAAACGGAGCGTGATCAAGTGTGAAGCCTGGGCTGGCGAGGGAGCGAGCGGAGCACGCCTGTATTGATGTGGACGCAGGAACGCGCGCGCCTTCCAAGGCCTTCGCCGGGCGCAGGG
>JBDQFW010000070.1:0-14124 GCA_040265735.1 Planctomycetota bacterium | reverse complement strand
GGATCCCCCCCCGTCCTACGCACCGTCGACCTCGACACATGCTTCCCAACCTTCGTCTCCTTGGCCTGGCCGCGCTGGCCCTGGTCGCCCTGCCCGCCTGTGACTCTGCTTCCACCTCCGCCACGGATGGCTCGGGCGGCTCCGGCGGGACGGGGACCTCTTCGTTCACCGTCCAGTCGGTCTCGGTGACCAACGGCCAGGTCTGGCAGATCAACCGGCCCATCGACGTCACCTTCAGCAAGGACGTGGACTTCGCGACCGTCGGCCTCAACACGATCGCGATCAGCACCCCGAGCGGCCTGTCGGCCACCGGCGTGTTCTCCGCCACCTCCGACCCGCGCAAGGTGCGCTTCCAGCCTGCCTGCCCGACCCAGTCGGACAACTCGGACGCGGGCCTGGTTCCCGGGGGCACCACCTACACGGTCCATGTCCTGGACACGGACGACAACGGAGTCACCGTCCGCGACACCGCGGGCACCCCGGTCAGCCAGGGCGTCTCCGTCTCGTTCACGACGCCGATCTCGACTGATTCTCAGGCGCTGTTCCTGGACACCGTCCCGGGCCCGCCGTCCGTCCGCGTGCGCAACCGTGCTGGGGTGAGCTCCACGGATGTCAACGCGACCTACCTCGAGACCGCCGAGGGCGAGCGCTTCTACTTCTACCAGCAGGTTGCGACCCAGCAGGGAGCGCTGATTCCTCCGGGCGGCAGCGAGTATCTCCCGGGGATCAACAAGTACTCCGACGCCCTGACCCGCTGGTCGGTGGTGGTGCACTTCAACCAGCCGATCATCGCCTCGGACGACAACATCACCAGCGACCTGATCACCCTCGAGTACGAGCCCATTGCGGGCCTCGAGGTGTTCGAGTCCTTCGGCTCCAGCGTCGAGCTCCTAGCCAACTGCACCGCGACGGGCGCCGTGGTCCGCGTGACTCCCCAGGGGGTTGTGCCCCAGGGCAAGCGCATGCGCCTCAACGTCCGACAGGGCTTCAGCGACATCACCGGGGACAGCCTCCCCAGCGACCTCGTGGGGGCGGCCCGCATGCAGATCGACGTGTCCTCCAACGCCTTCGACCGCGAGTTCGACGAGATCACCGAGGGCTTCGAGGCCTCCTCCGGAACCCCCGGCTCCCGCGAGGACGGCGTGACCCCGCTCGGGGTCCCTCGCGCTGAGTGGGGCAGCGGCGAGCTGCAGGCCCGCTTCCACTTCGGCGGGACCGGCGGTCCCGGCGGGGACTTCGACTGGGTCGTGGGCTTCAGCGGCCCCGAGACCGTCATCCTGGACACCACCTCCTCCCAGATTCTCGGCGGCCCCGACGGCATCCCGACCGTGACCCAGACGGTCATCAACGGCGTGCTCGATGTGGACGACTTCCGGATCCTTCCTGGCTCGCGCGTCATCGTGATCGGTCCCAACCCGCTCACCGTCCTCGCCAAGGGCGATGTGGAGGTCTGGGGCGAGCTCCTCGTGAACGGCTCGGACAACCCGGGGGTCGGTACGCTCAACACCACCAACCAACCCGAGTTCGGGGCCAGCGGCAACGGCGGCGGCGGCCGTGGGGGGACGGGCTCGTTCCTGACCTCGCAGTCCACTCCCAAGGGCGGCGACGGCTTCGGTGCGTTCGCTCAGGCCAACCGGGGCGGCGTAGGCGGTGAGACCACCTACAGCACCGGCGGCACCAACAACCGCCGCGGCTCAGGTGGCGGCGGTGGGCGCCTTGGCCCGGATGTCTACTACGACCACGACGACGATTCGGACACGGGCCTCGTTCGCGCCCAGCTGCTGATCGGCCTCGATGCCGAGAGCGGGCGCGGCGGCGCACCGAACGGCAAGGGCGCGATCAGCCAGGCCGTGCGCGCCGTCGGTGGCGCCATCGGCGAGGAGCCCTTCCTCGACGAGTCCGACGTCAACAACTTCTTCGGCCAGATGATCACCGTCGAGAACTCACTCATCGTGGGCGAGCTGGACGGGATTCATGCCGGGGCCGGCGGCGGCGGCGGCGGCGACTCCGTGAGCTCCAACTCCTTCCCCCTGGTTCCCTTCCAGATCGGCGGGGATGAGAAGGGCTGCGGCGGCGGCGGCGGTGCCGGCGGCGTCCGGATCCTCGCCATCGGCGACATCCACGTGTACGAAGGCGGCCGCATCACTGCCGAGGGCGGTGAAGGTGGCGGCGGTGAGAACACCAACTTCTTCGACCGCGTCGGGGGCGGCTCGGGCGGCGGCTCGGGTGGCCACATGATCTTCTCCACCGCGGGTAGCGTCATCGTCGACGGCCTGCCCGAGAACTCCCTCGGCTGGTACAAGGACTACGAGTTCGGAGCGAACTGGCCGGCCTTCGCCGAGGTCCGCGGCGTGAGCGCCGTTGGCGGCCAGGGCGGTGCCGGGCAGCAGGACTACGGCGGATCGGGAGCCAACGGCGGCACCTCGTGGCGCTGTGACTGCATCCCGCGTGAGTTCGTGGACGTGGAGCCGATCGGCTGTCCCGAGAACTCCGGCGGAGTCGACGACGTGCCTCCGTACCGCTGCGTTGGCTGCTTCGCCATCGCGACCACGGGCTTCAACGACGCCCAGGGCCCGGTCCTTGCGGCGGGTGGCGACGGTGGCCCTGGCATCATCCAGCTTCACGTGGCGGACCCCGCCAACAACATCCTGCTCCCGGATGTGACGGCCCAGCCCTCCCAGGCCGGCCGGAAGTACGGCCAGGCCACCCTCACGAATGGGGTGGCCACCATCCGTGCGCTCGACCCGACCCAGGGCTTCTCGCCGCCGCCCCTCGGCTGGCTGAACCCTGTCGAGGAGCAGGCGCGCATCGACCAGCTCGCCATCGACCAGCCCGGCCTCAGCGGCGTGGTCTCGATGGCCGAGAAGATGGTTCCGTTCTTCGGCCGCGAGTCGAAGGCCCAGTCCACCTGGATCCCCCTGGGTCTCGCCCGGGTGAGCCCGTCCGGTGCGCCGCTGACCTTCTCGTTCGATGGCACCGACGCCCAGGGCTTCATCACCCACGGCGGTCTCGGCGACACGGTCGAGGCCCTGCCGCCGGTGATCGGTCCCGATCCCCTGGGGGATGCGGGAGCCGGAACCCTGCCCTTCATCACGGGGGGCGGCACCAGCATCGTCTTCGACGCGGCCGGCATGCCCGACGCCTACCGGGTCAACCCGGCCATGCTGGAGCGCTTCTCCGTGGTCCTGGCCAACAGCGATCAGAACCCCTCCCTCTCGAAGACCTTCGAGATCGTCTCGGCCACCTATGACGCCGGGCTCGATCGCCTGACCTGCACCATCGGCATGGGGGACCTCGAGGACTTCGTGGCCTCGACGATCTGGGCCTCCCTGCGCCCGCACTACTTCCGGGTCACCACCGGCGGCGTGCTGGACAACTACCCCGCCAACATGGGCATCCAGCTCCGCTTCGACGCGACGATCGCGGACGTGGCCGGCAACCCCTCGACCGGTGGTGCCTTCAGCGCCTCCAACGGGGGCCTGGCCACGGCGGACATCGCCGCGCTCAACAACGCGACGCCCTGGGACTTCGTCCGCTTCGAAGCGCTCTTCGACCTGAACATCAGCGGGGACCCCGCGAACCTGGATCTGGGTGCTCCGCTCCCCGGCCTGCTGTTCGTGAAGATTCCCTACGAGTTCGGCGCCGAGTGACGCCGGCCCTCGCGGTCCCGGGATGGCCTGGGATCCGTGCAGGGATCGGAGCGAGGCCCGCTGCCGGAAGGCAGCGGGCCTCGCTCGTTCTTACGCTGACGACCGCCCAAGGACAGGTGCGAAGGGGTGCCCCGTGCCCGCTGCTGTAACCCGCCCCCGAGAGCTTCCCTCCAGGGGCGCCCGCTCCGGAGCACGCGCGTCGGAAGGCAACCGGGGACGGTCCTTGCTCGCGGCTCCGGGATCCGTTCCCATCCCCGTATGGAGGTGCGGATGAGAGCCATGCAGAGCGGGGCGGCGACGGCCCCGGGCTCCGACGGGCACCCCCGGGAGCGCACGTGTGGCCTGCGAGCGTCGTGCCTCTTGCTCACGCTCGCGGCGGTGGGGCCCCTCGGGGCGGGCTGCCGGCCAGAGCCCGTGCAGCCCGAGCCCCTGCGCGTGCTCTCGATTCAGCCTCGGGCCGGCCAGCGCAGCTACCTCAACGAGCCGCTCGTCATCACCTTCAGCGCGGACCTCGCCCTGTCCTCGGTGACCCATCGCAGCGCGCGGGTCCTGCACGACGGGACGCCACGTCCGGGGACCTGGGAGGTCGAGGGCCCGCACCTGACCTGGTGGCCGCGACCGCTCCTGGCACCGAGCCTGGACGACGGGAGCCTGGTGCCGGGCAGCCGGCACGACCTGGTCCTCACCGGATTCCCCCGTCCCGACGCCCTGCGCTCGGCCGCTGGTGGGCAGCTCGAGGCCACCTTTCGTCACGCCTTCGAGGCCCTCCCGCGCGAGGCCGCGCCGGCTCTCCTCGATCTCTCCATGGATCCCGGGCGCTGCGAGCCCCTGCGGCCCGCGGGGATCCTGCCGGGGAGCCTCGCGGTCCTCAGGCCCGGCGACCCCGTGGCCCTGGAGTGCGACGAGCCTCTGGATCCCTCGAGCGTGAGGGACTCGGACTTCTGGGTCGAGGCGGATCCCTCTTCTCCTGGTCCTGCGGAGGGGGCTGCCGCCGGACCGCGCGCGGTGCGGGTGCGCCTGGTGCGCAACGAGCCGTTCCGCTCGCGGAGGGCGGGGGCCTGCGCCAGGCTCGAGTTCTGGCCCGAGGTCCCGCTCGGGGACGGCGTGTATCTCCTGCGCAGCCAGCCCCGCCCTCTGCTGCGCGACATGGGGGGCAACCCCGCCATTCAGGAGCTCGACAACGCCGTGCTCTCACGCTTCCGGGTCGTGTCCTCGGCGCGGGGCGCGGGGGGGACGGACCTGTGGCTCGAGTTCCTGGGCGGTGCCGGGCTCTCCCCGGAGCCGGTCCCCTGGGCGGACGGCACGGCCAGAGCCTCGGGAGAGGGCGTCCTCGGCGTGGGCTTCCCCGCCGCCGCGGGGTCTGGAGCGGACGGCGTCGTGCAGCTGCGCTCCACGGGCCCCCGTCCGGCAGAGGTCGCGGCCGTCCGGCTCCAGGTCCCGCGGGGCGCGGAGGTGCGCTACGAGGGGCTGTCCGGTGCGCTCGTCCTGCGCTCCCAGGGCAGCCTGCGCCTCGAGGGGAGCCTCACGCGTGCGGGGACTCCCGGGGATCGAGACCCCGTCGAGGCGCCTGCGACGGCCTCCTCCCTGTCCGGGTGGGTCGATGGTGCCGTCCGCGATGGCCGGGGCTGGACCATCCTCGTGGCGGGCGGCGACCTGGTCATCGAGGGGGAGCTGCGGGTGGACACCCCCCTGATCCTGGTGGCCGGAGGGCGGGTGCGCGTGCTCGGCTCCGTGCGCGCCCGCAGCGAGGACCTGTTCCTCTTCGGCGAGGGCGGCGGTCTAGGGCTGCCCGGCCTCCCGGGGCCCGTGCCGAACCTGGTCGTGGACGCGCCGGTGGTGAACCCACTCCGCGAGACCCTCGTACTCGGCGCGGTGTCCTCTGCCCTGCCCGAGGAGGTCCACTCCTCCTACCAGTGGGGCCAGCTCGAGGTCGGGCTCGCGGCTGGCTCGGGCGAGGCCGAGGTCGGGTTCCTGGCGGCCTCGGAGCCCCTCGAGCGCTCGCGCCTGCGCAGCCATCCCGGGCTGGTCGATGCGCCGGGGCCGGTCCGCATGGTGGTGGAGCTGCGCGTGCCTCCGGGAGAGCGCTGGGACCCGCCCGCGCTGGACTTCGTCCACCTCGCCTGGCGGGCCGGCGAGCGCTGAGCTCGTCGCCGGGCAGCCTCGCTCCCCGGCGCCGCGGTTGATCGCTGCGCGGTCGAAGCGCACGATCGCGGGATGGATCCGACCGTCAGCGAGGCCCTGTTCATCGGCTGGTGGGCCGTGCTTGGCCTGATGGTGGGCTCGTTCCTCAACGTGGTCATCGCGCGCCTGCCCGAAGAGGGAGAGAGCGTCGCGCGCCCCGTGCGCTCGCGCTGCCCGCGCTGTCGCACCACTCTGAGCTGGTACGAGAACATCCCGGTGCTGTCGTGGCTTGCGCTGCGCGCCCGCTGCCGCACCTGCCGGGCCCCGATCAGCTGGCGCTACCCCCTGGTCGAGCTCCTGACGGGGGGGCTGTTCCTGTGGGTCGCCCTCGAGCGCCCCGAGGACCCAGCGGTCGTCGCCCTGCACAGCCTGGTCCTGGCCGGGCTGGTCGTCGCGACCTTCGTGGACTTCGACCGCTACGAGATCCCTGATGAGGTCAGCCTCGGGGGCTGCGTCCTGGCACCGCTCGTGAGCCTGGCTCTGCCGCGGGTGTTCGCGGCCGACGGCCTCGCGCGCGCCCTCTCGGAGGGCGCGGCGGTGGGGCGCTTCGAGGCCCTCGCAGCCTGCCTCGCGGGCATGGCGCTCGGAGGCGGGATCCTGCTCGCGATCGGGTGGCTGGGCAAGCGGATCTACGGCGCGGAAGCCATGGGGCTCGGGGATGTGAAGCTGATGGCTGCCGGAGGAGGGCTCGTCGGCCCTGGCGCAGTCCTCTACGCGCTGCTCCTCGCCGCCCTGCTGGGCTCGATCGTGGGGGTGCTCAACATGCTGCGCCTCTTGCTCGAGCTCCGGCGTCGCGTCCGCCAGCGGGGCCGGTCCGATGGCTGGGGGCGGAGCCTCCAGGCCGCCCGCCTGGCGGGCAGGTACATCCCCTTCGGCCCGTACCTGGCTGTGGGGATCGCCACGGTCCTGGTCCGCTGGGAGGCGGACGGGGCGGCCCTGTTGAGGCTCCTGGAGCCCGAGGGGAGGGCGCTCGCGGGTGTCCGCGGCCCGCTCCGGGGGCTGGCGGCTCCGCTCGCGGGGCGCTGCCGAGGCCTGGCCGGGCCCGCGGCCCCGGGGCGGAATGGCCGTTGGGCTCCAGCGCCCGGCCCTTGGAGGTCGAGAAGACCATCGTTCGCCCCACCTGGAGGAAGGCCGTTCGATGATCACCATGGAGGAACTCCTGGCGCTGATGGTGCGCCAGGGCGGGTCCGACCTGCACATCTCTGTTCACTCGCCGCCGCGGATCCGTCTCGACGGAGCCCTGCTGCCTGTGGACCACGCGCCCCTGTCTCCGGATGAGACACGCCGCCTCGCGACCAGCGTCCTGACCTCGGACCAGATCGCGCGCCTCGACCGCGACCTGGAGCTGGACTGCTCCTTCGGGCTCGAGGGCTATGGACGCTTCCGCGTCAACGTCTTCTATCAGCAGGGTGCCGTGGCCTGCGTGCTGCGCTCCATCCCCAGCAAGATCCCGAACTTCGACGACCTCGGCATGCCCGTAGCGGTGTGCGAGCGGCTCTGCAACCTGAGCTCGGGCCTCGTGCTCGTTACGGGGGCCACAGGCTCCGGCAAGTCGACCTCGCTGGCGGCGATGATCGATCACATCAACCAGAACCGGCAGGCCCACATCGTCACGATCGAGGACCCGGTCGAGTTCACCCATGTCCACAAGAGCTGCGTCGTGACCCAGCGGGAGGTCGGCGGCGACACGCGCAACTTCAAGAACGCGCTGCGCTCGGTGCTGCGCCAGGACCCCGACATCGTCCTGGTGGGCGAGCTCCGGGACCACGAGACCATCGAGGCCGCCCTGACCCTCGCCGAGACGGGGCACCTGACCTTCGGCACCCTCCACACCTCGGACGCTGTCCAGACGATCAACCGGATCATCGACGTGTTCCCGTCTCATCAGCAGGCGCAGGTGCGGACCATGCTGTCCTTCACCCTCGAGGGGGTCTTCAGCCAGAAGCTGCTGCCGCGGGCCGGTGAGCGTGGGCGCGCGATGGCGGCCGAGATCATGCTCGCGACGCCCGGAATTCGCGCGCTGATCCGGGACGGCAAGTCGCACCAGATCTACTCCCAGGTGCAGACCGGCGGCCGCATGGGTATGCGCACCATGGCCCAGTCCCTGGCCAATCTGGTCTCGGAGGGCACCGTTCGCCTGGCGGACGCCGAGCGCGCGCTCTCGGACCCGAGCGAGCTGCAGAACTGCCTGAGGGCCGCGTGATGGTCGTGGTCTCCAGTCGGATCCGCCGCCTCCTCACGGAGGAGGGTCTCGTCACCTCCCAGCGCTGGGGCGAGGTGGGCAACACCGTGGAGGGCCTCGAGCAGCTGCTGGACAGCGGCGAGCTCGATGAGGCCGCGCTGGTCACCGCCATCGCGCGGACCTCCGCCCTGGCCCCTCTGGAGCTCGGGGAGCTGGTCCCCGACAAGGCCGCGGTCGACGTGGTGGGCCTCGAGGTGTGCGAGCAGCACCTGATTCTCCCGCTCTGCAAGAACGGGGACGTCCTGACCCTGGTGGTCTCGGATCCCTTCGACGTCCTGCTGTTCGACGACCTCAAGCGCCGGACGGGCTGCCACGTCCGGGCGGTCTTCGCACCGGCGCCGCGCGTCGCCAGCGCCCTGCGGGAGCTGCGCGACGGGGGGGTCTCGAAGGTCCAGGAGATGATCGACTCCGTCGGCGACGGTGCGGATCTCAGCGCGGCCCCCGAGGAGGACGAGGCCCAGGACATTGGCGTTCAGGTCAGCGAGGGCAAGGACTCTCCCGCGGTCAAGCTCGTCAACGTGATCCTCCTGACCGCCCTGCGCGAGAAGGCCAGCGACATCCACATCGAGCCGGCCGATCGCCACGTAGCGGTCCGGATCCGGGTCGATGGGCGCCTGCGAGAGGCCATGCCCCCGGTGCCGCGTGCCCTGCTGCCCGCCCTGACCTCGCGCCTCAAGATCCTGGCCTCGCTGGACATCGCGGAGCGCTACGCGCCCCAGGACGGCAAGTTCCAGATCCGGCACGAGGGGCGCGCCATCGACTTCCGCCTCTCGATCCTCCCCGTTGTGGGGGGGGAGAAGAGCGTCATCCGAATCCTCGACGCAGGCTCCCTGGCCCTGCGCCTGGACAGCATGGGCTGGGAGCCCGAGTCCCTCGCCCATGTGCGCCACACCATCGAGCAGCCCTACGGGATGATGCTCGTGACCGGTCCCACGGGCTCCGGCAAGTCCACCACCCTGTACTCCTGCGTGCAGGCGGTCGCGTCACCGGACGTGAACGTGACCACCGTCGAGGATCCGGTCGAGTACCGCATGGACGGGATCAACCAGGTCCCGGTGAACCCCAAGCGGGGGCTGACCTTCGCCGGCGCACTGCGCTCCATCCTCCGTCAGGATCCCGACATCGTCCTGGTGGGGGAGATCCGCGACAAGGAGACCGCGGACATCGCGGTCAAGGCGGCCCTGACCGGGCACCTCGTCCTCTCCACCCTGCACACCAACGACGCCTCCAGCACCATCACGCGCCTGGTGGACATGGGCATCGACCCGTTCATGGTGTCGAGCTCCCTCCTGCTCATCTGCGCCCAGCGGCTCGGGCGCCGCCTCTGCAAGCACTGCCGGACGCCCATGGAGCACCCGCCGCACGAGCGCCTGCTCGAGATCGGCTTCCGCGAGCAGGACTTCGACGGCCTGCAGCTGTTCACCGCCAACTCCCGCGGCTGCTCGCGCTGCAACGCCGGCTACCGCGGTCGCTTCCCGGTCCTCGAGACCCTCCCGATCAGCCAGCGCCTGCGGCGCATGGTGGTGGAGGGCTCCTCGGCGGACGAGCTCAAGGCCCAGGCCGTGGAGGAGGGGCTGCTGACCCTGCGACGGGTCGGTGTCCTCAACGCCGCCCGCGGCGTGACCTCCGTGGAGGAGGTCCTGCGCATCACCCTCGACGACGAGTCCGGCAAACCGCACCCCCGAACCTCACACCCAGCATGATCCAGTTCAAGTACGCCGCGAAGGACACGGGCGGCCAGACGGTCCAGGGCATCATCCAGGCGGCCTCCAAGGCGGAGGCCGTGGCCGAGCTGCGCAAGCGCTCGCTGGTGGTCCTCCAGCTCGACGAGAGCTCCGCGCGTCAGGCCCGCAGCCTTGCGACCCTCTCCGTGGGTAAGGTCAAGCCGCGGGCCAAGGCCCAGGAGGTCGTGGTCTTCACGCGCCAGCTGGCGACGATGATCGGGGCCGGCCTCTCGCTGCTCGAGTCCCTCGAGGTGCTCGGTGCCCAGGCGGAGACCCCCGGGATGCGTGCCACCTGCGAGGTGCTCGTCACCGAGGTGCGCGGCGGATCCGACCTCTCCAGCGCCATGCAGCGCTGCCCGAAGGTGTTCGATCACCTCTACGTCTCGATGGTCAAGGCGGGGGAGGTCTCGGGCCAGATGGACGTGATCCTGAACCGCCTCGCGGGCTATCAGGAGGAGACGGCCGAGCTGCGGCGCGAGATCAAGTCGGCCATGACCTACCCTGTGATCTCCATGATCCTCGTGGTGGGCATCACCATGTTCCTGATGGTGGGGGTCGTTCCCACCTTCAAGGGTGTCTTCGACTCGATGGAGCTCGAGCTGCCCGCGATCACGAAGGCCGTGCTGGCGACCTCCGACTGGATGCGCGCGAACATGCTCCTGATCCCGGCGGGCGCCGCAGGGATCGCTGCGGGCGTAGCGTTCCTGAAGAAGACGCGCCAGGGGCGCCTGGTTTGGGACCACATGCTCCTGCGCCTGCCCGTGTTTGGCGGCCTGCTGCGCAAGGTGTGCCTCGCGCGCTTCTCGCGCACTTTCGCGACCCTCATCCGCTCGGGCGTCCCGATCCTCTCGACCCTGGACATCGTCTCGGACACCGCCGGCAATGCGGTCGTGGCCGAGGCCGTGGTGGACGCGCGTGAGAGCGTGCGCGTGGGGCAGCAGCTCTCGGACCCCCTTGCCAAGCGCAAGGTCTTCCCGCCCATGGTCACGCGCATGATCGCGATCGGCGAGCGCACCGGCGCGCTCGAGACCCTGCTCGAGAAGATTGCCGACTTCTACGACAGCCAGGTCAAGGCGATGGTGAAGAGCCTGACCAGCCTGATCGAGCCTCTGCTGATCACCTTCATGGGTGTCATCGTGGGGGGCGTCGTGCTCTCGATCTTCGCGCCCATCATGAGCCTGATCGAGAAGCTCAGCACAGGGGGCTGAAGGCTCCAGTGCCCGGCGCTGAGGCCATCAGTGTCCGGCGCTGAGGGCTCCAGCTCGTCCGCTTGGTGCGCCCCGGCATTGCGCGCGGCCGCGGTCCCCCGCAGGGGAGCGCGGCCGCGCTCCGTTGGGGGCCGCTCGGGAGGTGGGAAAAGGTTTCCCACCCCTGCGCTGAGACAGACCGGGTCCCTCCTCAAGCGCTCCGCCGCGCGGGTCGATATCGAATGCGCAGGCGGAGTGCAGGCACGACGGATCGTGTCCTTCCCCTGTGCCCGGGGCCCTCCCGGGAGTCCCAACCAAAAGGAAAGCCCCGCGGGGGGGCGGCAGTGAATCGGCATGCCGCTCGACCGTGTCTGCAACTGACTCCATGAAGACCTTCAACAAGCGCCAGGGTGGCTTCACCCTCATCGAGCTGATGATCGTGGTCGCGATCATCGCCATCATCGCTGCGATCGCTCTGCCCAAGCTCATGAGCGCCCGCATCTCCGCCAACGAGAACGCTGCCGTGGCGACCCTGCGCAGCATCGCCGCCGCGCAGCAGCAGCTGCAGGCCTCCTGCGCCATCGACACCGACGCCGACGGCGGCGGTGAGTACGGCTACTTCGGCGAGCTGTCCGGCGCCATCCCGATGCGCGTCTACGACAACGCCACCGGCGGCGCCATCGCGGGCACCGCGGGCACCGACGAGCTGACCCCCGCCTACCTTGCCACCCCCTTCGGCAGCGTCGACGCCAACGGCTTCGTCGAGCGCCAGGGCTACCTGTTCCGCATCTTCCTGCCCGACGCCAACGCCGCCGGTATCGCCGAGGCCGCCAACGGTGGCTCCGGGGCGACCTTCCCTGACCCCGCCAACGCGGAGGTCATGTGGTGCGCCTACGCCTGGCCCGTCGACTGTGACAAGACCGGCGTCCGCAGCTTCTTCATCAGCCAGGAGGGCGATGTGGTCGCCTTCGACAACCGTGACCGCTCCTACACCGGCTCCACCGGCACCCCGACCTGGGACGCCGCGTTCAGCACGGCCGGCACGCCCGACATGGGCTCTTCGATCGGCCTGGCCGTCATGGGCCTGACCTCCGGCGACGGCAAGACCTGGACCCAGGTGGGCAACTGATCCCGCGGGGTCCCTTGGGGCCCCGATCTTGCGCGAGCCTCGGCTCGCCAACCGCGGCGTCCTCGGCACGAGCCGAGGGCGCCGCGGTGCGTTAGGTCCGCGCGTCGGGCAGGCCGAACAGGCGCGCCGCGTTGGCGCTCGTCACCTCGGCCAGCTCGACCGGGGTCATGCCGCGCAGGTCCGCGACGCGCTCCAGGATCGGGACCACGAGGGCCGGCTCGTTGCGCTTGCCGCGGTGGCCCTGGGGCGCGAGGAAGGGGCTGTCCGTCTCAACCAGCAGTCGGTCGAGGGGGACCTGCTTCGCCGCCTCGCGGTTGGCCTCGTTGCGGGGATAGGTCACGACGCCCGAGAAGGACACGAAGTAGCCCGCATCCAGGTAGGGCTGGAGTTCGTCCGGGCCGTAGGCATAGCAGTGCATGACCCCGCGCCGCAGGGGGTGGGAGGTCACTAGCTCCGCGGTCGCCTCGTGCGCGTCACGGCAGTGCACGATGACGGGCTTGTCGAGCTCTGCCGCAAGGTCGAGGTGCCATGCGAAGGACTCCAGCTGCTCCTCGCGCGGGCTGAACTCCTTGAACCAGTCGAGTCCGGTCTCGCCGATGGCCACGCAGCGCGGCCCGCGGGCGAGCTCACGAATGGCCTCGCGGGCTGAGGCGTCCGCACCCTCGGCGTCGTGGGGGTGGATGCCCGCCGAGCACCATATGTCTGGATCCTGCGCGGCGAGCGCGGCGGCCGCCCGGGAGGTCTCCACCTCCGTACCCACCACGACCATCCGCTGCACCCCGGCCGCGCGCGCGCGCTCGAGCACCTCGGTGCGGTCCCCGTCGAACGAGCTCCAGTAGAGGTGGCAGTGGGTGTCGGTGACGGTCACCGCCCGCCTCCCGGGAGCAAATCGTCGGGCGCCAGGGACTCACCCGGATCGGGGGGAGCGAACTGGCGCAGCAGGCCCTCCTCGTCGAGCAGCAGCCCCGAGCAGTTGCGGCGGACCAGGTCGACCAGGAAGCCGCGGAAGTTCAGGTCGGCCTCGTTGCGGATGACCTCCTCGAACAGCCGGCAGGCGGTCTCGCGCGGCAGCAGCTCCCGGAGGGACTGAGCGGACATGCGCCGCAGGTAGCCGTCGCCCGAGGACTCGATGAGGCAGGACTCCAGAGCGCGCTGTCCGATCGGCTCGTTGTCGAACTCGCGCAGCCGCTTCGCCGCGCGCCAGCGCGCGGTGGGGTCGATCAGCAGGTTGGTCGCCACCTGGGCGAGCATGGGGACGGGCGACTCGCCCGTGGCCTCGCAGGCACTGATCCACCCGTCCACCAGGAACTCGTCGTCTGGGAGGGTCTGCCGCTTCACCCGGCTGCGCTCGAGGATCGGGCGCGCGTCGCTGAAGAAGAGCCGTGGGGAGGTCTGGGCGAGGACCAGGGCGGCCTCGGTGCGGTCCTCGATGGGATGCCCGTAGGTGATGAACAGGTTGTGCAGAAGCTCACGAGCGCTCTCGGGTGCGGCCAGGCCCCCGGTCCAGAGCAGGGCCCGGCGCACCAGGTAAGGCTCCTCAGCCGCGTCGGTGTAGGCGTGCAGGGCCGCGTTGCCCACATCCTCGCCCAGGGCGATGACCTGGTCGAGGCGCTCGCGCTGGTCCGCGAGCCAGCGGTCGTGGTTGTCGCTGGTCAGGGTCGGGTCCAGGGGGCGGAACTGCTTGATCAGGAGCCCGATCTGGCGGCGGGCATCCTCCGTCACAGGGGCGTCCAGAGGGATCCCGTACTCATCCCGCGCAGGTTGCCCATCCTGTTGGGCGCTCGAGGCGCCAGTGCCGTCGGAGCCCGCGTCGCAGGCGGCCAGCGTGAGGAGGGCGAGCAGGGCGGCGCCTCGCCAGTCGGGTGCGTGCGCGAGCGCTCGCACGGTGGTCGTGGGCGCACGGTCCGAGGCGTTGGAGTCCGCGTGGGGGAGGCTCATGGTCGTGGGGGAGGGGCGCGTCCTGGCACGCCTCTTGAGTTGTTCGGGGTGGCCGTCCGGCGCCCTCCTGGGC
>JBDQFW010000069.1:0-14289 GCA_040265735.1 Planctomycetota bacterium | reverse complement strand
CACCAGGACCTCCTGGGGCGCCTGGACCCCTGACGGCGGGCGAGCTGCCGACCTGACCCCTGGCTTCCGCGCCGGGGTGCGCGGCTTTGTCCGCCTACGCACTTGAAACCTACCGCGGAGGGGCTTGAATGTTTGCCCCGGAAGGCCCCCAGGGGGTTCCGGACCCACCGAACGATTCCCCGTCGCAACCCGCGACCGACCCTCAGCCACCACCTGCCATGTCCGTTCTCGTCGGCAAGGAAGCCCCGACCTTCAAAGCCCAGGCCGTCAACTCCGACGGTTCGTTCTCCGAGCTCTCCCTGGAGAGCTACCGCGGCAAGTACGTCGTCCTGTTCTTCTACCCCCTGGACTTCACCTTCGTCTGCCCCTCCGAGATCATCGCCTTCGACAACCACCTGGCGGAGTTCAAGGAGCGCGGGGCCGAGGTGATCGGCGTGTCCGTCGACAGCCATTTCTCCCACTGGGCGTGGCGCAACACGGCCGTCGAGAACGGCGGCATCGGCCCCATCGGCTACCCGCTCGTGGCCGACATCACCAAGAGCATCGCGCGTGACTACGACGTGCTCCTGAACGACTCGGTGGCCTTCCGCGGCCTCTTCCTGATCGACAAGGAGGGCAAGGTCCGCCACCAGATCGTCAACGATCTGCCCCTGGGCCGCAACGTCGAGGAGGCGATCCGCATGGTGGACGCCCTCGCGTTCCACGAGGAGCACGGCGAGGTCTGCCCGGCCAACTGGGCCAAGGGCAAGGAAGGCATGAAGCCGAGCGCCGACGGCGTCGCCGAGTACCTGGGCAAGAACGCCAAGGGCCTCTGATCCGCTCACCCCGGGGTTGTGATCCCCGGGTGAGATCCGAGGAGCCCGCCTCTCCCATTCTGTGGGAAGGGCGGGCTCCTTGCGTGGGCCGTGCGCCTCGGCTGTGGCCCTGGAACGGTGCTCCGGTGTTGGGGGCGTCGTCCGCGGCGGCTGACCGCGGCTAGGGCCGTGCGCGGCGTGCCGCTGCGCTCCCGAAGGCGCTACCGGAGGGCTGTTGCGCGGGCTACCATGCTGTGCTTCGATCCGTCGATGCGGATCCTGCATGAACTCCCTCCGTAGGGAGTCAGAGCCATGCCCGCGACTCAGCCCCACTCCCTCCTCCGCGTGCGCGGAGCCCGGCAGCACAACCTGCGCGGGGTGGATGTGGACCTCCCGCGGAACGCCCTGGTGGTCATCACCGGCGTCAGCGGTTCCGGAAAGAGCAGCCTCGCCTTCGACACCCTCTTCCGTGAGGGGCAGCGGCGCTTCCTCGAGACGCTCTCGTCCTACGCTCGGCAGTTCCTCGGAGACCTTCGCAAGCCGGATGTCGAGCTGATCGAGGGGCTCTCTCCCGCGATCGCGGTGGACCAGAAGTCCGTGCCGCGCGGGAGCCGCTCGACCGTGGGGACTCTCACAGAGGTCACGGACCACCTGAGGATCCTCTTTGCGCGTGCAGGCGCGGCCCACTGCCCCGAGTGCGACCGCCCCGTGCAGGCGCGCACCCCGGAGGCGGTCGTCCAGGAGATCCTCGATGCCCACAAGGGTGAGGCCGTCATGCTCGGGGCCCCGATCATTCGGGGGCGCAAGGGCAACCACACGGCCGTCCTCGAGGACCTGCGCAAGCGCGGCTTCGTGCGCGCGCGCGTGGATGGCACGGTGCACCGCCTGGAGGAGGTGCCCGAGCTTGGGCGGTACAAGGTCCACGATATCGAGGTCATCGTGGATCGCCTGCGGCCTGACCCGGAGCAGTTGGGACGCCTGCGCGAGTCCGTGCAGCAGTGCCTGGACCTCGGGGGAGGCGACCTGCTCCTCTTGGCGGGCGACGACGCGCGCTTGCTCTCGACCCAGCGGACCTGCCCCGGGTGTGGTGGGGACGTGCCGCCCCTGGAGCCCAGGCTCTTCTCCTTCAACTCACCGGTGGGCGCGTGCCCCGCGTGTGAGGGCCACGGCGTCCTGCGCCAGGCGAGCGAGCGCTCGGTCGTGACCGACGCCGGGCTCTCTATTCGTGAAGGGGCCCTGGGCGTGACGCGCTCGACGGGAGGGGCCCTGCTCTTCCCGAAGGTGGACTTCGACTTCCTCGAGCGCGTGGGGGAGGCGCACGGGTTCGATCTGGACACCCCCTGGCGCGAGCTCGGCAGCGCAGCCAGGCGCGTGATCCTCCACGGGAGCGGCGAGGATCGGTTCCCGGATCGTGCGGCCTGGAGTGGCCGCCGCTCCTCGGGCAATGTCACCTGGCAGCGCCGCTACAAGGGCGTGCTCCCCTCTCTGGAGGGGGCGCGGGCCAAGGGGAGCCGCCGCAAGATGGTGGAGCGGTTCCTGGCTGAGGAGCCCTGCCCCGCCTGCGAGGGCGCGCGCATCGGGCCCGCGGCCCGCGCGGTCCGGCTTGGGGGCACGCGGCTGCCGGAGCTGACGCGCCTGCCGGTGGCGGACCTTCCGGCCGCCCTGGACAGCCTCCGGCTCGGCAAGCGCGAGCTGCGCATCGGCGGGGACGTCCTGCGCGAGGTCGCACGCCGCCTCGAGTTCCTGCTCGAGGTTGGCCTCGGGTACCTGACCCTGGACCGGGCAGCGGACAGCCTCTCGGGTGGCGAGGCCCAGCGCATCCGCCTGGCCGCCCAGCTGGGCGCCGGCCTGCAGGGCGTCCTCTATGTCCTCGACGAGCCCTCCATTGGCCTGCACGCACGGGATCACGAGCGGCTCCTGGCGGCCCTCAAGCGCCTGCGCGACCTCGGCAACAGCGTGGTGGTCGTTGAGCACGACGAGGGCACCCTGCGCGCAGCCGACTGGATCGTGGACATCGGGCCTGGCGCCGGCCGGCACGGAGGGCGCCTGATCGCGTCGGGCCCTCCTGCCGAGGTGGCCCGGGCGGAGGGGCCGACCGCGCGCCTGCTGCGCGGGGAGAGCGTCGTGGCGCGCCGCGAGGTGCGGCGCGAGGGAGACGGCCGCTGGCTCCGCCTCAAGGGCGCGCGCGCGCACAACCTGAAGGAAGTGGACCTGGACCTGCCCCTGGGCACCCTGACCGTGGTCTCCGGCGTGAGCGGCTCGGGCAAGAGCACCCTCGTTCAGCGGACCCTGCGCCCTGCCCTGGAGCGCTTCCTCGGGCGTGAGGTCTCCGATCCGGGCACCTATGACCTGCTCGAGGGGCGCGAGTTCATCGAGGACCTCGTGGTGGTGGACGCCTCGCCCATCGGCCGGACGCCGCGCTCCAACCCCGCGACCTATGTGAAGGTCCTGACGCCCATCCGGGACCTCTTCGCCGCGCTGCCTGAGGCGCGCATGCGCGGCTACACGAAGAGCCACTTCAGTTTCAACGTGGAGGGCGGGCGCTGCGAGGCCTGCGGCGGTGCGGGTGCGACGCAGGTGGAGCTCCAGTTCCTGGCCCCGGTCACCGTCCCCTGCGACGAGTGTGGGGGCAAGCGCTTCCAGGACCAGATCCTGGATGTGCGCTACAAGGGACACTCCATCGCGGACGTCCTCGCGCTCCCCGCCGAGGACGCGCTCGAGCTCTTCGAGGGGCACCCGCTGATCACACGCTCGTTGCAGCTCATGGTGGAGGTCGGCCTTGGGTACCTCACCCTTGGGCAGCCCTCGACCACGATTTCGGGCGGCGAGGCGCAGCGCCTCAAGCTGGTCAGCCACCTGTCGCGCAGGCCGCGTGGGCATGTGCTCTACCTGCTCGACGAGCCCAGCACTGGTCTCCACCACGAGGATGTTGGGCGCCTCGAGGCCGCCCTGCAGCGCCTCGTGGAGCAGGGGCACACCGTCGTGGTGATCGAGCACAACCTCGAGCTCATCGGGGCGGCCGACCATGTGATCGACCTCGGTCCCGAGGGGGGCGCCGCGGGGGGTGAGGTCCTGGTCGTCGGGACTCCCGAGGAGGTCGAGGCGTGCCCGACCTCGCACACGGGGCAGGCCCTGCGCGAGCTGCGCGCCAAGCGTCGCGCGCCCCGCCGCCGGTCCGGAGAGCGGGTTGGGGCGGCGAGGCAGGAGAGCAGCCTCAGCGTGCGCGGGGCGCGGACCCACAACCTGTGCGCTGTGGACGTGGACATCCCGCGGGGGGCCCTGGCCGTCGTGACCGGGCCCTCGGGCTCCGGCAAGAGCTCTCTCGCCCTCGACACGATCCACGCCGAGGGCCGGCGCCGCTTCGTCGAGTCCCTCTCCACCTACGCGCGCCAGTTCCTCGGCCTTCGAGACCGTCCGCCGTTCGATCGCATCGACGGCCTGGGTCCGTCCGTGGCCGTCGAGGCCCGCGTAGGGGGCTCCCAGCCGCGCTCGACGGTTGCGACCACCACGGAGCTGCACGACCAGCTGCGCGTCCTCTACGCGCGCGCGGGGACCCCGCGCTGCCCCGACCATGGCGAGGCCCTGAAGTCCAGCGATCCCGCGGGCATCGCGCGCCGAGTCCTGAAGGCGGTCGGGGATGAGAGTGCCAAGGGCTGGGTGCTCGCGCCCCTCCTCGAGGCGCTCCCCGACAGTGGTGAGGCCCGGCAGGAGGCCCTCGAGCGCTTGCGCACGGAGTGGACAGCTGCCGGCTTCGCCCGCCTCCTCGCGGACGGAGTGGAGGTTCGCCTCGAGGGCGACCTGGGCGCGGCCGCGGAGGCGGAGAGGCTTGACCTGGTCGTGGACCGGCTGCGCTTTGCGGCCTCCGAGCGGGCACGCCTGGCCGAGGCGGTCGAGCAGGCTGCCGCGGTGGCCCGTGGGCGTGTGAGCGTGCTGGTCAAGGGCGGCGAGCGCCTTGAGTACTCGACCAGGGGAGCCTGCACGGCCTGCGGATTCCGACTCGAGGAGGACCTCGAGCCGCGGCACTTCTCGTTCAACACCGTCGTCGGCGCCTGTCCGGACTGCCACGGGCTTGGCTCGCGCTGGACCGCGGCGGCGGAGCTGCTCGTCGCCGATGCGTCCAAGCCGCTGCGCGAGGGCGGGCTCACGGACCCCTTCGGCCGCTTCCTGGTGAAGGGCAAGGGCTACCACGAGCATCTGTTCCGCACGGTCTGTGACGCCCATGGGATCGATCCCGACGCGCCGCTCGACGCGCTGAGCGAGGCCCAGCGAGCCCTCGTCCTGCATGGGCGGGGCGCGCGGAAGGAGTACCGCGTTGAGATCCAGAAGTCCTGGGCCACCGCGGAGATCGAACAGAACTTCCGCGCGGAGTGGAGGGGGCTCTGTGGACAGGTGGATCGCTGGCACCAGAAGAGCGAGGACTCGGGCTGGCGCGAGACCCTGGAGACGGTCATGGCCGAGCGGGAGTGCCCGACCTGTGAGGGCGAGCGCCTGGCTCCCGGGCCGCGTGCGGTGACCGTTGGGCGCCTGCGCCTTCCGGAGCTGCTGTCCAAGGATGTGGACCACGCCCACGAGGCCGTGGAGGCGCTGCGCATTCCCGGGGCTGCTGCGGAGGTGGCCGAGCCGATCCGCGCGGAGCTGCTCTCGCGCCTCGGCATGCTCCAGCAGGTGGGCCTCGGCTACCTGACTCTCGACCGGGCGACGGCCACTCTCTCCGGGGGCGAAGCACGCCGCGTGCGCCTCTCGGCCTCCCTGGGCTCGGAGCTCGTGGGGGTGCTGTATGTGCTGGATGAGCCGACCGTGGGCCTGCACCCCGCGGATGTGGAGCACCTGATCGGGGCCCTCGAGCTGCTGCGGGACCGGGGCAACACCTTGCTCGTGGTCGAGCATGACGACGCGGTCATGAAGCGGGCCGACTGGATCGTGGACATGGGCCCGGGCGCCGGCAGCCTTGGCGGTCGAGTGGTGGCGAGTGGACCCCCGGCGGAGGTCGCTGCCCACCCCACCTCGGGAACGGCGCTCCAGCTGCGTGGCGAGCTGGATCTCGAGGCCGCAGCACGCGATGTGGTGGACGAGCCCCATGGCCTGGCTCCGGCGCGGGCCCTGCGCCTCAAGGGGGCGCGCCTCCACAACCTGCGCGGCGTGGACCTCGAGGTGCGCTTCGGCGAGCTGCTGGGGCTCTGCGGTCCCTCGGGGAGCGGCAAGAGCTCTCTGGCGCTCGGGTGCCTCGCCCCTGCGCTCGCGGGCGAGAAGCCGGAGGGGCGGTGGAAGAGCCTGACGGGGGCCGCGGGCGCAGGGATCCGCACCGTGGTGGTGGACGCGAGCCCCATCGGACGCACCCCGCACAGCGTCCCCGCGACCTACTCGGGGCTGATGCCGGCTCTGCGCGAGCTCTTTGCCCGCACTCCGGACGCTCGCCGCCTGGGGTTCGTGCCCGGGCACTTCTCGTTCAACTCCAGCAAGGGCCGCTGCCCGGCCTGTGAGGGCCGGGGCAGCACCAAGGTGGAGATGCAGTTCCTCGCGGACCTCTGGCTCCTGTGCGACGAGTGCGATGGCAAGCGCTTCCGGCCGGAGGTGCTGGAGGTGCGCTGGCGCGGGCTCTCCATCGCGGATGTCCTGGCGATGACCGTGGATGAGGCCGCCGCGCAGTTCGCGCACCAGCCCGACGCGTCCAGGATCCTCGAGTCCCTCCAGGCCGTGGGGCTTGGCTACCTCGGCCTCGGCCAGTCCGCCACGACCCTGAGCGGCGGCGAGGCCCAGCGGCTCAAGCTGGCCGCCGAGCTGCACCGGGCGCGTCAGGGGGTTCGCAGCGTCCTCCTGCTGGACGAGCCCAGCACGGGGCTCGCGGGCAGCGACCTCGTGCACCTCGCGCGGACCCTCAAGCGCCTGGCGCAGCGCGGCAACGCGGTGGTGCTCATCGAGCACCAGACCGACCTGCTACGCCTCTGTGATCGGCTGGTGGAGCTCGGGCCCGCGGGCGGCGCCGCGGGAGGACAGCTGCACGCCGAGGGCACGCCTGGCGAGCTGGCGGCGGATCCGCGCTCGATCACAGGCCCTTATCTGAAGGCCGCGGACCCGGTGCGTCCGCGCAGAGGAGCCCGCAAGACATCCAGCAAGGCAAGAGGAGCCTCCGCATGAGACCGGACAATCCCCTGATCGTGCAGCCGGACCGGAGCCTCATGCTCCACACGGTGCAGAGCCGCCTGGACGCCACCGGGCAGCTCATGAAGGATGAAGCCGGTCGACCCATGACCGAGGAGCACGCGCGGTACAGCGAGGCGCGCGACCGGCTGGCGGTGTTCGCCGAGCTCGAGAAGAGCCCGGACTACCTCCATACCTACCGGATCAGCCCGGTGAGCATCTGGAACGCCGCGGCCCTCGGCGTGACGGCGGATGAGATCCTTGCCACGCTCGAGGACCTGGCCTGCGTGCCCATCCCGCCGAACATCGACCATGACGTGCGCGAGTGGGTGGGTCGCTACGGCCTGCTCCAGATCGTGCGCAGGGAGCAGGGCTTCGAGCTCGTGGCAGGGGATCGCAAGGTGGTCGAGGATGTCCTCGGGCACGACGCCGTACGCAAGAACTGCACCCTTGGTCCCGATGGCCAAGTCTTCCTCGACGACCTCCAGCGCGGCCTGATCAAGCAGGCCCTGATCCGCATCGGGTTCCCGGTGGATGACCGCGGGGGCTACCTGGAGGGGGATCCCCTCGATATCCAGCTGCGCGAGACGTGTCGGTCAGGCGCGCCCTTCGGCCTGCGCTCGTACCAGGACAACGCGGCCAAGGCCTTCCACGCCGGGGGCACGGAGCTTGGCGGCAGCGGCGTCGTTGTGCTGCCCTGCGGGGCCGGCAAGACCGTCACGGGGGTGGCCGTCATGAGTCTGGTGGGCGCCAAGACCCTGGTCCTGACCACGAATACCGTGGCGGTGCGGCAGTGGCGCGAGGAGATCCTCGACAAGACGGAGCTGACGGAGGATCAGGTGGGCGAGTACACGGGCGAGACCAAGGAGGTCAAGCCGGTCACCATCACCACCTACCAGATGCTGACCTGGCGGCGCGACAAGACCGGGGGCTTCGAGCACTTCGAGATCTTCTCGAGCGAGAACTGGGGTCTCGTGGTGTACGACGAGGTGCACCTGCTGCCGGCGCCGATCTTCCGCGTCACGGCGGACCTACAGGCGCGGCGCCGCCTGGGGCTCACGGCGACCCTCGTGCGGGAGGACGGTAAGGAGGACGATGTGTTCTGCCTGATCGGTCCGAAGCGCTTCGACGTGCCGTGGAAGGTGCTCGAGTCCCAGGGC
Source organism: Planctomycetota bacterium (assembly GCA_040265735.1). GTDB lineage: Bacteria > Planctomycetota > UBA1135 > UBA1135. The sequence continues at coordinate 6,197 of JBDQFW010000069.1, read as the reverse complement.
TTCATCGCCGAGGCGCGCTGCGTCGAGGTCCGCGCCACGATGGACGACCACCTGCGCACGGTGTACTTCGGTTCGGGTGCGCGCGCGAAGTTTCGCGTGGCTTCGGAGAACCCCGCCAAGGTCGCGGTGGTCGAGCGGCTGATCGCCCGCCACCCTGAGGGGCGCATCCTGATCATCGGGCAGTACATCGAGCAGCTCGAGGCGCTCTCGCGGACCCTGAAGGCGCCGCTGATCACGGGCAAGACGCCGAACCCCGAGCGCGAGCGCCTGTACCAGCGCTTCAAGACCGGGGAGGACCGCCTGCTCATCGTCAGTAAGGTCGGAAACTTCGCGATCGACCTGCCCGATGCGAATATCGCCATCCAGGTCTCGGGGACCTTCGGCTCCCGCCAGGAGGAGGCCCAGCGCCTCGGGCGCATCCTGCGCCCGAAGTCCGACGGTAGCGCGGCGGTGTTCTACTCGGTGGTCACCGCGGGCACGCGCGACCAGGAGTTCGCTGAGAAGCGCCAGCTGTTCCTCACGGAGCAGGGCTACACGTACGAGATCATCGAGGCTGCCCGCCTCGGCCATGAGTCCACGGGGACGGAGGAGCAGGAGGTGATGGGATGAGTCCTTCAGGTCATGGAGGAGGGGTTGGAGGCAAGCGCGGCCGCTGCACGCTGGCCGCCGTGGTGGAGTGCCTTCCCGAGGGGGACCTTGCCGAGGCGTGGCGTCACTGGAGCCCCGAGACGGGCGGCACGGTCCCCGCGCCTGCCGCGGCGCGCAAGCAGCTGCTGGAGTGGGGTATGGACGGCGCGCATGCGCTCGAGCGCTTGGGCTCTCTGGGCAAGCGACTCGCCATGCTCATGGACCTCTTGCTGGAGGCTCCGCGCTATGAGCTGCTCTTCGCGGACCTCGCGGCTCACCGCTCCCTCGAGCACCTGTCGACCTACGACCTTGAGGCCGCCATCGCGACCCTGACCCGTCGGGCCCTCGTTCGCGACGGGGAGTCCTCCCACGTGGCGACAGAGGGACAGCGTGCGCTCGCGGTGCCCACCGATCTTGGGGACGCCCTCGTGCGCCAGAGGCGCAGCCTGCGGTCGGGAGTGTTCGACGCCTTCACCCTGCGGGGCCACATCGATCGCCTGTACGACGACCCTGCACGGGCGCGCCGCACGCCGCCTAGCCGCGTGCGCGAGATGTACAAGATGTACTCCCGTGAGGAGGCCTGCGTGGCTCGCATCGAGCGGCTCCCTGAGGGTCTGCGCGAGCTTGTGATCAAGGTGATCATGGAGTTCGGAGGGCTGCTCCCCCGGGCGCTCTTCGATCGCATGGAGACCGAGCTGCCCCATTGGAACGGGCGGCGCTGGCAGAAGATCCTCGAGGATTCGCTCGTCGGCACGGTCGAGCGGCTCGAGCTCGGTCGTTTCGGGATCCAGCACAACGACGAGACCCTGGTCATCTTCAACGAGGTCGCCCTGGCCTGGCTCAAGCGGGTCGCTGTGCCCGGGGATCCCGACCGTCCCCATGACGAGGCCGGCATGGGCGTAGACCTCGTCTCCAACCTGAGCCGCTTCCAGGCCTACCTGCTCGACCACGCCGTGCGCTTCACGGTGAAGGGGGAGATCTTCAAGACCACCGAGAAGCGCATTCTGCAGGACCTGATCCCCAATCCGGGAAGGGAGCTGGATCGGTCCGAGATCCTGCACTTCATGGACGCGTTCTCGCGCAGACGGGGTCTCATCGACAGCACCGGCGAGCGCACCATCGCGATCACCTCCGCGGGCCGTGACTGGGAGCCCATGGACCTGGACTCCAAGCTCGCCGGCCTGCTCGAGCACGTCGTCGAGGAGTCGGCCCTCGGGGGCGAGCCGTACCACCAGACGCGCATGCGTCAGCTCTTCATGCGGCTCGTGCGCCGCAGTGAGCCGGGCGTGTGGTACGACCTCATGTATCTGCCGTTCGTGACGCGCAACCAGTACCTGGCCAGCTTGGACGAGGTGGCCGTCGAGGAGTGGTTCAGCGCGCGCACCGCGGCCGGCGGCGGGGCGACCGGGGCGGAGGATCTCCAGCGCATGGCGTGGAACCTGGTGAACTGGGTGCGCAAGAGGCTCTACCTCCTGGGGCTGGTGGACCTTGGCTACGACGCGAAGGGGCACCCCGTGGCCATGAAAGTGACCAGCGTGGGCGCGCGCCTGTTCGGGATGCGGGCTCCGGAGGGGGCCGTTCCCGGCTCGGGGAGCCTGATCGTGACCCCCGACTTCGAGGTGGTCCACTTCCCCAGCGAGGACGACGCGGCGCTCGTGCACGACCTCGACCGTTTCTGCGAGCGGGAGAAGAGCGAGACCGTGCGCCACTTCCGCATCTCCGATCGCAGCGTGAAGCGGGCCCTTCATGAGGGCGTCGCTCTCGCCCGCATGCTGGAGGTGCTCGAGCACAACTCACGCACGCCCGTGCCCCAGAACGTGCTCTATTCGATCAAGGACTGGGCGCAGCAGGCCGGGCTGTGCACCCTTGACGAGGAGCTCGTCCTGACCGCCCCGGACGACGCGTTCGCGCGCCGCATCGCGAGCGATCCCGGCGTCCGCCCTCTCATGGCGCGGCGCATTGACGAGCGCACGCTGCAGATGAAGCAGGCGCGCAGCGCGGCACGCCTGCGGTCTGTCCTGCGCGAGCTGGGCTGGCTCGTGGAGCTCGTCTGAAGGAGAGCATGGGGAAGCATCCTCCCTCGGTCGTCGCCGTCTCGCCCGGGACCCTTGGGCCCGGGCAGGGGGGCGCCTTCTTGCGCGCCCTCGACGAGGCCGCGCAGGCCGGGCTCCGGGGCCTGCTCCTGCGGGAGCCGGGCGTCGAGGACGGGGCGCTCCTGGAGCTCGCGCGCGCGTGTCGGGCGCGGCTGGCTGAGGGCTGGCTGGCGCTCTCGGATCGCGTGCATCTCGTGGCCGCTAGCGGGGCGGATGGGGTGCACCTGGGCCACCGCTCCCTGGACGCTCGTCTCGCTCGGCCCCTGCTCGAGGGGCGCACGGTCGGGGTGAGCGATCACCAGGACCCAAGGCGCGACGATCTCGACCTGGCGGACTATGCGACCCTCTCGCCGTTCGCCGCGGTTCCTGGGAAGGGGCCCGCCCTGGGCGCCGATCGATTTGCCGAGCTCGTGCGCGAGCGCGGGGCACCGACCTGGGCCCTCGGGGGGCTTGGCCCCGACGAGGTCTCCGCTGCGCGAGCGGCCGGTGCGCGCGGCGTGTTCGTGCTGCGTGGGATGGACTGGGACGCGAGTCCTGGCCGCGCAGTCGAGCGCCTGCGGTCCGCCTGGGGAGGCGGGGCATGACGCCCGCGAAGGCCTGGCGGCTGGCGCGGCGGGGCATCTTGGCCCTGTCCCTGCTGGGTACGGCGTATCTGCTGGCGCGGTTCGACTCGCGGCTCGCGCCAGGGCTGGCTGCGGGCACGGCGCACCGGGTCGTGCTCGATACTTGGTCCAAAGACTGGGGTCCGCGCGACCGGCTCCTCTACCGAGACGCTGCGGGGCGCGTGACGCAGGGCTGGTTCGTGGAGACTGCGGGAGCTCTGCTCGCCCTGGCGCCAACGCCGTTCATCGAGGGGCCCGATCGGGTCGAGGTGGATCCCGCCGCGGTCCTAGGCAGGGTGGTCATGGTGGTCACGGAGCTCGCGGTTCCTGGGCAGGAGAGCGCGCAATGAGCTGGCAGGAGGAGCGCCTGCTCGCCCGACTGCGTCGTCGGGCGACGCCGCGGGTGCTGCGCACGCCGCTGGGCCATGACGCGGCTGCCCTCGACATGGCGAGCGCGCCCGTGGTGTGCGTGGACGCGACCGTGGAGGGAGTCCATGTGGAGCACGGCGAGCGTCCCGCCGCCTTCGCGGCCAAGGCCGTGCTGCGCACGCTCTCCGATCTCGCGGCGGCCGGTGCACGGCCGCGCGCCCTCCTCCTGGGCCTGCGGGCTCCCCGCGACGCGGAGGAGCGCAGGCTCGCGGGGCTCCTGCGCGGCGTGGAGCGGACCGGCGAGCGCTGGGGCGCCGCGCTGGTGGGCGGCGACTGCACAAGTGCGCCTGGCCCCACGAGCCTCACGGTGACGGCCCTCGGCGAGCTGCCTCGCGGCGCGCGGCCTGTCAGCCGCTCCGGCGCGCGGCCCGGGATGGTCGCCCTCGTCACCGGCCCCCTCGGAGGCTCGCGGCTGGGGAGGCACCTGCGCCCCGTTCCGCGGCTCGAGCAGGGTGAGGCCCTGGCCGCCGCAGGGGTGGGGGCTCTGATGGATCTCTCGGACGGCCTCGCGCGGGACGCGGCAAGGCTGGCGGCGACCTCCGGCGTGGCGGTGGAGCTCGACCTGGCCGCCCTGCCCCTCCATCGAGACGCTCGTCGCGCGGCTCGGGTCAGCGGGAAGAGCCCCGTGGAGCACGCCCTGCACGACGGCGAGGACCACGAGCTGCTCGCCCTGCTCCCCGAGCGCACCTGGAGACGGCTTGCCGGCCGTCCTGAGTTCCAGGCAGCGCGCGTTGTGGGGCGGGCCCTTGCCGGGCGCGGTCTTTGGCTGCTGGACGGCGGGGTGCGAAGGCGCTGGGATGGTGCAGGAGGCTGGACCCATGGAGAGTGAGCGGCAATTGCAGGAGATCCTCTGGATCAGCACGGGACCCGAGCAGACAGAGGCCCTGGGCGAGGCCCTCGGGCGCACCCTTCCTGCCGGCGCCGTTCTTGCCCTGGATGGGGATCTCGGCGCGGGGAAGACGACGCTCACGCGCGGTCTGGGCCGGGGGCTGGGGGACTACGAGGTCTCCAGCCCGACCTTCACGCTCCACGACCTCCACGAGGGAGGGCGGCTGGCGCTCTCGCACTTCGACGCCTGGATGGAGGGGCGCGAGAAGGCCCTCCTCGAGGATGGAGGCGACGAGTGGCTCGGCGGGGACGGCGTCGCGGTGATCGAGTGGGCCAAGAGGGTGGTGCGTTGGCTCCCGACCCCGCGGGTGGAGGTGCGCCTCGACCACCGCGGTGAGGAGGAGCGCCTGCTTAGGTTCCAGGTGGTGGGCCCGGCCTCCGAGCCCCTGGCCATGGCCCTCCAGGCCGCCCTCCTCGACGCCGTGCGCTCCGCGGGGCAGGCCGGGGAGCCGGCCCATCCCGAGAATTCCTGAACCGGGCCGGACTGGCTGCGTTGAGGCGACCGTTGGAGACCCCCACACCGGACCCCGAGGAGGCTCAGGACCCCCTCGAGGCCCTCAGGGGGGGGGATCCCAGGCCCTTCGAACGCTTCGTGCAGGCCCAGGCCCCCGGCCTGGTCGGCTTCTTCCTCAGGATGGGAGCCGGCCGTGCCGAGGCTGAGGACCTCGCTCAAGACTCCTTCCTCCGCATGGTGCAGCGCCTCGACCGCTACGAGCCCCAGGGCCGCCCGCAGGCCTGGCTCCTGCGCATCGCGCGCAACGCCTGGATCGACCGGCGTCGCCGGGATGCGATCCGGCCCTGGCGCGGGCGCGCGGCGGCGGTGGAGGAGCTCGAGCTGGCCGAGCCCGGACCCGGGCCCGTACGGGAGGCGGCCGGGCGCGAGGTGCACGCGCACCTGACCCAGGCCCTGGCCGAGCTGCCCCAGGGTCAGCGCGAGGTGTTCGAGCTCGGCGCTGTGCAGGGTCTGCCCTACGGCGAGGTCGCAGAGCTCCTGGGGATCCCGGTGGGGACCGTCAAGAGCCGCATGTTCCACGCGGTGCGCCGCATGCGGCAGCTGCTCGAGGGCGCGGAGGAGCTGTCATGAGCACGCTCACTCCCGAGGAACACCTGGACGCGGCCCTTGGGCAGCTCGCGCCCTCGCGCCGTGCGGAGGCCGGGCCCGACGACGAGCGCGCCATCGCAGACCTCGAGCGCTTCCTCGCCTCGGTGCGGAGGGAGGCCTCCTCGCCGGGCGCGGTCGAGTCCGATGCGGCGGCGCGCGTGGTCGAGGGCGTCCTCGGGGCGAGCACCCGTCAGGACCTGACCTGGCGCGGCGACCTGCGCCTGGTGCGCGGCTTCGTGCAGAGGCGCCTGGCCCAGTCCCCGAGCCTGCGTGCGGTCGCGGCCCTGCTCCTGCTGCAGGTGCTGCTGGCCCCCGGGGTGCTGGCCTTCCTCGCCCTGCGTCCCGCCCCGGTGCGGCCGGAGGTGCGCCTGGGGCTCGAGCTGCCGGCGGACGACTTCGAGCTGCGTGAGGCGGAGCAGAAGCTCTCCGAGGCGCTGCCCCTGCCCGAGCTTCAGG
>JBDQFW010000068.1:11939-14725 GCA_040265735.1 Planctomycetota bacterium | reverse complement strand
CCCCAGCACCTCCCGCGCCCCGGTCAGCGAGCACCCCCTCCGCCGAGGCGGCTCCGATGGCCGTCGGCTCTGCCGTGCGCGGTCGCGGCCCAGGCCAGGACCGCGACCTGGCGGGTCGTCCCGTGCTGCGCTCCCAGGGCGGCGCCGGGGGCCGGGGTGGCCTCCTCTCGAGCGACCTCTCCCAGCAGCCCGCCCTGGTGCGGTGGGGGATGATCCTCCTGGCCCTGGCCCTCTTCGCTGGAGTCGTCTGGGGCAGCTTCCGCCTCGTCTTCGGCGTGCGTCAGGCGCGCCAGGCTCCGACCGTGGACCTCGCCGAGTGACGGACACCGCCTTCGCGCCCGGCTCGCCCCGCGAGACCGCCATTCCCGCCCTCCTCGAGCGCGAGGGAGGTCGCCTGCTGTCCCTGGCCACGCGGTTCTGTGGAAGCAAGGGTGAGGCCGAGGACCTCGTGCAGGAGGTGTTTCTCCAGGCCTGGCGCCACTGGGACCAGTTCGAGGGGCGCTCCAAGCCCAGCACCTGGCTCTACACCATCGCCGCGCGCACCTGCCAGCGCATGCACCGCAAGCGCAGCGGCGAGCCGGATCAGCTCGAGTCCCTGGACGAGCTGCTTCCCTTCGGCGCCACGCGGATGGCGATGGTGCCCTCCGAGGAGGCTGGACCCCTCGACGAGCAGATTCGCCAGGAGGGCCTTGCCCAGGTGGAGCAGGCCATCGCCGCCCTGCCCACCGAGTTCCGCATGCCCCTCGTGCTCAAGGAGCTCGTGGGGCTGCCCGTGGAGGATGTGGCTCAGGTGCTCGACCTGCCCCCGAATACGGTCAAGACCCGCCTGCACCGCGCCCGCCTGAAGCTGCGCGCGGCCATCGACGCCGTGCTGCCCCAGGAGGAGGCCGTGGCTCCGCGCTTCTCGCGCGAGGTGTGCCTCGACCTGCTGGCCGCCAAGCAGCGCTGCCTGGACGAGGACCTGCCCTTCGAGTTCCCCGAGGGGATCGTCTGCGAACGCTGCGCCGTGGTGTTCTCGACCCTCGATCTGGCCCAGGACGCCTGCCGGGACCTGGTGCCCGGCGACCTGCCCGCCTCCCTCAGGGAGGAGGTCCTGGGGCGGTTGAAGGGATCCTGACCGCCGGGGAACCGATGGGTGCTGTGATGTCCTGCACCTTGAGGAACCCGGGTCGGCTGTGAGATTTCGACCTCCCCGGGGAACCTGGGGCTGATCTGTGAGAATTGGCCATCCCCGGGGAACCTGGGGCTGATCTGTGAGAATTGGCCATCCCCAGGGAACCTGGGGCTGATCTGTGCCTCCACAGGGATGTCAGATCCTTCTCGGAGACCTCCATGCACCTCGAACAGTTCTATCTCGGCTGCCTTGCCCACGCCTCGTACCTGATCGCCGACGAGGAGTCCGGCGTCGCGGTCGTCGTCGACCCCCAGCGCGATGTGGATGCCTACATCCAGAAGGCGGAGGCCCACGGCTGGCGCATCGAGCACGTCTACCTGACGCACTTCCACGCGGACTTCCTCGCCGGACACCTGGAGCTTCGCGAGCGCACCGGCGCGAAGATTCACCTGGGCGCCCGCGGCGAGACCGAGTTCGAGGTCGTGGCCGAGTCTGACGGGACCTTCCTCGAGCTTGGACCCCAGGTGCGCATCGAGGCCATGGAGACCCCGGGGCACACGCCTGAGGGGATCTCGCTCCTGGTCTACGACCGGCGCACGAGCGACACCCAGCCCCACGCGGTGCTCACCGGGGACACCCTCTTCATCGGCGATGTGGGCCGGCCGGACCTCTTGGCCTCCGTCGGCTTCACGCAGGCCGAGCTGGGCAAGATGCTCTATCACAGCCTGCACACGAAGCTCGCAACGCTGCCGGACAGCACCCGCGTCTATCCGGCCCACGGCGCCGGCTCCCTCTGCGGTAAGAACCTCTCGGACGAGACCTCCTCGACCATGGGGGAGCAGCGCCGGACCAACTACGCGCTGCAGCCGATGAGCGAGGAGGAGTTCCTCGCGGTCGTCACCGCGGACCAGCCCGCGGCCCCCGGCTACTTCGTGCACGACGCCGTCCTGAACCGCAAGGAGCGGCCGCTCATGGAGAGCGTCGTTGCCCAGGGTCGCAAGGCCCTGGACCTCGAGACCCTCCTGGCCCGGGCCAACGCCGGTGCCCAGGTGGTCGACGCGCGCGACCCCGAGGCCTTCGCCGCCGGACACCTCGCTGGCAGCATCAACATCGGCCTGGACGGCAAGTTCGCCACCTGGGCCGGCACGGTCCTCGACCTGGAGCGCCCGATCCTCGTGATCGCAGAGGCGGGACGAGAGGAGGAGGCCATCCTGCGCCTTGGGCGCATCGGCCTCGACCTCGTGGAGGGCTACCTGGACGGGGGCGCCGCGGCCTTCGCCGAGCGGCCCGAGCTGCAGACGCGCTTCGCGCGAGTCGAGGCCAAACAGCTGGCTGAGGAGCTGGCCGGGGAGGCCGCTCCCGTGGTCCTCGATGTCCGCGCCCCCGGCGAGTACGGCGCGGGGCACCTCGAGTGCGCCCTGCACATCCCCCTCAACCAGCTGGCCGAGCGCGCCAGCGAGGTGCCTCGCGACCGGCCGGTGGTCGTCCACTGCGCGGGCGGCTACCGCTCGGCCATCGCCGTGAGCCTCCTCGAGCGGGCCGGGGTCGAGGGCCTTCGCGACCTGCGTGGGGGCTTCGGCGCCTGGAGCGGTGCCGGCATGCCGGTCGTCGTTCCTGCCCCAACGGCCTGAGGCTCGGACCCGCCCTCGGAGGGCGTTTCTGGGAGAGGGAG
>JBDQFW010000068.1:2977-11929 GCA_040265735.1 Planctomycetota bacterium | reverse complement strand
GGACGCGCCCGTTCCGGCTGGGAGCCCCGTTCCGGCTGGGAGCACAGCCCCGTGAGTTTTCTCCCCGCCGCGGGAACCTCTCTCTGCACCGTGACTCTTCAAGGTTGAGGCCCGCCAGGCCCCCCAACTGCCATGACTCAGACCCAGACCCCTCCCACCGTCCACGCCCGCTCGCTCGCTCCCGAGGGGCCGCTGCCCGCCGACCGCTTCGTGGTCGATGTGCGGACCCCCGCCGAGTACGACGAGGTTCACATCGAGGGCACGCTCAACTTCCCCCTCGGTGACCTCTCCCGCACGGCCACCCGCATCGCGGACCTGGCCCAGGGCCGAGAGGTCACCCTGGTCTGCCGCTCCGGCAAGCGCGCCGAGGAGGCCCGCAAGCTGCTCGCCGCCGCGGGTGTCACGGAGGCGCACTGCCTCGAGGGCGGCATCGAGTCCTGGATCACCACGGGCAACCCCGTCCGCCGTGGCGAGGGCAAGGCCATCAGCCTCGAGCGCCAGGTGCGCATCGTGGCCGGGGGCCTCGTGGCCCTTGGCAGCGCGGCCGCGTGGTTCCTGAGCCCGGCCTGGGTCGCCCTGCCGGCCTTCGTGGGCTGTGGCCTGGTCTTCGCCGGGGTCACCGACACCTGCGGCATGGCCATGGTCCTCGCCCGCATGCCCTGGAACCGCCGCAGCGTCTCCGCCGACACGCGCACCTGCACGGCCTGACCCTGGCGCCCCAAGGATCCCCCCGCCATGACCCTCGTCCTCCTCGGCGCCCTCCTCGTCGGCCTGACGCTTGGGCTCCTCGGCTCGGGCGGCTCGATCCTGACCGTGCCCGTGCTGACCCTCGTGATCGGCCAGCATGAGAAGGTCGCGATCGCCAGCTCCCTGGCGATCGTGGGGGGCATCGCCGCCGTGGCCGCGGTGCGCGCCTGGCGGGAGGGCCGCGTGGACGGGCGCAGCGTGCTGTGGTTCGGCCTGCCGGGAATGGTCGGCAGCTACGGCGGCGCTTGGATGGGCGGCCTGGTGGACGGCGAGGTGCAGCTGCTCGCCTTCGCCGTCCTCCTGCTCGTTGCGGCGCGCTCCATGCTGCGGCCGCCGGCTGCGGCCGCGGCGGTCGGGCAGGGGACTCGGCCGGTGGTGCGCATCGTCGCGGACGGCCTCGTGGTCGGCGCCATCACGGGCTTCGTGGGCGTTGGGGGCGGCTTCCTGATCGTGCCGGCCCTGGGGCTGCTGGGTGGGCTGCCGATGGCGACCGCCGTGGGGACGAGCCTGGCGATCATCACCCTCAAGTCCGCGGCGGGCTTCTTGAAGTCCGCGGCGGTCCTCGAGGGGCTGGGCCTCTCGCTGGACTGGACCGTGATCGGCCTGTTCGTGGCCGTGGGCATCGCGGGCACCGTGGCGGGTCAGCGGCTGGGCAGGGGCCTCCCAGAGGTGCGGCTGCGTCAGGCCTTCGCCGGGCTGCTCGTGGTCGTGGGGACCTTCACGCTCCTTCAGGGAGCCTGGAAGCTGCAGCACGCCGAGGACCACACCTCGACGAGCGCCTCGGCCGTGGCGTCCCAAGAGCCCACCGCCGCCGGCGCGCGCTCCTGACGGAGGGCCTCCGCGAGGGCTCGGGCGCAGTCAACCGGATCGCCCGCGTCAAAGCGCGGCGTCTCACGCGGCGCCACCTCCGCATGGGCCGGGATCGCGCTGACCGCGAGGGGAGCACCCGCGCGCACGGCCTCGAGGATCGGGATGCCGAAGCCCTCGAGGCGCGATGGCAGGAGCACCGCGGAGCAGCGCGCATAGAGCCCCGCCAGCTCGTCGTCGGGCACGGGTCCCGCGTAGCGCACGCGGTCCAGGACGCCAAGACGCGCCGCCTCGCGCTGCATGCGGAAGATCATGCCGCCCTTCTCGAAGCCCGCGAACACGAGCCGCGGGAGGTGGGGATCCACGGCCAGGGCGCGGATCGCTGTCAGCGGGTCCTTGCGCGGCTCGAGGTGTCCGGGGACGAGGACGAACGGGCGCCCGGTGCGCTCGGGATCGTGCACGGGCAGGTGGTCGCCGCCGTTCGGGACCACGGCTAGGCGCCTGGGGGAGCCCAGGCGCACGAGCTCGTCAGCCGTGGAACGAGAGACCGTCACCACCGAGTCCGCCTCGCGCAGGGCGGCGCGCATCCAGCTGCGGCCGACCGGCGAGGCCGCGCGGCGCGCGTCGTGCTGCAGGTGCACCCGGGCCGTCCCGCGGGCGGGGGAGAGGGGCAGGTGCCCGCCGTGCACGAGGGTGAAGGGGCCCAGTCCCTCCGTCGCCTCGCGCAGGACACGCGCCTCGCGCCAGGGGCGCAGGGCGCCGGCGACGGGGCGGGGAGCCTCACGCAGGGTCACCTCGGGAAGCGCGTACCCCAGGCCCCCGTGCGGCGCGAGCAGCACCAGCTCGCCGCCGTCCTCGCGCAGGAGCCTCGCGGCGCGCGAGTACACCTCGACCGCGTGGCGCCGCACCCCGCTCATGGGCTGGGCGAAGCGCAGGCCGTTGACCAGTACGCGGGGCGCGCTCACGCCAGCTCCTCCCACAGGTCGGCGACGCGCTCGGCCGTGCGGCTCCAGGTGCGATCCGCCACCGACTCGGGGATCTCGAAGCGCAGGTCCTCCCTGCGCTCGACGGCGAGGGCCAGGGCGTCCGCGACGCTCTCCGGATCCGCGGGGTCGCAGGTGAGGGCCAGGGGCCCGGCCGCCTCCGCGGCGGCCGACCCTATGGGGACGATGGCGGGCGTTCCGCAGGCGTGGGCCTCGAGGGCGGGCAGCCCGAAGCCCTCGGAGTGCGAGAGCACGGGCACTGCGGTCGCAAGCCGGAGGAGTCCGGGCAGGTGCTCCTCCTCCACGGTGCCTGGGGTGGACAGGAAGCGGGCCAGCCCGAGGCGCTGGGCCAGGCCCAGGTCCCGGCGCAGGTCAGGCGTGTCCGGCCCCGTCACCACCAGGTGCACGCGCGCGCCGGCGCGCGCGTGGAGGGCGGCCACCCCGTGCAGCACGGCGGCCAGGTTCTTCTTGGCACGCGTGGCGCCGAGGCACAGCACGAGAGCTCGCTCCGGCAGGCGGTAGCGCCCCAGCAGAACCTCGTCCACTTCGCCCAGGGGCGGGTCCGGCGCGAAGCGCGGCTCGACGCCCCACGGGATCACGCGCCCCTTGCCCCCCGAGCTCTGCGGGCGCAGGCCGAGATCCCGAGCCGTGTGCTCCGAGGGCGTGACCACGGCGTCCGCCAAGAGCGGGCCGAGCCGTGCCCAGGCGCGGTGCCGCCAGCCCGCGTTCTCGCGCACGCCGTGGCGCCACGGGCACTCGTGGATGGTCTGCACGCGGCGGCCCGGTCCCCTGGGTTGGAAGGCGGAGGTGAAGCTGTGCACCCCAGCCAGCCCCTGCTCGCGCGCCACGCGGGGTAGGGACGCGCGGAAGGCGCGCGGACCCTGGCCAGGTGTTGGCGAGAGCCGTACGACCTCGAGCCGGCCTGCGGCCTCCAGGGCCTCGAGGGTGCCATGCACGACCCGGACGACCCCCGGCGGGTGGGGGACGGCCAGGGGGGTCGTGTCGAAGCCCACGCGCATCGCCGGGGAGCATACCGGGGCCGTACCCGAGGGCGCGTGCCGCGCAGCTAGGCTGCGGGCATGCGAACCCAGCTCCTGACGCCCCTTCTCGCCGCCGTCCTGGCCACTTCGGCGCTGGCCCAGGAGGCGCGCGTCTTTCGGCTTCCCTTCGGCGAGAACACCACGCGCGCAGCCGACGGAGCGGCCGTGTGCGGCTTGGGCAAGGACTGGCACGCGGGCCGCAGGGCGGAGCTCGCGCGCAGGTTGAAGAGCGGCATCGTGGTGCTGCGCGGGCTGCCCGACCCGCGGGCCTCGGTGGCGTTCCGCCAGGACAAGAACTTCTGGTACCTGACCGGCATCGAGTCGCCGGGCGTGGCCCTCGTTCTCGACCTCGATCGCGGGGAGGAGGTCCTCTTCGTGGCCAAGCCCAGCGCGTTCAAGGAGAGCTGGGCTGGCGAGATCTGGGACGCCGATGACGCCTGGGTGCGTGAGCTGACCGGCATCGAGGATGTCCGCGCGAACGACGCGGGGCGTGGGGGGAATCGCGACCTCCTCGACTGCATCGACGCGATGGTCGCTGCCGACCCCGAGCGGCCGATCTGGACCGTGCAGACGGGCTGGATCGCTCTGTCGGGCGCGTACGACTCGTCGGTGCCCTACGACCAGGCGCGCCGCAAGGACTCCCTCGACGGGCGTGAGTCGCGTGAGGAGGCGCTGGCTCGCCACCTGCGCGAGCGCTACGCGGACCGCGGCGTCGAGGTGCGGGACCTCACACCCGAGCTCTGGGACATGCGCGTAATCAAGACGCCGGAGGAGATCGAGGCCGTTCGACGGGCAAGCCGCGCCGCGGCCCACGCGCTCCGTGAGGCGATGCGCAGCACGCGACCCGGGCTGGGGGAGTGGGACCTCGACGCCCTGCTCACCTGGCAGCAGCGCCGGGCCGGGGCGGATGGTCCTGCCTACGCGCCGATCGTGGGCTCGGGAGCCAACAGCCTCGTGCTGCACTACAACTTCTCGTCGCGTCGCATGCGCGCGGGGGAGGTCGTGCTGGTGGACTTCGCCCCCGAGGTGGATCACTTCGTGAGCGATGTGACCCGCACCTGGCCGGTCGCGGGCACCTTCGACGAGCGCATGGTGCCGATCTACGACGCGGTGCTGGCGGCCCAGGAGGCGGCCATCGCCGCGGTGCGCCCAGGGGCTGCGTACCGCGACATCGGCCGGGCAGCCACGCAGGTGCTGCGGGAGCGCGGATACAGCTGTCCGCACGGGGTCTGCCACTCCGTGGGCATGGCCGTCCATGACCCCGGCAAGATGGGCGGCGAGCTGCGTCCGGGCATGATCTTCACGATCGAGCCGGGCGTCTACGACAAGGAGACCGGCATCGGCGTGCGTATCGAGGACGTGGTCCTGGTCACCGAGGAGGGCTGCGAGGTCCTGAGTGCCGACTGCCCCAAGTCGAGGGCTGAGATCGAGGCGCTCATGGCCGAGAAGGGTATTCTCGACCTCGTCGACTCGAAGTGACCCCATGCGCCTCGCCCTCTGCCTGCTGTCCCTGGCCCTGCTGCCCGGGTGCTTCCTCTCCCGCTCGCACCTGAACCAGCCCATCGCTCCTGAGACGGTCGAGCGCATCGTTCCTTCCAGCACGACGGCTGGCGAGGTGGCGGAGCTCCTTGGAGCACCTCTCGAGGTGGTCCAGCTGGGCTACAAGTCGGCCTGGAGGTACGAGTTCACCGTCGAGAAGCAGGCGGCGCTGTTCCTCTTCCTGGTGGGCCTGCGCGGGGTCGACAACCAGGCCGACCGCGTGTGGGTGTTCTTCGATGAGGAGGGCATCGTCAGCCATGTGGGCTCGACCTTCGCCGCGGACGAGGCCGGCTTCGAGCTGCCCTGGAGCCCCTTCGGCGAGGAGGCTGCGGGCGAAGCCGTGGCGGATGGCGTCGCTGGTCCCCGGGGGGTCTCGGGCTCCGACGGAGCGGCCGGCCAGCAGTGAGCCGGGCCGCGCGCAGACTCGCAGCGGGCCTCGCTCCATGGGCGATCGTGCTGCCGCTTGCCTCGTCCTGTGTGACGGGCACGCTCAGCCGCGAGCGCTCGCAGCTCGCGCCGGCAGCCGGGGTCGTTGATGGGTTGGTGCCAGGCGAGGCGGACTTGGAGGCGTGCCTGGCCGCGCTCGGAGCACCGCTGATCGTGCGTGAGGATCGCGACCAGCAGGTGCTGCTCTGGGGCTGGCGCGAGCTGCGAGGCTGGAGCCTGCGCGCCTCGATCTCGCTCGTTCGCGGCGCCAGCACGAACTTCTCCTTCGCGAACGACCAGGACGATCTGCAGGCCGTGATGGGCGTGTTCGATGGGGACTGGAGGCTGATCCTGGTGCGCAGGGGCCGTCTCGCCGACCTCCAGCAGCGGTGGTTGCCTCGCGTCCCAGGCGCTCCCGTCCGCACAGAGTCCTAGCAGGAGCCTGCACGCTTGCGCTGACTCCTTGCGGGGGGGATCATGCGACACGATGTCCCAGGCACCCCTTCGCGTCGCCGTGGCCGGGCTCGGCTTTGGCGCCGAGTTCCTCCCGATCTACCGCGCCCACCCCGACGCCGAGTGCGTCGCGATCTGCCAGAGGACCCAGGCCAAGCTCGACGAGGTGGGGGACGCGCACGGCATCGCGTCCCGGTACACCGACTTCGACGCCATGCTTCGCGACGACTCGATCGACGCGGTGCACATCAACACGCCGATCCCCGCCCACGCCGAGCAGACCCTGAAGGCCCTCGAGGCGGGCAAGCACGTGGCCTGCACCGTGCCCATGGCCACCAGCGTCGAGGACTGCCGCCGCATCGTCGAGACCGCCGAGCGCGTGGGCAAGGTCTACATGATGATGGAGACCGTCGTGTACAGCCGCGAGTACCTGTACATGAAGGACCTCCTCGACCGTGGCGAGCTGGGCCGCCTGCAGTTCGTGCAGGCCTCGCACATGCAGGACATGGAGGGCTGGCCTGACTACTGGCCGGGCCTGCCGCCGATGCACTACGCCACCCATGTGGTGGGGCCCTGCCTGGGGATGACCGGCGCCGAGGCGGACAGCGTTTCGTGCCATGGGTCCGGACGCATCGCGGACGACCTTGCCGCGATCCACAGTGCGCCCTTCGCCGTGGAGAGCGCGCACATCACCCTGCGCGGCTCCGACGTGGTGGCGCGGGTGCATCGCTCACTCTTCGACACGGCCCGGCAGTACCGCGAGAGCATCGATGTCTACGGCTCCAAGCAGGCGGTCGAGTGGCCCCTCATCGAGCACCGCCCGCTGGTCAGGCACGTCGCCAAGCGACCCGAGCCCGAGATCCCCGAGGAGGTCGAGTGCCCGGACTTCGCGCACCTGCTTCCGGAGCCCATCCAGCCCTTCACCACCGGCGGCGTCTACGACCACGAGGGCAACACGCACCTCTCGTTCACGCAGGGCGGGGGCCACGGCGGCTCCCACCCGCACCTCGTCCATGCCTTCGTGGAGGCCGTGCGCGGCCACCGGCGCGCGTTCCCGGACGTGCGCCAGTCCGCCAACTGGACCTGCGTCGGGATCCTGGCCCACGAGTCGGCCATGGAGGGCGGCGCGCCCAAGCGCCTGCCCGACTTCACCCACCCCGCCTGAGCCGCTCCCGGCTGCCGGCGGTCTTCCTCTCCCCTTCCCAAACCCATCCCCCCCATGTCCGACATCGTCCAAGCCAGTGACCTGACGGCGCGCGAGAAGCGCCTCTTGTTCTGGGCCAGCTTCCTCTCCCTCGCCGCAGCCGGCGTCGGGTTCGCCTTCCGCGTGGCCAAGGGCGGGGACTACGGCGCCGCCCTCGGCCTCACCCAGCAGCAGGTTGGCGAGGTGTTCGGCGCCTCGCTCTGGCCCATCGCCATCACGATGATCGGCTTCAGCCTGATCGTCGATCGCACCGGCTACAAGACGCCGATGTACGCGGCCTTCGTGCTGCAGGCCCTCTCCGGGGTCGGCACCTTCATGGCGGAGACCTACACGGGCCTGTACTTCTCCGCCCTCGCCGCCGGCCTCGGGCACGGGATCGTCGAGGCCGTGATCAACCCGGTGTGCGCCGCGGTCTATCCGAAGGAGAAGACCAAGTGGCTCACGATCCTGCACGCCGCGTGGCCGGCAGGGCTCGTCTTCGGCACGCTCATGATCATCGGGGGGGACTCCATGACTGGGGGGATGTCATGGAACGCCCACGCCCTGTGGATCCTCGTCCCCGCTGTGGCGTACCTGCTGATGTACATGCCCTGCAAGTTCCCCGTGGACGAGCGCGTGCAGGCCGGAGTGCCGTACATCGAGATGCTGCGGCAGGTGGGCTTCCTCACCGCGTTCCTGGCATCGTTCCTGATGGTCTACGAGATCGGGAACCAGTACTTCGGCCTGAGCGGCGCGACGAAGCCCGAGAACTGGTTCAACCTGAGCCTGATGATCGGCGCAGGCATCGGCGGCGCCTTCGGCCTCGCCGTGCGCAGCCTTGGCCGACCCCTCTTCTTCCTGATGTGCCTCCTCATGATCCCCGTGGCCACGGCCGAGCTGGGGACGGACGGCTGGATCAAGGGTCTGATGACCCCCGTGCTCGAGGGCATGGAGATCAACCCCGCCATGGCGCTCGTGTTCTCCGCCGCGATCATGCTGATCCTGCGGGTCTTCGCCGGCGGCGTGCTGCAGTTCTTCAGCCCTCCCGGCCTGCTCGCGATCAGCGGCGTGTTCTCGGCGGTGGGCCTCTACTGGCTCGCCGGCGCCACGGGCGCGGCGGTCTTCGTGGCGTTCGTGCTCTACGCGCTGGGCCAGACCTACTACTGGCCCTGCGTCCTCGGGTTCACCTCCGAGCGCTACCCCCAGGGTGGCGCGCTGACCCTGAACACCGTCTCCGCCATCGGCCTGCTCTCCGCAGGCATCATCGGCACCCCGCTGCTGGGGGCCGCGTTCGACGAGTCGATCCACTCCACGGTCGCCGCCGAGGCTCCTGCCCTGGCGGAGGCGGCCACGGGCGAGGGGAGCTTCATGTGGCTCAAGCACCAGAAGATCGAGCCCGAGGCGGCCAGCACCTACCTCGCCAGCCTGCCCGAGGCCGACCAGGAGGCCGTTGCCGCGGTCTACGGCGATCAGGGATCGGCCCAGCGCGGGGCGGGGCGTGATGTCCTCCGCTACGCCGTGCGCTTCCCGGCCATCCTCCTGGTGGTGTTTGGAGCGATCGCGCTCTACTTCCGCTCGAAGGGCGGCTACAAGCCCATCGAGCTGACGGAGGGCGAGGTGGGCTGAGGCGGCTCCCAGCCGACGCCCCCAATCCACCGGGGCCGGTCGCGCAGCGCGCGCCAGCCGTCGGCGTAGCTCTCCACGACGTTCGCCGGCGCGGCGCCGCCGTGGTCCGCACCTGATATATGATATATGATTTAATACATGTATATAT
>JBDQFW010000068.1:0-2967 GCA_040265735.1 Planctomycetota bacterium | reverse complement strand
GGGCAACACCCCCATCGCGCTGCCGGTGGGCGTGGTGGGCTGTGGCGGCCCCCCGCCGACGCCCCCAACCCCCGGGGGCCGGTCGCGCAGCGGGCGGCCGGCCCCGGTGCCGGTCCCGGGGCGCGCTAGAATCCCGCCATGCCCCTGCACCCCAGCGCCTGCCCGCTCGACTGCCCCGACGCGTGTGGGGCGCTGATCGAGACGGACGCGGAGGGACGCTTCGTCCGGCTGCGCGGCAACCCGGCGCACTCCTGGAGCCAGGGAACCCTGTGTAGCAAGACGGCGGCCTATCACGAGGTCGTCCACGGACCCCAGCGGCTGCTCGAGCCGCAGCTGCGCGAGGGGGGGCGGCTGCGAACCGTCACCTGGGACGAGGCACTCGAGGTGATCCGTGCGCGCGTGGGCGGGCTCGACGGCGACCGGATCCTCGGCCTGTCGTACGCGGGCAACATGGGGCAGGTCGCGCGCAACTTCCCCTCGCGCCTCTTCCACGCCCTCGGCGCTTGGGAGACGGACGGGGCCATCTGCGATGCGACGGCCGAGGCCGCGCACGCGGCGGTGCTGGGCGCCGCGGTGGGCCCCGACCTCGAGGTCGAGGTCGAGCGCAGTGATGTGATCGTCGTGTGGGGTGCGGAGCTGCGGCGCACCGTGCAGCACCTCTACCCGCGCGTGCTGCGGGCCCTGCGTGCGGGAGCCGCCGTGTTCGTGGTCGATGTGTGGAGGAGTGACACCCTCGAGTCGCTGGGTGCCCACGGCGCGATCCCGGTGGTCCTGCGCCCGGGGACCGATGCGGCCCTGGCCCTGGGGCTCGTGGGCCGAGCCTTTGCAGCGGGGCGCGTGGACGAGGTCCGTATCGAGGAGCAGGCCAAGGGCTGGCGTGAGCTGCGCGAGGCGACCGTGGGGGCCTGGACCCCTGAGCGGCTGCAGGAGGTCACGGGGCTCGCGCCCGCGACCGTGGCGGCCTTGGGGCAGGCCCTGTTCGCGGCGCAGCGCCCCCTCATCAAGACCGGAGTCGGCTTCGCGCGCAGGCGCAACGGCGGCGCGTCCATGCGCGCGGTCTGCGCCCTGGCCGCGGTCCTCGGCCACGCGGACCGCCTGCACTTCGAGAGCGGCGACCACTTCGGGCTCGACAACTCGAGCGTGGCGCGGGCGCACCAGCGGCCCCGCGGCGCCGAGGGCCGGGTGCTGTCCCACGCCGCGCTCGGGCTGGAGCTCGAGCGCCGCCGCTTCGGTGCGGTCTTCGTCCACGGCCACAACCCGGCGGCGGTCTGCCCCGACAGCGCGCGCGTGCGGCGGGCACTCGCGGATCCGGGGTGCTTCGTCGTGGTCCACGAGCTCGCGCATACCGAGACCACCGCCCTCGCGGACCTGGTGCTGCCCGCGACGGCCCTGCCCGAGCAGACCGATCTCTACCGCAGCTACGGCCACCGGGTCCTCCAGCTCTCGCGCAAGGCCTGCGAGGCTCCGGGCAGCTGCCGCAGCAATGTGGACGCCTTTCGGGCCATCGGCGTGGCCCTCGGCGCGGGCGCGTCCATGGGGACGGAGACGGAGGAGGAGCTGGTCGAGGGGATCCTCGAGGCCTCCCATGGGCGCTTCCAGGGCGACGAGCTGGCGCGCCTGCGGGCGGGCGAGCCCGTCAAGCTCGCCCCGCGCAGCGGCCTTGCGCGCGGCACGGCCTCCGGGCGCATCGAGCTCTCCGGAGCCGCCGACGCCCCCGAGGGGCTGCGCGGCGTGCCGTCGTGGACGCCCGATGACGGCGGCGGCACCCGGGGGGCCTTCCGCCTGGTCTGCCTGCCCTCCGTCGCCACCCACAACACGACCTACAGCGCGAGCGCCAGGCATCGCGCGCGCGCCGGAGCGCCCTGTGTGTTCGGGGCCCCCGAGGACCTCCAGCGGCTGGGCATCCGCGACGGCCAGGCGGTCCGCGTGCACAACCACCAGGCCTCGCTCACCTTGGAGGCGCGCCTCGACCCCCGCACGCCCGCGGGCCTGCTGCGCATCGAGGGCTTCCCCCTCGAGGCGGCCATACCCGAGGGGCTCGGCGTGAACGCGCTCGTTCCGCCGACCCATGCGGACGCGGGGGACGGGGCCGTAACGGGCTCTGCCTTCGTGGACCTCGCGCCCGTAGGCTGAGGCCTGCACGACGCGCGGTCCGCCGATTGCCAGCGCCTCCCGCCCCCCGCATCCCACCACCCAAGCGAACCATGGACCTCGGACTTCAGGACAAGGTCGTCCTCGTCACCGGTGCCTCGGGCGGGATCGGCTCCGCCACCGCGCGGACCCTGGCCGAGGAGGGCGCTCGCCTGGTCCTCCACGCGGGCACCCGCCTCTCGGCCCTCACGGCCTGGGTAGAGGAGCAGGGCCTGGCGGAGCGCAGCCTCTGCGTCGCCGCGGACATCCGCGACCCAGAGGAGGTCGAGGCGATGTTCGAGAAGGCCGTGGCCTGGGGAGGGCGTGTGGACGCCTGCGTCGCCAACGCCGGCGTGTGGCCACCCGAGGATCGCCCCCTGAGCCAGCTGGACCCGGAGCGGGCGCGGCACACCATTGAGGTGGACCTGCTCGGGGCCCTCTGGACCCTGCGCAGCTTTGCGCGCGCCCTCGAGCGGACCGGGCCTCGGACGGACGGGGACGGTGCCAGCATCGTGCTCGTCGGCTCTACGGCTGGACGCTTCGGCGAGCGCGGACATGCCGACTACGCCGCGGCGAAGGCCGGGCTCGGCGGGCTCATGCTCTCCGCGAAGAACGAGCTGCCCGCCCTCGATCCCTGGGCTCGAGTGAACATCGTCGACCCCGGGTGGACCGTGACCGACATGACTGCCAAGGGGCTCGACCAGCCCGGGGTGGCGGAGCGCGTCGTCCGCACCCACGCCCTGCGCCAGCTGGCGCGGCCGGTGGACATCGCCCGTGCGGTCACCACCCTGCTCTCGCCCGTGGCTTCCCGCCATGTGAGCGGGCAGAGGGTCGTGG
>JBDQFW010000067.1:0-14859 GCA_040265735.1 Planctomycetota bacterium | reverse complement strand
GCCCATAGACGCTCACCGGGCGGCCGAGCATTCGCGCGGCCCCTTCCAGGTCGCCGAGCTCGACGGCCTCGCGGATGGCGGTGGAGGAGACGGCGCGCTGGCCAAGCTCGACCTTGGGGACGACCTGGACGGGATGGCCGAGGCTCTTGATGAGGCCCGCGTCGCCCGCGCGATCACGCCCGAACTTGCTGTCGAAGCCCAGGACGAACGCCGTCGCGTGCAGGCCCCGGACGAGCAGGTCCTCGACGAAGGTCTGCGCATCGGTCTGGCGCAGCTGGTCGTTGAACTCCAGCACGACTGCGTGCTCGATCCCGAGGCGCTCGAAGTGGCGCAGGCGGTGCTCGAGGGTCGTGAGGGTGCGCGGGGCGCGACCGAGGAGGAGGGCCTTGGGGTGGTCGCCGAAGGTGACCGCGGTGGAGACGGCGCCGCGTGCCGCGGCCTCGGCGCGGTTGGCCGCGAGGATGGCCTGGTGACCCAGGTGGACCCCGTCGAACACGCCAATGCTGACAACGGCATCACGCCCCTGGAGGGGGCGGAGCGGGTCCGTGGTCTGGCGGGTGATGTGCACGAAGAATTCCGAGCTGGGGTGCAACCCCCGCGCCTGCCGCGCGTCCCCCGCGGTAGAGGGGGGTGGGGGTCTTTCGAGGCTGGTCTCGGGGAGGTCTCCCTCCGACCCCTCCCCTCAGGACTGGCTCGCCTTGTAGCGGTCCACCAGCTCCTGCAGAGAGGCCTTGTTGCGCATCTTGTCGCCGGCGCTCATCCGGTCCACCAGCAGGATGCCCTCCAGGTGGTCGTGCTCGTGCTGCACGATGCGGCTCTCGAAGCCCGAGAGTTCCAGCCGTACCGGCTGCCCCTCCGCGTCCTGGGCCTCCACCGTGCAGGCGTCCGGGCGCGCGATCTCGGCATAGATCCCCGGGAACGACAGGCAGCCCTCGTCGTAGTGGGTCGTCTCGCCCGTGCGCGAGGTGATCGTCGGGTTGATCAGGACCACCTCGCGGTCGGCCTGCTCCCGGTCCCCGGTCTCGTTGTAGACCAGGATCCGCAGCTTCAGGCCCACCTGCGGAGCGGCCAGGCCCACCCCGCCGCTCTCGTACATGCGCTCGAACATCCCCGCCACGATCTCCTTCACGCGGTCGTCGAAGGCCTCGATGGGGGCCGCGACCTTGCGGAGGACAGGGGAGGGGTACAGCGTGAGGTCGAACTCGAGGGACTCGGCCATGGCAGGACTCGGGCCCTTCGGCCCGCGCCGGTCAGGATAGCCCCCGGCTCCCAGGCCTCGGGACCCCGCTCTGCTATCTTCGGACCCCTCCGCACGCGGGCCTCGAACCGTCCTCGAGCTGCACTAGGCGAGGTGCCCCCCCGGTCACGGGCGGGGCAGCCGCGCAGAGCCAGAGCCGGTCCGTCCCGACCCAGCGGAGCACCTGCAGCACCCCGTGGACTACTCCAAGCACATCCAGAAGGCGGAGGAGGCGGCGCGTCGCCGCAACTTTGACTTCGCGATCCAGCTCTACCAGCAGCTGCTCGAGATCAACCCCGACGTGGGGGAGGCGCGGGCCGGCCTGCGCCAGGCCCTGCTGAAGCGGCACCAGGCCAAGAAGGGCGGCGGGCTGTTCGGCAAGCTCAAGGGGGCCGGGCCCCTGACCGCGGCCAAGGGGCTCGCCAAGGCCGGTCGCTGGGACGCGGCGGCCAAGGCGTTCGAGGGGTATCTCGCCACCAACCCGACCGATGTGGAGGCCAACCTCGAGCTGGGGCACGCGCTGGAGGCGGGGGGGCACTCCTCCTCGGCCCTGGCCGTGTACGAGTTCGTGACGGAGCTCGATCCCCGCAATCCTGAGGGCCTCAAGCGGGCGGGGGCGATGATGGCGGCCACCGGAGAGCCTTTGAAGGCGCTCGCCTACTACGAGCGCGCGCTCGAGGCGGACCCGCGGGACCGGGACGCGATGAAGGCGCGCAAGGACCTTGCGGCGGAGGCGGCCCTGCAGAAGGGACGCTACGACGAGGTCCAGCACAGCCGCGAGCAGGTGGTGGATCAGGCTCAGGCCCAGGCCCTCGAGCGGGCCCAGCGCAAGCAGCTCACGCCGGAGGAGCTCGAGGGCGAGCGCGACCGGCTGGAGGAGGTCCTGGCCCGGGACACCTCCAATGTCGAGGTGCTGCTGCAGCTCGCCGAGGTCCAAGAGCGGCTCAAGGACCCTGCGGCGGCCCTGGACCTCGTGGAGCGGGCGCTCACCTTCCGGGAGGGCGATACGGCGCTGCGCGAGCGGGCCGACCGGCTCGAGGTCGCCGCCCTGAAGCGGGCCATCGCCCGGGCGGACAAGCTGGGCGACGCCGAGGAGGCGGATC
The DNA here is from genome assembly GCA_040265735.1 of Planctomycetota bacterium. Classification (GTDB taxonomy): domain Bacteria; phylum Planctomycetota; class UBA1135; order UBA1135. Next base: position 12,519 of record JBDQFW010000067.1, on the reverse strand, counting down.
GCCTCGAGGAGCGGCTCCGGGGGCTGGACGGCCAGCGCCTGCGGCGCGCGGTGGAGGCCCGGCCCGGGGATGCCCAGGCCAGGCTCAGCTTGGGGGCGCACCTGCTGGAGGCAGGGGATGCCGACGGAGCCCTCGCCGAGCTGCAGAAGGCCCTGGCCGACCCGCGCCTGGAGGCCGAGGCCCACTTCCGCATGGGGCTCGCCTTCAAGGCCAAGGGATTCCTGGACCTGGCCCGCAAGCAGTTCGAGGCGGCCCTGGGCGAGGGGTCAGGGCTTGACGACAGGGGGCGGGAGGTCCTGTACAATCTTGGGCTCATTTGCGAGGCCGAAGGTGACGCCACCCAGGCCCGCAGCTGCTACAGCCGGATCTTCGAGACCGATATCGGGTACCGGGACGTGGCGGCCAAGATGGAACAACTGCGCACCGACTGACCCCCTGGGGCCCCGCGGCCCCGCGACCCATGCCGAACACCGAACAAGCCAAGAAGCGCCTGCGCCAGGACGAGCGCCGCCGCATCCACAACAAGGCCATCAGCAGCGCCATGAAGACGGCGGTGAAGAAGGTCCTGCAGGCGGAGACCACCGAGGCGGCCGCCGCGGCCCTCCCCGAGGCGATGAAGCGCGTCGACAAGGCCGCCAAGAAGAACCTCATCCACGCCAACGCCGCAGCTCGGAAGAAGTCCCAGCTGACTCGCGCCGCGACCGCCAAGTGAGGCGCCAGGGGGCCTGCTTTGGGCCCCCGCACCCTCCCTCCCGCGGCCTTCGCGCCGCGGAACCCCTCTCCATGGGCCGCTTCGAGACGAGTGAACAGGCGTCCGCGCGCTGGCATCAGCCCGTGCGCGTCCCGCGCGTGAAGGCTGACATCTTCGGCGCGGCCCGCGAGATGGCCGCGGACATGCCCGGCTGGACCCTCTCCAAGGTGGACGAGGAGGCCCTCTGCCTCGAGGCCACCAAGAAGAACGGCTTCCTGGGCGGGACCTCGACGATCCAGGTGCGGGTCGAGGGCCCCGAGGGCATCCCGAACTCGGCGACCCACTGCAGCAGCGAGTCCACCGGGGCCCTGCTCTCGCGGGACAAGGCCAATGTGGCCGAGTTCATCCAGAAGTTCTGGATGCGCGTGACCTAGGCCTCGAGCATCCGCCGCTCGGCGCCCCCGGCATCCCCTGCGCAGCAGGCCCGTGCAGCCCCCGACCTCGGGGGCTGCTCGCGTTCTGGGGGAGCCCGTCCTTGAAGGCCTGAGCAAGCCGGCGGAGCCTGGCCCTTTCGAGCGGCGGCTCGGGGCTCGTTGGACCCAATCCTCCGGGGTCTCAGTCCTCGAGGGCCTCAGGGCCCGGGCACATGAAGGTGCCGATCGGGGCGGCTGACGCAGGTGGGGGAGATCGCCCCTGGCGCGGGAGATCGTGACCTGGAATCCCCTCTGAGGGGCCCAGAAAGGGGGTTCGGCCATTTTGGGGGAATTTATTCCCCCAAAATGGCCTGTGGGGCCGATGATGACCCCACAGCGATGAGCACCGCCCAGCCCGATCACGAGACCCTCCTTGCCGCGGTGGCGAGGATCCTGCGCCCGCTGGTGCGGGTCCTGATCCGCAACCGGGTCGCCAGCGACGCGGTCACCGAGCTGGTGCGGCGGGTGTTCGTGGATGTGGCCTTCGAGGAGTTCGCCCTCGAGGGGCGTCGACCCACCCAGTCCCGGGTCTCGGTCCTCACCGGACTGAATCGCAAGGAGGTCGCGCGCCTCCGGGCCCTGGGGGAGTCGGTGCTTCCGGATGCTGGAGACCGCCGCAACCGGGCAGCTGCTCTGCTCGGGGCCTGGCGCCGTGACCCGGACTTCCACGGGCGGGATTGTCAGCCCATGCCGCTCCCGTTCTCGGGTGAGCAGAGCTTCACCCTCCTCTGCCAGCGCCACAGCGGTGACATGAAGCCTCGCTCGCTCGCGGACGAGCTGGTTGCCGCCGGGGCGCTCGAGGAGGTCGACGGCAAGCTGCGCATGACGAGTGCGGGCTATGTGCCGAGCGCGGACCCCACCGAGGTCCTCCAGATCCTGGGGACCGACACCGCGGAGCTCATCAGCACCATCGACCACAACCTCTGCGCGCCCGCGGGGGGGCACCGCTACCAGTCGAAGGTGAAGTACGAGGGGCTCTCCGCCGCGCACCAGCGGGAGTTTCTCACCTACTCGGGGCGCCGCGCGCAGGACCTCCTCGAGGACCTCGACCGCTGGCTCGCTGCCCGCACGGAGGACAGCGAGACTGCAGCGGACTCGAGTGAGGCTGCGGAGCAGTCGCGCGTGAACCTCGGGCTGGCGGCCTTCCAGATCGTCGAGCCCTACACGACCACCGTCGAGGACCCCGGGGGGGCCTCGACGGCAGAACCCAACCCGTAACACGCATCAGGCAGCATCCATGAATATCCATCGCACACTCCTCGTTCTCTTCGCCGCGGCGCTGGCCGCCTGCGGCGCCGGGAGCGGAGGCATCAGCGGCAGCGGGGGCGTCCCCACCGGCACCTCACGCGGGCCCATCGACGGCTTCGGCAGCGTCATCGTCAACGGGGTTGCCTTCGACTCCGACAGCGCCCAGATCCTCAAGGACGGCCTGCCCGCCACCCAGGACGACCTGGCCGTGGGGCAGCTCATCGAGGTCGCGGGTGACTTCGAGCAGCGCGTCGCCACGACGATCTCCTACCGCTCCGAGGTGAAGGGGCCCGTGACGAGCGTGGTCATCAGCGACCCCGATCTGGGCCTCGCCAGCGTGGTGGTGCTCGGCCAGACGGTCCGGGTCAACGCGGACACGGTCCTCAACGGCGTCAGCCTCCAGACCCTGGCTCCCGGGGATCTCCTGGAGGTCAGCGGTGCCCGGGCCCAGGGCGGCACGGTCTTCGCGACCTACCTCGAGCTGAAGGCCACCCTGGACACCTACAAGGTGGTGGGAACGGCCGAGTCGTCTGCGCCGACCTCCTTCCGAATCGGCGGGCTGCTCCTCGACACCTCCAGCGCGGACCTCACGGACATGCCGGGTGGCGTGGTGACGGACGGCCAGCGCGTCGAGGCCAAGGGAGCGCCCGCGGGCTGGAACGCCGCGGTCCCGAGCCTGGCGGCGAGCAAGGTCGAGCCGGCGGCCGTGGGGACGGGGGCTGCGGGCCAGCGCCTCGAGCTCGAGGGCTACATCACGGACTTCGCGAGCCCCGAGGACTTCCGCGTGCTCGGCTCGCCCGTCCGCACCACGGCCTCGACCGTGTTCCAGAACGGCACCAGCGCCAGCCTCACCAACAATGTGAAGGTCCAGGTGAAGGGCAGCCTCGACAGTGAGGGCGTCCTCGTCGCGGCCTCCTGCGAGATCCAGTCCACGGGCGCGCACCGCACGACCTGGACCATCGAGGCCACCGAAGTGCAGAGTCAGACCGTTCGCGTCCTCGGGGTGGACTGGTCCATCCGGGGCGAGACCGAGCTGGACGACAACAGCAGCGCCAACCAAGATCCGCTGACCTTCGCAGACCTGCTGGTGGGGGACTACGTGCGCGTGCGTGGGTACCGCGACGGCAGCGAGCTCGTTGCCGAGCGTCTCCGGCGGAGGGACCCGGAATCAGAGGCTCGCCTGCGCGGGCCCGTGACCGCCGTCGAGGGACTCGGCGCGGTGGAGGTGGAGATCCTCCAGCAGCAGGTCTTCTGGGACACCAGCACGAAGTTCTACGACGAGAATGACCAGCAGATCTCGGAGTCGCAGTTCCTCGACGGGCTCTTCCTCGGGCGCTTCGTGGATGCCAAGTGGAACTCGTTCTTCGGGGACCTCATGACCGAGCCCGCTGACGAGCTCTCACTCGAGGTCGACTGAGCCGACAGGTACCGGCGCCCTCTGCTTGAGAGGTCGGAGGGCGCCAAGCGAGAGGCCCGGGCACGCGTCGCGTGTTCGGGCCTCTTCCTTCTTCGAGGGGTCCAGCCGCCGCTTGGCCGACAAGGGGCACCCATCAGGTCCTGTCCGCAGAGCGCTCGATGTACCGGAGGGGCCGACCCGCTGTCCCTCCGGGGGGGCCCGCCTGACGAACCCGTTCGGCGTGATCCGCCTCCGGGCCCGGCTACCGGATCCTCGGTGCGGGGGAGCTCAGCGCGCCAGGCGGCTGTAGCGCCACTGGACCGCGAGGGTCATGGCGCACAGGGCCGTGGACTGGGTGCGGCCGCCCAGGCTGTCCCACGGGCCGACCGGCGGGAAGGAGCCGTCCTCCTCCTGGGCCGCGGCGAGGGCCTCCGCGATGGCCGGCTGCCAGGCCTTCCACAGGCGGCCTCCGCGCTGGTACGCGGCGAGGCTGCCGAAGTACCACGCATACGGATCGGTGAGGCTGGCCTCCGGGTCGTGGAGGGGGAGCTTCGCGAGCAGCAGGTCCTCCTGGGCGCGGGCCACCTCGGGTGCGACCGGGGGAGCGCCGCTGACGGCGCGCGTGAACATGCCCACCGCAGTGAGGGTCTCGGAGGCATCGGCGGGGTACTGGTCGTTGACGCCGGGGATGCGCGAGCTGCGGCTGCCTAGGCTGTCGTAGCCGACGCGGCCGGTCTCGGGGTCGGTGACGCTGTCGAGCCAGGCCCAGGCCCCTTCGAAGGTGGCGTCCTCGACCTCGGCCCCGGCGTCTCGGGCTGCCCGGAGCGCGGTCAGCATCCAGCCGGTCACGCTGGTGTCGTTGTCGCCCACGGGCGGAACGTCGTAGCGCCAGGCGCCGTAGGGGTTGCGGGCGCGCTCGGCCATGGCCGCCCCGCGCTGCACCGCCGGAACGAGCCCCGCGGCCTCTCCGGTCAGGACCGAAGTCTCGGAGACCGCGAGCAGGCCAAGGGCGTGGCCGTAGAGGAAGGTGTGGCCGCTCGGAGCGCCGAACAGCCCGTCTTCCTGCTGCTGGTCCAGCAGCCACGCGATCGCGCGGCGGAGGGGCTCCTTGCGCGGGCCTGCGGCCAGGGTGTTGCCCTCGGCGAGGAACGCGAGGGCCGCCATCGCGGTCACCCCCACGCGGTTGCCGGCCGGGTCGGCGCCGGCTCCCTCACCGCTGGCAGGTGCCCATGAGCCGTCGGCCTCCTGCTGCTCCACGAGCCAGGCGAGGGCGCGCTCGAGGTCCGCGGTGGGAGCCTCCGCGGCGTCCGCATCCTCGACGGCTGCCGGGGCTTCGGTCTGACCCGGGCCCGAGGCAGCGCAGGCTCCCAGCGCGGCGGGGATGAGGGTGAGTGCCAGCGACTTGAGGGTGGGGGAGCTCGGGCAGCGCATGGAGGGATTATGGCAGCGAGCTCGGAGAGTTACCCGCGCTGCCCTGGGAGGTGCTCTTCGCCCGCGGCCGGTCCCAAGGCCTGAACGCCCGAGAGAGCTGGAGCGCGCGCCGCCTGGCCCTGCAAACGGAAGGAGCCCGGCCCCAGGTCTGGGGCCGGGCTCCTCACAGCGGCCTCGGGCCGCTCGAGAGTCCCAGCGGCTTCGGGCCGCTCAAGGCTCAGCGTGCGCCGAGGACCCGCGCGTAGCGGAAGTACACCTCGAGGCAGAGCACCATGAGCGCGGTGGAGTACACGCGGCCGCCGGAGTAGCCCCAGGGGCCGACCGGATCCCAGGACCCCTTGTAGTCGCCGTCCTTGCGCTGGCTGTCGAGGACCGCCTTCTCCATGGAGGTCTTCCACTTCTTCCAGTGGTTGCCGCCCATCTGGTACATGGCGTAGCTGCCGTAGTACCAGTAGTACATGTCGCAGCCGAAGCCCTCGGGATCCCACTCGGGAAGGGTCTTGAGCAGCAGGTCGGCGTGCTTCTCCATGATCGCCTCGTCCTTGGGGTCCTGGCCCAGGAAGAAGCGGCAGAGCAGGCCCACCGAGGTCATGGCCTCGCCCTTCTCCGGCGGGTACTGGTCGTTGACGTTCGCCACGCGCGAGCTCATCGAGCCCAGGCGGTCGTAGCCCATCCGGCCCGTGCCGGGCTCGGTGACCTCGTCGAACCAGGTCAGCGCGCCGCTGTAGGCCTCCTTGTCGACCTTCAGGCCACCCTCCTCGGCGGACTTGAGGGCGAAGATCATCCACCCCGTGACCGAGGTGTCGTTCTCGCCCAGGGGCGGGACGTCGTAGCGCCAGGCCCCGTAGGGGTTGCGAGCGCGGCTGATGTAGTTGATCGACTTCTGCGCGGTGCTCTTGAGCAGGGGCGTCTTGAGCGAGAGCACGTAGGCCTCGCAGACGGCCAGGCTCGCGATGCCGTGGTCGTAGAGGAAGGAGTGGCCGATGTCGTCACCGATCAGGCCGGTCTCCGGATCCTGCTGGTCGCGCATCCACTTGATGCCCTTGCTGACGACCTCTTTGTAGAGGCCCTCGCGCAGGGTGTGGCCGTCGCCTAGGAAGGCGAGCAGAGCGAGGCCGGTCATGCCGACATCCTGAGCGTGGCTGCCCGCGCCCTCGCTGGCCTCGGTGCCGCCGGAGACGTTGTTGATCCAGTACTCGTCGACGTCCCAGTAGCCGTCAGGGGACTGGTGGTTCTTCAGCCACTCGAGGCCCGCCGCGAGGGCCTCCGCGGTGCCGCCGCCGCCGGCGCGCAGGTTGCGCTTGCCGCCGAAGCGACCGCCGTACTTGCCGCCCGCGCCGCCGCCGACGCCGATCACGTTGTTGAAGGCCTTCTGGTCGAACGGCGAGTTGGACATCATGTCCGGGTCACCGTCGGTGGTCTCGAAGTCCTGGTCGACGTCGGTCTCGTTGTGGTCGGAGACCTCGTAGTCCTGGATGATCGGCTCCTCTTCGGACTCGATCTCCTCGATCTCCTCGGGCTCCTCCTCGGGGGGATCCTCGACGACCTCCTCGGGGGCCTGGTCGACGGAGGCCTCGATGATGACCTCGTCAGGCTTCTCGAAGAGGTTCCACGGGATGGCCGCGATCAGCATGATCGCCACGACGTGCGCGGCGGCCGAGATCGCGAACCAGGGGGCGCGCTGCATCCAGTCGTAGAGGACATCGTTGAAGGTCTCCTCCTGCTCCCACGCCTTGGGCAGGGTCGATTCGATCTGGATGTGCTTGTAGCGGTCGTCGCTCATGGGGAGGTCTCCCGTCGAGGGGTGGTGGTGCCTCGCAGTCCCCGCGGTGGGACCCTCGGCACGGCCACCCCAACGGAGCCGGGGGGGATCGGTTCAAGAGGATATCCGCCCGAGCGGGGTGGTCACCGCGGCGGATGGGGCACCTGGGGCCCCCGCGGGGCTTCATATCGCGGATGGCGCGTATTCGATTGAGGGTATCCCCTGCATCGGGCCCCTCGACCTCACCGGGCCCCCCCGCCTCCTTCCGGGCGAGTCCCGCCACCGCGCGCCCAAGGGCCCGACGGCCTAGCGCTGGGTGGACTCGATCTCGCCCCGCGCCAGGAAGGTCTGCAGGTCCTGCGGGAACACGAAGCTCCCGCGCACCAGCCCCAGCCGGGACCGCACCAGGCGCCGCTGGTCGAGCTCCTCCAGCAGGTGCTTGCGGAGGCGCTCCTGGACCTCGAGGGAGCCGAACGGCTCCGCCGGAACGGCGTCGTTCTTGGCCGTGATCTGGTAGAGCACGATCGCGCGCACCGAGTCCTCCACCAGGTAGGGGAGGGGCGGCGTCAGGTCCCCCACGCGGGCCGTGCGGCCGAACTCGTACAAGGCATCTCCCCCGTGCAGGGAGCGCGACATGATCAGCATGCCCTGGAGCGAGCGCTCCAGGTCGGGGCTGCGGCCGCGGTTGGCGTCCCAGGCCTGCACCTGCTCGGGGAAGCTCGCGTCCCCGAGGGCCACCTGCCCGCGCAGCTGATTGGCGAGGAAGACCACTCGCTCGACGGCGGCCTGGCCCTCGAGGCCTGGGGCGTGCTCCTCGAGGGAGAGGATCATGCGCTTCAAGGAGAAGCTCGAGGCCTTGGCCCCGACCAGGGCGAGGTCGTCGGGGTCCTGGGACTCCTTCAGCACCTCATAGGCGCTGAGGAGCTCGCCCGGCCGGATGTACCGGTCCGCCGTCGTGCGGCCCGAGGGCCCCGGCTGGACGCCCCGCTCGGAGTCGCGCCAGGCGATGCGGTAGAGGTCCGCAGTGACCTGCTCACGGAACTGCTCGGGGCTCGTGCGTGAGGTCCGCAGCCGCTGGCTGAACCCCGCGGCCCCGCCGAAGCGCTCCACCTGGCGCTCGAAGTGTCCGCTCACCAGGCTCTCCACGAGGGCAGGGTCGAAGCCCCGGCTGCGGCCGGCCTCCACCTCCAAGCGGGTCATGGCCAGGTCGCGCAGGATGTCCTCCCGAACCGCGCCGCGGTCCTCACCCTCACGCAGGCGCGTCTGCCAGGGCGCGTACGGGTCAGCTTCGGCGCGCTCGATCTCCCGCAGAGTCAGCACCTCGTTCCCCACGACTCCGATCCCCCAGTCCAGGTAGGCGATGGCGGGGGGGGACGGCTCCAGGGTGGGCGCGTCCTCGGGCAGCGGCAGGGTCTGGGCCGCAGCCGTACCGGCAGCGAGGAGCGGTGCGAGACACCGCAGGAGGCACGGTGCAAGAGCACGGGGAAGGGCGCGGAAGCTCACGCCGCGATTGTGGTGGCCCCTGCGGGAGAGGATCAAGTCGGCGCCGCCGCGAACGCCGGGTCGCTCAGTCGATCCCGAGGGCGGACCGCACGCAGGCCTCGAGCCACTGCAGCCCGGTCTCCGGGGCGCTCACGCCCGGGGGCAGCACCACGTGCACCAGGCCCGCGCGCACGCGCCGCAGCTCCGTGTCGAGGCGGGCGAGCAGCCCCTCGGCCGCGACCCGGTCCCCGTACTCCACCAGATAGACGTCGTCGCGCAGGGCCACGCGCCGGATGTCGAAGGCCTCCAGCTCGGCCCGCAGGCCCGCGAGCCGCAGCAGCATCAGGGCCTCCTCCGGCGGCCGCCCGAAGCGGTCGCGCAGGTCCTGCTCTGCCGCCGCGGCCTCCTCGCGGCTCGCGATCTCGGTGAACGAGCGCAGCAGGTCCAGGCGCACCCCCGGATCGGGGATCCACTCCGTCGGCAGCAGCGCGCGCACCCCGAGCTCGAGCTCAACCCCGCGCTCGGTCTCGGACACCTCGGGCTCGGCGTCGGCTCCTTCGCCCGCCTGCAGGCGCTCGACCGAGAGCTTCAGCAGGCGGCAGTACATGTCGTAGCCCACCGCGGCGATGTGACCCGACTGCTGCGCGCCCAGCACGTTCCCCGCGCCGCGCAGCTCGAGGTCCTTCACGCTGATCCCGAAGCCCGCTCCCAGGTGGCTCATCTCTTCCAGCGCCTTGAGTCGCTGGCGCGCGATGTCGCGCAGGGGCTTGTGCCGCTCGACCAGCAGGTAGCAGTAGGCCTGCTGGTCCCCGCGGCCCACGCGCCCGCGGAGCTGGTGCAGCTCCGCCAGGCCGAAGTGGTCGGCGTCCTCGATCAGGATCGTCCCGGCCGCCGGGATGTCCACGCCGTTCTCGATGATGGTCGTGGCCACGAGCACATCGGCCTCGCCGCGCGTGAAGGACTCCATCACCGCCCGCAGCTCCTTGGCCGGCATCTGTCCGTGCCCCACGGCGAAGGTCGTGCCGGGCACGAGCCCCGCCAGGCGACGGGTCACCGAGTCGATGGACGAGACCCGGTTGTGGAGGTAGTAGACCTGCCCCCCGCGCCCGCGCTCGCGCAGGATCGCCTCGCGCACCAGCTCGTCGTCCTCCGTGTAGCCGAGGATCGTGCGGATCGCCTGGCGCCCGGGGGGCGGGACGGAGAGGGCCGAGATGTCCCGCAGCCCCGACAGGGACATGTGCAGCGTGCGCGGGATGGGCGTGGCCGTGAGCGTGAGCAGGTCCACCTCGGAGCGCAGCTGCTTGAAGTGCTCCTTGTGGGTGACACCGAAGCGCTGCTCCTCGTCGATGATCACCAGGCCCAGGCGGTGGAAGCGCACGTCCTTCGAGAGGATCCGGTGCGTGCCCACCACGATGTCCACCTCGCCCGCGGCGAGGCCCTCGCGCGTGGCGCGGGCCTCCTTGGGAGCGGTGTAGCGGCTGAGGGCCTCGACGCGAACGGCGAAGTCCGAGAGGCGCGAGCGAAAGGTCTGCAGGTGCTGCTGCGCGAGGATCGTGGTGGGCACGAGCACGGCCACCTGACCGCCGCCGGCAACCACGCGGAAGGCCGCGCGCACCGCGAGCTCGGTCTTGCCGAAGCCCACATCCCCGCAGAGCATGCGGTCCATGGGCCTCTCGCTCGCCAGGTCCGCGTCCATCTCCGTGTCCGCCTTGGCCTGGTCCTCGGTGTCCTCGTAGGGGAACGCATCCACCATGGCGCGCACCATCTCGGCGTCGCCGGTCCAGGAGGGGCGCTGCCTCAGGGCACGCTTGGCCTGCACCTCGATCAGGTCGGCGGCGAGGTCGAAGAGGCCGCGCTGGACCTTCTCCTTGCGCTTGCGGAACGCGCTGCCGCCGATCTTGTCCAGGGTGATCGACGCGCCCCCGCCGATGTAGCGCTGGACGAGATCGATGCGCGTGCTCGGGACATAGAGGCTGACCTCCTCCGCGAACACGAGGTGCAGGTGCTCCTCCTCGCCTGCGCCGCGCTTCATGCTCACGAGGCCGCGGAAGCGTGCCAGGCCGTGCACGGCATGCACCACGTGGTCCCCCGGGCGCAGCTCGAAGAAGGACTGGATGGCCTTGACCTTGTGGCGCGGACCCTGAGCCGCCCTGCGCCGCGTGCCGAGGACGCCCTTCACCTCGTGGTGGTTGAGGACCACGAGCTCCCAGCCAGGCATGCGGAAGCCCTTGCTGACGAGGCCGAGCGCGAGCTCGACGCCTGCCGCGCCCCCCTGCTGATCGAGGGCCTCGGCCAGGTTGTGGCGGTCGGCCTCGCTGTGGCATGCCACCAGCACGCGCGCGCTCGCGGCGGCCTCGCCCAGGGCCTCGGCCGCGCGGCTCATCCCGACCTCGAGGGCCTGCACGCTGCGCGTCTCGAAGACCAGGTCCTCGCCCGGCAGGCTCTGCAGGCACAGTTCCTGGAGCGCCTGGCGTCGCTCCGCCAGCCCCTTTGAGCGCTCGCTCGTAGGCGGGCGAGCGGATCCGCAAGGCCTCGGTGCGCTCCTCCACGCGCAGGGGCTCGACGGTCACCCAGAGGGTGTCCTCCGGGAAGAGCGCGCCCGGCTCGGTCGCGCCCGTCTCTCCGACCTCGACGTTGTCCGTCGCCAGGCAGACTGACAGCTCGTCGTGGGTCGCCGTGGAGCGCTGGTCGCTCGGGTCGAAGGTGCGCAGGGACTCGACCTCGTCCTCGAACAGCTCGATGCGGAGGGGCTCGGCGGCGGCGAACGGGAACAGGTCGAGGATGTCCCCGCGCAGGCTGACCTCACCCGGGGCCTCGGCTAGGGGCTGGCGCTCGTAGCCCATGCGGACGAGCCGGTCGAGCAGGCCCTCTCCGTCCAGCACCTGGCCCTTCTTGAGCACGAGGATCTCGCGCTCGAGGTCCTTCAGGGCGGGCAGGGGCTGGAGTAGGGCCACCATGCTGGCCACGACGACCTGCGGCCGCTCGTCGAGCGGCCCGGCCATCCGGCGGGCGAGCTCCATGCGGGCCATGGTCGCGCCGCCATCCGCGCCCTCGCGGGAGGGGAAGGCGAGCGACTCCACTCCGAAGTGCGCCAGGTCGCCGGCGAAGGCCTCGGCCTCGCCGTCGGAGGCCAGCACGACCAGGACGGAGCGCTCGCCGAGGTGGCCGCGGGACAGGAGGTGGGCCAGGACCAGGGCCTGGGACCCGCCCCACAGACCACCGGCATGGACCCGTGCCGCCCCGCTGGCGCAGAGGTTCGCAAGGGCCGCGCACTCGGCGAGCTCGGGCAGCGCGCCCGCGTCCACGAGCGGGGCCGTCGCGGTGGCCTCGGTCATGCGTCGGCCTCCTCGGCGCCTTCTTGCGCGGCTTCCCGCGTGGAGGCGTCGCCGCTCTCTCGGCCCTCGAGCTGCGCGAGCGCCAGGCGCGCGGCCTCCATCTCGGCCTCCTTCAGCGTCGAGCCCCAGGCCTCGGGGTGGGGCGTTCCGGCGACGACCGCCCGCACCCGGAAGCGCGGTGCGTGGGCCTCGCCGACCTCCTCGAGCAGCTCGTAGGTCGGAGGCGCGCCGCCGTCCCGCTGGGCCAGCTCCTGGAGGCGCTGCTTGGGGACCACCACCTCCGCCTCTGCCCGCGCGCGGTCCAGCGAGTCCGCGAGGGTCGCGTGGACGAAGCTGCGCGCTGCTTCGAGGCCTCCATCCAGGTACACGGCCCCGACCACGGCCTCGAACAGGCCTGCGCGCACCGTGGAGGAGAGCTCCACTTTGCGCAGGCCCTTGCCCACCCTCAGGCGGGGCGTGAGGCCGAGCCGATCCGCGGCCTCGGCCAGGGTCGGGCGGGAGACCACGTGGCTCTTGCGGACGGTCAGCTCGCCCTCGGGGAGGTCGGTGCGGGCGCCGAAGAGCTCCTCCGCGACAACCAGGTCGAGGACGGCGTCCCCCAGGAACTCCAGGCGCTCGTTGTGCCGCGGGCGAGCGCTTGCATGGGTCAGCGCCTCTTCGAGCAGGGCCGTGTCCACGAACGCGTGGGGGAGGTCGGGGAC
>JBDQFW010000066.1:0-14974 GCA_040265735.1 Planctomycetota bacterium | reverse complement strand
CTGCGCAGGCTGGCCGAGGTGGAGCTCGCCGCTGGAGAGGTGCAGCACGCCCGCGAGACGGCGCGGCGCGCGCGCACGCCATGGCCGTCCTGCTGCGCTGCCGACGCGAGCCCACGAGCCTGCACCGCTCCGAGGTGGAGGCGGCGGCCTCGCTCCTCTCCGCCCGCGCGTGGGCGACCCTGGCCCGCCCGTCAAGGGCCCTCGCGTTCCTCGCCCGCGCGAGCCGCTACGCGGACGCGGCCGGGCAGCGTGCCCTGGAGGCCGAGGCCCTCGCGCGGACGGGACGCGCCCTCATCGAGCTTGGCAGGGAGCGCGAGGCGGAGCAGGCCCTGCGTGAGGCCCACCTCTTGACCCAGGAGATCGGCGTCGGGCCGGGCGAGGTGCTTGCGCGCCTGTTCCTCGGCACGCTGCTCGCCGAGGAGGGCAGCCTCGAGGGACCGCGGCTCGTGGGCCGTGCCCTGGAGCGCGCTACGCAGCTGGGCCTCCCCCGCCTGGAGGCCGTCGCCCGCGCCGTGCAGGCCAGGGTGCACCTCGCCGCTGGCGAGCTCGGCCAGGCCGAGGAGCAGAGCCGGCGCGCGGTGGAGCGCTTGGCGCGGACCGGAGCAGAGAGCAGCGATCGGGTGGTGATCCTGGCCACCCGCGCCCTGATCCAGGCCCAGGGAGGCGACGGGGCGGGCTCTCAACGCACGCGGCGCGAGCTGGAGCGGGCGATCCGCGCGGCTGCCAGCCGGGTCCGCGGTCAGGACCTCTCCCGGCACCTCCGGGCGGGCCTGGAGCGCCTCCGCGACGCTGCCCTGGACCCGGAGGGCCCCCTGTATCCGCGAGCCGCCGAGGGCCCGGCGGAGCGCTGAGGCGCGCCCGGAATCGGGGCCCCGCTCCGCCCAGGCCATCCCCAAGCAGGGTTCCAGAGGAATCCCCCTTGAGATTGAGACTGCGTCTCAATATCATCTCTCGCCAGATCGCCCCCTGGCCCAGCCCCCATGGCCCTCCAGTCCCTTCTTCAGGCCGCAGCCCTCGTGGGTGCCACCGTCGGAGCTCCCGTCGGCGTCACCGCGCGGGGCCCCGTTGCCGGGGCGCAGTGGGCGGCGCATGCGATCGAGTGCCCCCAGGGAGGCGAGGCCACCCCGGAGCGCGGACAGGACTCCGGACGGATCGAGCGCCTGGTGGGCGCCATGGGCACGGGCCTCTCGTTGAAGGTGGAGGCCGACTCTCGAGGCGTGGCCCTACGCGCGAGCGAGGCGGCCATTCGCGAGGTTGAGGCCACCGAGGCGCGGCTCTCGACCTGGCGCCCGACGAGCGAGCTGTCTCGCCTCCAGGCCGGCGAGGGCGCCTGGGGCCCCCTCTCCCCCGCCACTCTCGAAGACCTTGCCGCCGCCGTTCACTGGAGCCGAGCCACGGCGGGCAGGTTCGACCCCTGCCTCGGCCAGCTGGTGGAGGCCTGGGACCTCCGGGGTCCGGGGAGGATCCCCTCCGCCGAGGCTCTCGCCGCTGCACGCGCCGCCTCGGGCTGTGCGCTGCTGGAGCTGGACCTCGAGGGCGGGCGCGGACGCCTGCTGGGCGGAGCGCGCTTCGACGCGGGTGGGTACGGAAAGGGAGCGGCTCTGGACCGCGCCCTGCGCGCGGCACGGGCGAGCGGCGCGGCGCGCGTGCATCTGGACCTTGGCGGCCAGCACGCCCTCGCGGGCGAGGGCACCTGGAGCATCGAGCTCGCCCACCCGCGGGACCGCCAGCAGCCCGTCCTGCGGCTCACCCTGCCCGCGGGCTCCGTGGCGACCTCCGGCAACTCGGAGCGGCGCTGGAGCGCGGGAGGTCGCACCTTCGGCCACCTGCTCGAGCCGGCGAGCGGCGCTCCTCTCGAAGCGGACGCCCTCCCGCACACGGCCACCGTCGTGGCCCCCGGGGCCCTGGCGGCGGACGCCCTATCCACGGCCGCCTTCCTGGATCCGACGGCCGCCGCACCCGCCCTTGCCGAGGCCGGCGCCCACCTCCTACTGCTCCGCCTCGAGGGCGACGCCGTCGTCGCGGAGGTGGCGGCGGACTTCCCCTACACCCTCACGCCCCTGGCGTCGGCCGTCCTCGTACGACGCGGCGCCAGGGCCGCTGGGCGCTGAATCCCGAATGCCATGCTGACCGCCCTCCTCCTCGCCCCCATCGCCCTGCCCCAGGACAGCGACCTCGAGGCCCGCGTCAGCGCGCTCGAGGCCGAGCGCGAGGCCTTCGCCCGCCAGGTCGAGATCCTGGCCATGGAGCTCGAGCGCCAGGACCTGGGGACCGTCGCCTATGGGGACCTGCAGGCCGTCTCAGGCCTCGGCCCGGCGGCCTCCAGGATCTACGCCACCGAGTCTGGGGCAAGCGTCGGCGGGTACGGCGAGCTGCTCTACGGCTTCGATCCCGACGGCCAGGACGAGTTCGACGCCCTGCGCGGCGTGATCTACCTGGGCTACCGCTTCAACGACCAGTGGCTCGTGAACACCGAGTTCGAGTTCGAGCACGGGACCGAGTCCTTCCTCGAGTACTCGTGGGTCGACTACCTGGCGACGGAGGAGTTCGCCCTGCGCGGCGGCCTGCTGCTGAGCCCGCTCGGCTTCGTGAACGAGAGCCACGAGCCGACCACCTACCTGCCCGTGGGGCGCTCGCAGACCGAGACCCGCATCATCCCCTCCACCATGCGCGAGATGGGAGTCGGGGCCTGGGGCCAGAGCGGCGGCGTCGAGTGGCGTGCGTATGTGATCAACAGCCTCAACGGAGAGAAGTTCAACTCGGGCGGTCTGCGCGGTGGGCGCACCAAGGGCGACCGGGCCGACGCAGAGGACCTCTCCGTGACCGCGCGCATGGACTGGCGCGCGACGCCGGGCCTGACCCTCGGCGGCGGCTTCCAAGCCGGCGACTCCGCGGGCGCGAACGCCGAGGACCTGGGGACCGACCTTGGGACCCTCATCGTCGAGGTGCACGCCTCCTGGCAATGGGGCGCGTGGGACGCGCGCGCCCTCGCCGCGCGAGCGGACCTCGAGGGCGCGGCTGCATTCAACGCGGAGACCCCAGGAGCCAACCTGGCCGAGCGGATGGAGGGCGCCTACCTCGAGGTGGGCTACGACCTGCTGGCCGGTCGTGAGGACGCGGCGCGCCTGCTGCCCTATGTGCGTCTGGAGACCATCAACACCCAGGCCGCCCTCCCCAGCAACGCCTCCAGGCTGGACGAGGCCTCGGACCGCTACTTCACGGTGGGCCTCAACTACCAGCCGACGCCTGGCGTGGTGGTCAAGCTGGACCACCAGACCAGCGACGACGGCGACGACCGCACCGGCTTCTTCATCGGATACGCCTTCTGATGCAGCTCCCCCTCCTGCTCCTCACGACCCTCGCACCCCTCGTGGCTCCCGTCTCCCGGGCGGGCCTCACGCAGCGCCACGGGGAGACCCAGCCCGCGGTGCAGCAGCCCAAAGTGCAGCAGCCCAAGGTGCAGCCCGCGGTGGCGGGGCCGAGCGCGCTGCTGACCGTCGAGGAGGCCCTCGAGCTTTGCTTCCCCGACTGCACGATCCGACGCGGGACGGTCTTCCTCGAGGAGGAGGAGGTCGAGCGCGTCGAGGACCTGTCCGGGGTCAAGGGCATCCGGGCGATCGCTCACCCCTACGAGGCGTTCGACAAGGAGGGCGAGCTGGTGGGGACCGCCTGGTTCGACAGCCGCAAGGTGCGCTCCAAGAAGCAGACCCTGATGGTGGCTGCTGATCCGAAGGGGAGGATCCTGCGGGTCGAGGTCCTGGCCTTCGCCGAGCCGCGCCAGTACCTGCCTCCGGCCAAGTGGTTCGGCCAGCTCCTCGGCAAGGAGCTCGGTCCGGAGCTCTCCCTGGACGGAGAGGTTCGCAACCTGGCCGGCGCGACCCTCAGCGCCCGCGCCACCGTGGCCTCCGCGCGACTCGCCCTCGCCCTGCAGAGCGTCCTCGCGGCGCGCCCCGAGCCCGAGGGTCCGGAGGGCACTGCTTCCCGGGCCGAGGGTCCCGAGCGGTGAGCCGCGGCCTCGCGTGGAGCATCCACCTGGCGACCGGCGCGCTCTCGGTCACCGGTCTCGTGTGGGCCTGGATGCGCTACATGCTCGAGCCGGTGGACGAGTTCTCGATCGTCCACCACTCGGCCGAGCCCGAGATGCGGATCGGCCACCTGCTCGCCGCTCCCCTTGCGCTGTTCCTCTGGGGCCTGGTGTGGCGCTCCCATGTCTGGGCGCGCTGGCGCGTCGGCGTGCAGCAGCGCCGACGCACGGGCTTCCTGCTCATGGTCCTGGTCCTGCCGATGGTCGCCTCCGGCTACCTGCTGCAGGTCACGGACGCGGAATCCTGGCGCCTGGTCTGGACCTGGCTGCACGCGACCACCGGGACGGCCTTCGCGCTGCTCTACCTGGTCCACCAGTTCGGCCCGCGCCTGGTGCGCCGAGACTTGCGCAGAGCAGCCGGCGCCTGAGGGTGGGCTCTTCCACAGCCGCGCGGGCAGTTGCCGCGGGTGAAGCAGACTCAGAGCCGGCGCAGCCCAAGCAGGCGCTCGAGGCCGCGGCCCAGGACCTGGAACCTGCGGCGAGAGCGTAGGCGCCTCCGCACGGCGCCCGCGAGAGCGCGGCGCCTCGCGGGGTCAGGCTCATAGGCCCGCAGGAATGCGGCGCGCTCGCGACGGCCGACGGCACCTCCCTCCCTGCGACCGGCGAGCCAGCGCTCGAGGCGCGTGAGGTTGCGCTCGGGCACGCCCGCCCGAGGGGGCACGCTCCGCACGCAGCGGTCCAGGTCGAGGAGCAGCATTCGCGGAGCGGCGTCGCCCGCGGAGGCAAGGAGCAAGAGGTTCGCGGGCTGCAGGTCCACGTGGTCGAGGCCCAGGTCATGGGCTCTGCGCACGAGCTGCCCCGCGGCGCGAGCCAGGGCCTCGGCCGAGTGAGGCAGCGCCTCGCCCCTCCCCGCCCGGGCCAGCAGACCGCGGAGGTCCTGCGCGCCCTCCTCGTAGCGGGTGCCCAGCTCGAGGCTCCAGTCCCCCTCCCCGCGACGGGTCGCGCGCACGCAGAGCGGCTCGACGACTGCGAGGCCCTCCTCCCGGAGCTCGGCGAGGAGGCGGGCCTCCTCGAGTGCCCGCTCGGGCCCGGGGAAGCGATCCCCGCGCAGTCCGCGCAGCAGTCCGCCGCGCTGGTAGGTGCGCAGCAGGATCGCGCCTCTCTGGTGCTGGAGGAGGCGGACCTCGGCCCGCCCTCCAACGCCCAGGGGCCGTCCCTCCGCGGCCGTGCCGCGAGTGGGCGCGCCAGCGGAGTAGCCCAGGGCGGCAAGGCCCTCGCCCCACCCGGGCGCGCAGCAGAGGAGCCCGCGCGCATCGCGGTGCTCCTCCCAGCCGAGGGGCCCCTGGCCCGAGCCAGGGGCAGCGCCGTCAGTCGATGCCGACACCGAAGCCCAGGCTGGCCTCGCCGGAAGCCTCCTCGCGAGGGGGCGCGCTCTTGGGCGCCGCGGCTGCCGGGGCGGGCGCGGGCTTCTCGGGCGCAGGCTTCTCAGGGGCAGGCGCCGGCTCAGCGGATGCGAGGCCATCGCCGAAGCCATCGCCGCCCGAGGCGGGCTTCGCCGCCGGGCGCTCCTTGTCGCGCCCCTCCGAGCGCCCCTTGCGGGGCTCGTCGCGGTCCGGACGCTCCTCCCGACGGCGACCTCCTCCGCGGGGAGCGCGCGGCTCCGCCTCGTCGATCTCGTCGATGGTCTCGAGCTCGGCGCTCTCGTCCTCGAAGCGCTCCGCGCGCTCGAAGCGATCGCCGCCGCGGTCGGGGCCGCGGCCTCGGTCACCGCCTCGGCCTCGGCCGCGTCCCCTGCCGCGCCCGCCGCCGTCGCGGCCGCGGTCTCGCCCGCGTCCACGACCCCGGCCGCCGCGGCGGTCACCGTCGCGGTCCTCGCCGTCGTCGTACTCGTCGATGTCCTCGATGTAGTCGGTCGGGACGTCCTCGGACAGGAAGATCGAGGTGCGGTCGTAGAAGTCGATCCCATCCTCCCAGGCATCCCCAGCAGCCACGGTCACGACCGCGTACCGACGCGCCAGACGGCGCCCCGCATCGCGGGCGTCATCCTTGGTGAGGGAGAGGTGGATGAAGGTGCGGCGCACGCTCTTCAGACCGTCGCGCTCCACGTTGGGCACGTCGCGGCCGCGGACCACCGCGAAGAGCTCGTCCGGGGGCTCGTCGGAGTCGCCTGGATCCACCTCGATCGAGTGGCCATAGAGGGCGCGGATGCGCCCCTCCTTGACCTCGTACCGGGGACGGTCCGCCGCTGCGAGCGCCTCGTGGACATCCTCCTCCTCGACGGGGCTGCCGACCCGCTCCGTCAGGGCCCGGACCACCTCGCCGAGCTCTGCCCAGCCGTAGCGGTCCACTTCGAGGTCGAACTCGTCCGGCTGGTGCCGGAGCATGTACGCGAGGGAGCGCGTCAGGCGCTCGTGCAGCGTGAAGTCTTCGTGATCCATCGCGGCAGGATTGTAGCCGCGGGGACCGGGGACCGCGCCCCGGAGGCCTGCGACCCTCAGGTGGCGGGCTGGAGTGGTCCCTCCTCGCCCTCCGTCCGCGCGATGACCGCTGCGCCGCAGCTGTCGGACCAGACATTGACGACCGTCCGCATCATGTCCAGGGGCCGATCCACGGCCAGGAGGAGGGCCGCGCCCTCCACCGGCAGCCGCAGGGCCGAGAGGATGGTCAGCATCATCACGAGGCCGGCCGAGGGGATCCCCGCCGCCCCCACGCTGGCCAGGAGCGCCAGCACCACCACGTAGCCCTGCTGGGCCAGGGTCAGGGGCTCGCCGCCCACCGAAGCGTAGTACTGGGCCAGGAAGATCACCCCGATGCACTCATAGAGGGCCGTGCCGTCCATGTTCACCGTGGCCCCCAGGGGCAGGGTGAAGGACGACACGCGGTTGCTCACCCGTCCGCGGTCCTCGACCGTCTCCATCGTGACGGGCAGGGTCATGCTCGAGGAGCTGGTGGAGAAGGCCGTGAAGAGGGCGGGCGCCATGGCCTTGGCCCAGCGGATCGGAGAGATACCGCCGAGGACCCTCAGGACGAGTGGCAGGGTCACGCAGGCGTGCAGCACCAGGGCTGCCGCCACCACGGCCATATAGAGCAGCAGCGCCTTGAAGGGCGCGAGTCCAGTGCCGGCCACGACCTTGGCCATGAGGGCAAAAACGCCGTAGGGCAGGAGGCCGAGGACGCTCTTGGCCATGGTCATCATGACCTCGACGAACGACTCGAAGACCTCGCGGATGCGGCTGCGATGCGGCTCGGCCGTGCGCGTGATCGAATAGCCCAGGATCAGCGCGAAGAAGATGATCGAGAGCATGGCTCCGTTGTCCTGCAGCGAGCTGAAGACGTTGGAGGGGACCATGCGCTTGATGACCTCGACGAACTCGCGGAAGCCGCCGCCCGTGGCGTCGGCCACCGGCTGCATGGCGAGCCCCAGGCGCGCTCCCGTTCCCGGACGAACGAGGGTCACGAGGACCTGGCCCACGAGGATCGCGAGCAGGCTCGTGGATATGTAGTAGAGGAGCGTCTTGCGGCCGAGGCGACGCAGGTCCCCCATCGCGCCGACCCCGGCGACGCCTGAGACGATCGACGCCAGGACGATCGGCACGATCAGCATCTTCAGCAGCGCGAGGAACACGTCCGCGACGAGGGCGAAGGGATAGATCCAGGTGTCACGCGGGCTGTCCGGCTGGATCGCGACGGCGAGGGGGCGGGCGCCCTCCTCATCCGGCGACCAGACGGAGGCAGGCCGCGGGTCGCCCTCCGCTCGCGCCGGGAAGAGCCACAGCACCTCCCCGTTGTCGAGCCGATCGAGGGCCCGCTGCAGGTCCTCGGGGGCGGTCAGGACCACATCGTCCTCCGGGGTGCGCTCCTCGGCTCCGCGGCGCAGGACCGCCAGGCGCCAGACGCTGCCCGAGGAGACCCGAGCCTTGGCAGCGGGGCTCCCGGCCTCGACCGAGGCCACGCGGGCCCCGCCGGGCGCGGCCTCGACGGCCAGCCCGATCCACGCCGGGGCCGCGAGGGTGGCCTGCATCAGGAGCCCGACCGCGGCGCCAAGGACCAGGCCGATCAGGACCTTCCAGTGAAGGCCCGAAGACTCAGCGGCGGGAGAACCGCCCTGGGGAGCACTGCTCATGGGGCCCAGCCTAACCGCTGCCCCTCGGGGGCCCTGAAGGGGCTCCCCAGAGGGGTGCTCACAGCAGGGAGGTGGAACCGTCCCGTGCTCTCCGTCAGGTGCCGACGGGGAGGGCACGAGCCAAACTCGCGTCCTCCCCGCGCAGCGGAGCTCCCCCGTGGGGCGCCTCGACGAGGACGGGCAGGAAGCCCGCTCGACGGAGGCGCCCATGGAGCCCCTCACCCGCCCTCAGGCGGATCCGCATCGTCTCCCCAGACTCGGGATCCACCCAGCCGTGCGTCTGCGTCCGGACCTCCGTCCCCCCTCCGGTCACGAGGCCGGAGAGCAGGGGCGCGGAGGAAGGGCTGCAGTGCATGGCGAGGACGGTGATGGGCTCAGGGGCGGGGCCTCCCCCCCGGGTGGCCCCAGCCCCCTGCTTGGGGGTCGGACGCGCTGGCTTGCGCATCCGACCACGAATACGGCTGGAACCGCCAGGATCCCCGTCAAGGGAACGAAAAAGACCCCGGCGCAGGCGCCGGGGTCTCAGAACCGGGATCCGGAGAGAGCTCAGCGCGTCGCCAGGGGCGCCAGGTCCATTTCCTCGGGCACGGCCACCCCAAGGGCATCGAGGACCGTGGGCGCCACGTGCAGGACGCTGACCCCCTCCTCCGGGACCTCGACCGGGCGGTTCGAGAAGAAGATCCCGGTGACGAGGTTGGGCGAGTTGCCCGCATGGTCTCCGGACCAGGGGTTTGTGTTGTCCCTGTAGATCGCGCCGGGACCAACCTTGCCGTCCTCCTCGACCAGGCGCGCCCCGCCGGTGACGGTGTTCCAGCCTGCGCGGTAGTACTCGTCGAAGCCGAGCATCAGGTCCGAGCAGGGATAGTCGGTGGAGGTCCAGTCCCCTGGATACAGGTCCCAGACCACCTCGGCATCACGGCCCACGCTCTGCCCCCCGTCGGTCGCCGCTACGAAGCGCGCCGCGATGTCCTCGAGGATCCCGCGGGCCTCGTCCTCCTGGACGATGCCCTGGGGCTCGCGCCCGGCGAGGTTGAGGTAGACCATGCCGAGCCCCAGCGAGTAGGCCTGGGTCCGGCTCCAGTCCACGTATCCGAAGCCGCCGGACCCCGAGCGCGCCGTCGCGCCCTCCTTGATGGCGAGGAAGCCCTCCTGGGCAAGCCACGCATTCACATCCATCTGGCGACGGAACGACGAGAAGCCGTGGTCCGCGCAGAGGAGCAGGCGGTCGCTCTCCCGCAGCTGCTCGAGCACCTCACCCACGCGCGCGTCCATCTGGCGGTACACCTCGGCGATGCACTCGGACAGGGGCAGCTCCTTACCGAAGAAGCGCACCACCTGTGCAGCCTCCTCCGGATCGTGCATGGGGTGCTCGGGATCGGCGTGACGGTACAGGATGTGCTGCACACGGTCGGTCACGCTGTAGACCGAGAACAGGAGCCTCCAGTCGTCCCGAGAGAGGGCCCGGTCGAGCAGCCTGCGGCGCCACTCCATCGTGAACTCGATGTCCTCGAGGAAGGCCTGGACGCCAATGCGCTCGTCCTTCATCTGGTTGGTGAGGCAGGCCCAGCCCAGGGTCTCGTAGGGCTCGCCCAGCCACTCGGCCAGCTCGCGCGAGAACTCCCGGGGCTGGCTGATCGGCTGCCAGAACGGGGGCTCGCGAGGATCGATCCCCAGGCTGTCCACATAGAGGGTCACCGGCTCGGCCGCGCTGACCAGCTTGACCCGCGTGATGGCGCGCACATTGAGGAGCGGGCCGAGCTCGAAGTTGAGGTGGAACCAGTCGGACCATGCGCCCTCGACGAGGTCCTGGCGCTGATCGGCGAGGGTCACGCTGGCGCCGCCCTCGGTCGGCTCGATGAGAAGCGGCAGGCTTGTGCGATGCTCCCAGGGCCGCGACCTCATCCCGCTGAGCACGTCCTCGGAGGCCGCGCGCTCGTCACGCAGGGACTGGCTCTCCTTCCAGGTCAGCTTCGGATCCGCGAGGAGCGCGTCGATGCGCTGGAGCTCGCGCGTGGCCTGGGTGCGGGCGTGGATGTCGAGGGGACCCCAGACCGACGAGCGGTAGGCGCCATCCGCATCCTCGGTGAGGGCGAACACGGTGCCGGAGCCGGTGTCTCCGGCTCGCTCGCCCTTGGGGCCGGAGTCGAACCAGATGTCGTCGCTCGTGTAGACGAACCACTCGCCGCTGATGCCCCCGCGCACGTCCGGGAGGCCGAGGCCCCCGAGCACGCGTGTGTTCGGTGCGTGAGGCCGGCCGAAGGCCAGGGCCGCGTCGAGGACGATCGAGGGGACGCCGGCCTCACCCGCGTGGTCCCAGAAGCCCGCCGCCTTGACCTTGTTGCGGAACACCACCGCCGCCTCGGTCGGCACGTTCTCCAGGGAGCCGGCGGCGGACCAGCCGCCTGCAGCGCCGACCACGAGCGCCAGCAGCGCGGCCAGGGACTTGCGGATGCCCAGGACCAGCCCGAGCAGGAGGAACACGACCAGCGCGGAGCCGCCCCCGCCGACCAGCCCGAGTTCGAGCGGGCTGCGGCCGGCAACGAGCCCGAGGAAGCCGTCGAGCTCGAACTCCTCGATGGGCACGTTCGACTCGATCTTGATGTGCGCGGTGTCCGGGACCGGGGTGCTTCCGGCGATGCGACGGTTCACGAAGCTCGGCACGCCGTTCTCCACGGGGTTGCGGCCGGTGTTGATGGCCGCCCAGCCCGCCGCGGACTCGGCGGGGTTGGTGGAGCGCAGGGGCGCGAAGGTGCCGGAGGCCGCGAGCTTGGCGAGGTTGGGCAGCTGGCCCTCCTCGATCATGCGCGCGGTGGTGCGGTAGTCGGCACCGTCGAAGCCCAGGACAAGGACCCGCTCGGAGGCTGTTCCCGACCCGGGCTGGACGGCGCCCGCGGGGAGCGCTGCGGAGCCGACCGAGAGCGGGAGGGAGGCGCCGAGCGCCAGCAGGAGGGTGTGGATCATCGTTCGTGGGGCGTTCGCCGGCCCTGGTCCGGTTAGGATTCCTGCCCCGTGCTCCCCCTGGCGGGGGCGCCCCTGGGGCAGGAGAGGTCGACGACAGTGGTGAAGCTTCACGGTTCCTATCGGCCGGGTCGAGCCCGCGGCGCCAGTGATCTCGCGATCGTGGTGCTGGTGGGCGCGGTGCTGGTGCTGGCCCTCGCGGGCTGGGCCTCCTGGTCCGCCGCCCGAGGCGCCGCTCGGAACCCGCTCGCCGCGGGGACTGGCGAGCCGGAGCAGCCGGCCCTGGCCGAGGAGCAAGGCCCCGCAGAACCGGGAGTCCGCGACCCGGAGGCCCTCCAGAGCGAGAGCCCCATCGAGGTTGGAATCGACCTCCCGTACAAGCGTATGGAGAAGTCCTTCGACGGCCGAGGGACGCTCACCGGATCGGTTGCCTTCGCGCCGGGGCTCCCCACCCCCCAGGAGTGGACGCTCGAGGTCCTCCCGTCCCAGTTCGCCCTCGGACGCGAGCACGCCGAGGGTCGCACCGAGACCTTCCCCGGGAACATCACCACCTTCGAGCTGTTCGATCTGCCGATGGGCGGCTACACGGTGCGCGCCAGCGCGGAGAGCATGTCCTCCCTGGGCGTTGAGGTGATGCTGTTCAAGCTCGCCGAGCAGCCGCACCTTCCCGGCATGGACCGGGTCCACTTGAGCCTGGTGATGATGCCCCGGGCAAGCCTTGACGGCGTTGTCCTGGACCACTGGGGACAGCCCGCGGCCGAGGTGCTCGTCACGCTCCAGCGTAAAGGCGGCCCCGAGCGGCGCGAGGCGCGCACGACCTTCAGCGGGCTTTGGCGCTTCCAGGACCTCGAGGAGGGCACCTGGATCGTCCGCGTGGGCCCGTTCCTGCGCCCCCTGGTGGAGCCCCTCGAGGTCACGGTCGCGCGGCCCGCGACCCAGGCCCCCGACCTCCAGCTGCCCCCGCTCTACCCCGTGGTGCTGCGCGCCGTGGACGAGACCGATCGTCCCCTCGAGGGCGCCGTGGTCCGCGGGTTCGGCCCCACGCCGATCGAGGAGGTGACCGGCTTCGACGGCCAGCTCCTCCTGGGGCACCTCGCGGTCGGCACCTACCAGGTGCGCGTCCAGGAGGACGGCACCGCGCGGGCCGGTCGCCTCGACTTCGAGGTGCGGCCCCTCGAGCAGGGACAGGAGCCCCCGCTCTTCCTGGTGCGCTGCCTCGAGCGAGACTGAGGGTGGAGCCCAGGCCCAAGCGCACGGACCGGCGGTCCGGCGGCCCCCGTTCGGGGGCCGGAGGAGGCGCGGCCCCTGCGGACGCGCGCAGCCTGCTGCGCTTCGCCTGGCCCTCGATCCTGTCCTTCGTCGCGGGCAGCCTCTTTCGGGTCAACGACCAGTTCTGGGTCCAGCACCTCGGAGCCAGCGCGCAGGAGGCGCTGGGCGCCGTCACCTTCCTGCTGATCTTCGACTTCGCCGCCTACTTCGTGGCGATCGCGGGCTCCATGAGCCTGATCTCACGGGCGAGCGGGGCCGGCGACCAGGCCGAGCGCGACGCCGTGGTGGGACGAGCACTCCTGGTCGGCGCAGCCATCGGCCTCCTCGTCGGCGCCCTGGGCTTCCTCTGCGCGGAGCCCCTTGCGACGGCTCTCGAGCTGGCCCCGGAGCAGCGCGAGCCCTTCATCGCGTACACGCGCGCGGTGCACCTGTGGTCCCCGCTGCTGGCCCTCGCGCCGCTGGTGTCGAACATCTTCCTGTCGATGGGAGACAGCCGCACGCCCCTGCTGCTGCAGGTCGGCGCGGTGGCGAGCAACTTCGTCCTGAACCCGCTCTTCATCTACGAGCTGGGCCTCGGCGACGGCCTGATCCAGGGCGAGCGCTGGGGCATGGCGGGCGCGGCTCACGCCTCGGGAGCATCGCGCGGGCTGGCGGTTGGCGTCGGGCTCACCCTGCTCGCGGTGCGCTGGAGCATCCACTGGTGGCGCGTGCGTCAGGTCCGGCTGCACGAGCTGACCCCCATCCTGCGCACGGGCATCCCCTCCGCCGGCTCGATCGCCGTCTACTCGATCGTCTACGCGTTCATCGTCAAGCTCGTGTTCTCCGAGCTGCCGCCTGCTGCCCTGGGAGGGCTGTCGATCGGCTTCAACGCGTTCGAGGGCGTGGCGTTCCCGTTCTACCTGGGAGTGGCCGTCGCGTCCGCCTCGGTGGTGGGCCGCAACCTCGGAGCGGGTGACCCCGCCCGCGCGCGCCTCGCGATCCACAACTCCCGCAAGATCGCGGCGGTCCTCGGGCTCGTGTTCACCGCCGTGTTCGCGGGCCTCGGCCCCTGGCTCGTGCGCCTGTTCACGGCGGACCCCGCAGTCCAGGACCAGGCCCTCTCCTATGTGAGTGTCCTCGCCTTCAGCCAGCTGTTCGTCGCGCTGGAGGCCGTGGAGGAGAAGGTCCTCCTTGGCGTGGGGCGCACGCGCCCGATCTTCTGGGTGAGCGTCCCGGGTAACCTGATGCGCCTCCCTCTGGCGTGGCTGCTGGCCGTGCACTACGGCCTCGGCGCCGCCGGCGTCTGGTGGACGATCAATCTCTCCACGCTGCTGAAGGCCGCTGCGTTCCACCTGCAGGTGCGGCGGCTCGACGAGCTGCGGTCCGGACCTGACTGACCGCCCTCCGGGCTCAGCCGAGGGCCTGGAGCAGGTCCTCGACCAGATCGCGCGGGTCCTCGATGCCCACGGCCACGCGGACGGTCCCCGGGCCGATCCCGACCGCCTCGCGCTCCGCAGGGGAGAGGGCCGCGTGGGACATGAAGGCCGGCAGACTGACCAGGGTCTCGACCCCACCCAGGCTCGGCGCGTCGAGCGCAACGCGGAGGCGGTCCGCGAAGGGACGCAGGCCCGCGTCTCCCTCGCAGAGGGCGAAGGCGACCAGAGGAACCGGCCCCTCCAGCAGGTCCGCGGCGAGAGCGTGGTCGGGGTGAGAGGGAAGGGAAGGATGGCTGACCCAGGCCACGCGGGGATCCTGGGCGAGGGCCTCGGCCACCGCCACGGCACCCCGTCCGGCGGCCTCTGCGCGCAGGGCGAGGGTCGCGAGGCCACGCTCGAGCAGCCACGCCGCCTGCGGGTCGAGGGAGCCCCCCGCGCGCTTGCGCCAGGTCCAGACCGGATCGAGCAGCTCTGCGTCCCCCAGCACCACGCCCGCGAGGAGGTCTGAGTGTCCACCGAGCAGCTTGGTGGCCGAGTGGACCACCGCGTCCACGCCGTGGGCCAGAGGACGGCACAGAGCGGGCGAGGTGAAGGTGGAGTCGACGACGACGCGGGCGCCCGCGGTCCGCGCGCGCCCCACGACCGCGGGGAGATCGGCCACGCGGAGGGTGGGGTTGCTCACCGTCTCCAGCCAGACGAGACCCGCGCCCCGGTCCAGGGCGGAGGACAGGCTTGCGGGGTCGGTGACCGAGAAGGGCAGGGCCTCGACCCCGAGCTCCGCCAGCGCCGTGAGCAGGTCCGCGGTCCCGCCGTAGAGCTCGCGCGCCACGGCCACGGGCCGGCCGGGCTGCCGTAGCCCGAGGAGCGCGGCGTGGATGGCGGCCATCCCCGAGCTGAACAGCACCCCGCGCTGCGCGCCCTCGAGGTCCGCCAGGTGGTGCTCGACCGCCTCGACGGTGGGGCTGCCATACCGCGCGTAGACAAGGGCCTCGTCCCAGCGCCCGGCATCCGTGAGGTCCCGAGCGGCATCGTCCTGGAGGAAGGTGGACGAGCGGTCGATGGGCAGGGAGAGTCCGGGGCGGGTCGCGTCCGGACGAGCCGGCCGGTGCACGCAGCGCGTGCGCAGGTGGCGGCGGCCTCCAGGGCCGACAGGCGAGGGGGTCATCGCGGCAAGGAGTGCAGGGC